>JBQTJR010000052.1:0-57356 GCA_052386895.1 Sphingosinicella sp.
GCCGCACCCAGATCGTCCGGATCGACCACTCGGCCGAGGGAATCGAAGTCCGCTTCGCGGGGCGCGAGCCGGTTCGCGGCTCGGGCGTGCGCGTGCGCCAGGCCCGCGCCGCCGTCGATTTCACCCACGTCATCGCCGACGATTGCCTGGATGTCGAAATCCGCATAGGCCCGAGCACAGCGATCGAGCTCGAGGGCGACGACAATCTTATCGATAGTATCCGCACCGACGTCGAGCGTGGCACGCTGCATCTGCGGGTCCGCCAAGGCTATCATGTGCGCCGGGCGATGGTGGCACGGATCGTTGTGCCGCGAATCGAGCGCGTCGAGCTCGAAGCCAGCGGCGACGCCCGGATCAGCGGCCTGGACGGCGGCCGGCTGAGGCTGGCCAGCCACGGCTCCGGCTCGTTCACCGCCGCGGGACGCGTCGACCAGCTCGAAGTGGAAATCGAGGGCTCGGGCAACGCCGATCTCGAGAACCTGCAAGCGCGCGAAGCGCGCATCCAGATCGATGGAACCGGAGATGCCGAGGCGCATGTGACCGACACCATCGTCGCGCGCGTCAACGGCACTGGCGAGATCGTCTACCGCGGCGAGCCCCGTAGCGTGACCGAGGATATTTACGGCACCGGCAACATCCGCCGGCGCAAGGATTGAACGACAAACCAGGGACTGGAGAACAGCCATGTGGCGCAACTATCTGACCGTCGGCCTGCGGGCGCTGGCCAAGCACCGCACCTATGCGTTCATCAACATCGTCGGGCTGGCGATCGGCATGGCGGCCTGCCTGATGATCCTGATCTTCGTCCAGTATGAGCGAAACTACGACCGCTGGGTGCCGGGCTGGGAGAATGTCTACCAGTTCCAGAGCTGGTGGCGCAACCGCGAAACCGGCGAGGACGTCAGGCTGCGGATGACGCCCTATGCCGCGGGCAAGCGGCTCGCCGCCGATTTTCCGCAGGTCGAGCGCGAGGTCTACGCCGCCCGGGCCGAGCCGGTGATGGTCGGCAACGGCGAAACGGTGACGCTCGAGGATTTCCTGTTCGTCGACAACAATTTGTTGCGGGTGATCGAGCTGCCGATGCTGGCGGGCGACGCCAGTGCGCTCGACCAGGTCAACACCGCGGTGATCACCCGCGCCGAGGCGGTTCGCCGCTTCGGCACCGCCAACGTCATGGGGCGGACGATCTCGCTGATCAGCCGCGGCATCAATTTCGACCTGCGCATCACCGGCGTCCTCGCCGACCTGCCGACCAGCTCGCACATGGAAGTGACGACGATCGGCCGGATCGATTTCGTGCGCTTCAATGCGGAAAATCCGCAGGCGCTCGAATGCTGGGGGTGCCAGAGCGGCTGGGTCTATGTGAAGCTTCGCCCCGGCGCCGACCCGCGCGACATCGAGGCCGGACTGCCGGCCTGGGAACGGCGCAACATCCCCGACGAATATGCCGGCGAAGCGCGCTTCAACGCCGGCGACGACCAGGACTGGCACCTGGTCAACCTCACCGACATACATCTTGGCGAAGCCCAGGACGGCGCCATGCGGGCGGGCAACGACCGCACCACGATCATCACCTTTGCCACCATCGCCCTCTTGATCCTCGGCATGGCGGTGATCAACTTCACCAACCTCGCCACCGCCCGCGCCAGCCAGCGTGCCCGCGAGGTGGCGCTGCGCAAGACGCTGGGCGCCGCGCGCAAGCAGCTGATCGCCCAGTTCATCGGCGAATCGCTGCTGATCGCATCGGTCGCGATGTTGCTGGCGCTGGCGCTGGTCGAGCTGCTGATGCCGTTCTACGCCGCCTTCCTCGAAGCCAATTTGTCGGTGACCTATTTCGGCGAAGGCGGGATCGCGCTGCCGGTGCTGGTGCTGGTGCTTGCGGTCGGCGTGCTCGGTGGCCTCTACCCCGCCTTCTTCATCTCGCGATTCCAGCCAGCGCAGGTGCTCAAGGCCAACCAGTCGACCAACGAGACGCCCGGTACCGGCCGGCTGCGCAGCGCGCTGGTGATCGGCCAGTTTGCGGTGTCGATCGGGCTGATCATCTGCACCGCGATCGTCTACGCCCAGACGGTCTACGCCCGCACCGTCGATCCCGGCTACAACCGCAGCCACATCCTGCAGGTCGACGAGCTGGCGCGGCGCCAGCTCGGCAGCCGCGCGCCCAGCATCGTCGAGGCGGTGCGGCGGCTGCCGATGGTCGAAGCGGTCGGACGCACGACGATCGGCGTCGCCACCGACAACAACAACAATTCAGGCGTGATGGTGCCCGGCCGTTCCGACCCGGTGAACATCGGCCAGTACCAGGTCGACGAGGGCTTTTTCGACGCGATGGGCATGACCCTGATCGCCGGCCGCTGGTACGACGTGAACCGGCCGCTGGATGACATGACGACGCCGTTTCCGCAGGACCTCGCGGCCGAGCGGGCGCTGGCGGCTCGCGGCGCCAACGTCGTGATCAACGAGCTCGCCGCCAGGCGGCTCGGAGTCAGCAACCCGGCCGACGCGGTCGGCCGCACCTTCCGCGCCGCCGTGGTCGACAACGAGGTCGGACTGGTGCCGGTGACGGTGATCGGCGTGGTCAGGGACGCGCGCTTCCGCTCGATGCGCGAAACGCTCGATCCGATCATGTTCCAGAACACCCCGACCGGGTTCCACACCCACATGATCGTGCGCTTCCGCGGCGAGCCGGCGGCGGCACGGGCGGCGGTCGAGCGAGTCTGGCGCTCGATCGCCCCCGACATCCCGTTCGACGCCGAATTCAGCGACGACGTCATGGTCAAGCTCTACGAAGCGGAGGATGCGCGGGCGACCGTGTTCGCAACCTTCGCGACGCTGGCGGTGATCGTCGCCTGCCTCGGCCTGTTCGGCCTCGCCGCTTTCACCGCCGAACGGCGGACCAAGGAGATCGGCATCCGCAAGGTGCTGGGGGCGCGTACCCGCGACATCGTGCGGCTGCTGGCCTGGCAATTCTCCAAGCCGGTGCTGATCGCCAATATCATCGCCTGGCCGGTCGCCTGGTGGGTGATGCGCGAATGGCTGAACACGTTCGACGCCCGCGTCGACCTCGGCCCGACGCCGTTCGTGCTGGCCGGGGTGCTGGCGCTGGCGATCGCGATCGGGACGATCGCCGGCCACGCGTTCAAGGTGGCGCGCGCCAACCCGATCCATGCCTTGAGGTACGAGTAAAAGCGGCGATGGCAGAGACCCCGATCGTGGCGGCGAGCGCGATCGCGATCATGGCCATGCTGTGCGTCACCGGCCTTCGCGCCTGGCGCGGCTGGCTGGACACGCGCCGGCTCGAAATCGCCCACCAGGCGATGAGCGGCGGCGAGACCGACGCCGGCACCCGGATCGAGCTGGCGGCGGTCAAGGAAAGGGTGAAGAGACTGGAAGCGATCGCGGCAGGCGTCGAGCTCTAGACGGCCAAACCCTAGTCGATCTTCGAGCCGACCGGGGGCGGATCGCTCGCCGGGAAGCTCTCGTCGACCGCCTGGTCGACCTCGTCCCATTCCGCGGGCGGATCGCGCATCGCCTCCGGGCCAGCCGAGCGGGCGCTGCCCGACTGGCCGGCCGCCCCCGGCTCGGTCTTGCCGCGGCTCAATGCCGCCGCCGGCCTCTCCTCGCGGTCGCGCCGGAACCAGCGGCGGCCGAACAGCAAGGCCGCGGCCGCGGCAACCGCGGCGCCGCCGGCCATCAGGATGCGGCCACCGGCCATTTCACACGTCCTCGTGCTGCAGCGTCGCCGCTTCCGCCCGCGGCAGGGCGCCGGCCTCGGCCTGGGCCTGCAGCTGCTGCTTGCGGGCCATCATCTGCTGCCCGAGCGCCTCGCGGTCGACGCCGGCGGCCGCCCTCGTCTGCTGGAAGAGATTCTCGTTCTGCTTCTCTTCCTCCTTGACGTGGTGCTCGATCAGCTCGCTCAACACCTTCATCTTGGCGTCGTAAAACGCCTCGTCGGGTGCCGCCGCCTCGAGCTCGTTGACCAGGAGCTTGGCAGCGTCATGCTCGACCCAGGCCTCGTCGAGCGCATCGTCGTCCACCTTGCTGCGGATCTCGGGATAGAAAATCTCTTCCTCGATGGTCGCGTGGATCTTCAGTTCGGTGCAGATTTCCTGGACCAGCCTGCGCTTGGCATCGACGCCGCGCGCTTGCTGGTAGCGGCCGAACAGCCCTTCGACCTTGCGATGGTCGGCAGCAAGCATCCTGAGGCCATCCATGTCCTGCGTCGGCATAGCGTATCTCCAATGGCTTTCCTCTCTGGAACATTCGGAGCAAGGCGCCGGTTCCGGGAGAGCATGAACGAGACCGAGACCCTGTCGCCGGTGCTGCCGGGCGAAATCGAGGAGGCGACACGGCGCCTGCTCGAGAAAGCGTGCGACCGCGACCTGACCATCGCCACGGCCGAGAGCTGCACCGGCGGCATGCTCGCCTCGCTGCTGACCGACGTGCAGGGCGTGGCGCACGCGTTCGACCGCGGCTTCGTAACCTATAGCGACGGCTCGAAGAGCGACCTGCTGGGGGTGGCGGCGGAGCTGATCGAGACAAAGGGCGCGGTGTCGCGCGAGGTGGCGGTGGCGATGGCCGAGGGCGCGCTGGCGCGGTCCGACGCCAATATCGCGCTCGCGATCACCGGCTTTGCCGATGCCGGGCCGCAGGTTGCGCAAGGGACGGCCGAGGACGCCGAACCTGGCCTCATCCACTTTGCCTGCGCCCGCGCCGGGCGTAAGACCGCTCACCGCGAGGAACATTTCGGCCCGCAGGGGCGCGGCGCCACCCGTATCGCGTGCATGCGGGTCGCGACCGCGATGATGACGGAGATGCTGTGAGCAAATTGCCCTCGAGGCAGTTGTTGTCTAATGGCAAACGCAAATGACCGATCGAGTCGCCGAGCTGGAGGCCTTTCGCCGGGACCGGGGCCTGACGATGGAAGAGGCCGCGGCCCTCGTCATCGGCCAGGACGGGACTTCGCCGAACCGCTCCACCTGGCATAGCTGGGAACATCGAAGAAAGGTGCCGGCCGCCAATTTCATGGCAGCGCTGTGCGACCTGGTCGGAACGTCCGCCGACATTTTCTACCTGGGGCCGCCCGAGAGCGCGGCTGGATCGGGTCGCACGGCAAGGCGAATGCACCGACGGGCACCCGGCCATCGGCTGCAAGGCCGGTTCGGCGCGATCCACCGCCACGGCTTCGTGCGGGTGGCGGCGGCAACGCCCATCGCCTCGGCCGGCGACGTCGCGTTCAACCTCGAGCAGACCCTGCTGCTGGCGCGAGAGGCGCAAGCGAAAGGCGTCGACCTCGTCGTCTATCCCGAGCTCAACCTCAGCTCCTACGCGGTCGACGATTTGCACCTGCAGGATGCCTTCCTCGGCGAGGTCGAGCGCAGCATCGCGCGGCTGGTCGAGGAAAGCGCGAAGCTGGCGCCGGTGCTGGTGGCCGGCGCGCCGATCGAGCGCGAAGGCCGCGTCTACAATGCCGGGCTGGCGATCGCGCGCGGGCGTCTGCTCGGCGTGGTGCCGAAGACCTTCCTGCCCAATTACCGCGAATATTACGAAAAACGCTGGTTCGCCTCGGGACTCGGCCTGGACGGGCTGGAGATCGCGATCGGCGGCCACAAGGCGCCGTTCGGGCCGGACCTGGTGTTCGCCGCCGAGGACCTGCGCGACTTCATCTTCCACATCGAGATTTGCGAGGATTACTGGGCGCCGCAGCCGCCATCGACGCTGGGCGCGATGGCCGGCGCGATCATTCTCACCAACCTGTCGGCGTCGAACATCACCATCGGCAAGGCCGACGAGCGGCAATTGCTGTGCGCGTCGCAATCGAACCGCTGCATCGCGGCCTACGTCTTCTCCGCCGCGGGGCCCGGCGAGAGCACCACCGACCTGGCATGGGACGGCCAGGGCTCGATCTACGAGCTGGGCGAACTGCTCGCCGAATCCTCGCGCTTCTGCTGCGATCCCGAGCTCGCCATCGCCGACGTCGACGTGCAGCGGCTGCGGCTCGAGCGGATGCGCAACGCCACCTTCGGCGACAATGCCCGCGCCGCCGGCTATCCGGAGAAGAGCTTCCGCCGCATCGGCTTCGCTCACCAGCCGGGCCAGGCGGATATCGGCTTCGAGCGGAAATTGCGCCGCTTCCCCTACGTGCCGAACCGGCCGGACCGGCTCGACCACGATTGCTACGAGGCGTTCAACATCCAGGTGCAGGGCCTGGCGACGCGGATGCAGGCGACGCGCGGCAAGCGGCTGGTGATCGGCGTCTCGGGCGGGCTCGATTCGACCCATGCGCTGATCGTCGCCGCCAAGACCTGCGACTGGCTGAAGCTGCCGCGCAGCTCGATCCTCGGCTTCACCATGCCCGGCTTCGCCACCAGCGATGCGACCCGCAAGAACGCCTGGGCGCTGATGAACGTGCTCGGGGTGGCCGCCGAGGAGATCGACATAAGGCCGGCGGCACAAAGAATGCTCGAGGATATCGGCCACCCGTTCGCGCGCGGCGAAGCGGTGTACGACGTCACCTTCGAGAACGTGCAAGCGGGGCTGCGCACCGATTATCTGTTCCGCCTCGCCAACCAGCGCGGCGGCCTCGTCGTCGGCACCGGCGATCTTTCCGAGATCGCGCTCGGCTGGTCGACCTACGGCGTCGGCGACCAGATGAGCCATTACGGCGTCAACGCCGGCGTACCCAAAACCCTGATCCAGTATCTGATCCGCTGGGCGATCCGCACCGGCCAGTTCGACGCCGAGGCGAACCGGGTGCTGCAGGCGATCCTCGACACCAAGATCACCCCCGAGCTGGTGCCGGACGGCGACAAAAAAGCGGCCGCGGGCACCGAGGAGCGGATCGGCCCCTACGAGCTGCACGATTTCTTCCTCTTCCACATCCTGCGCAGCGGCCAGCCGCCGTCGAAGGTGGCGTTCCTCGCCTGGCAGGCGTGGCGGAACGCGAAGGCCGGGCCGTGGCCGATCGACTATCCCGAGGCGCTGAAGCGCGAATATGACCTGCCGACGATCCGCAAGTGGCTGGAGGTGTTCCTCACCCGCTTCTTCGGGCTGAGCCAGTTCAAGCGCTCGGCGATCCCCAATTCACCGAAAGTGTCGGGCGGCGGCGCATTGAGCCCGCGCGGCGACTGGCGGGCGCCGAGCGACGGCACGGCCGAGCCCTGGCTGGCCGAACTCAAGCGGGCTTTCGACGCGTAAGCGAAGCTCACCAATAAGCGATCAGCCGGCCGGCGCTGACCACCGCCAGCACCAGCCCGGCCGCGGCGACCGCGACCGCCGGCGGACCAATGAGGGCGACCGGCACCGAGCGCCAGGCCCCGAGCAGGCGAAGGTCGAGGAGGACGATGGCGCCGACCAGCAAGGCGATGCCGAGCACGTGCAGGGTGTTGACGCCGGCATAGAGCCAACCGCTGTCCTGCAGCAGGCGCGCCAGCGCCGTCTGCTCCAGCCAGACCGCGACGGACTCGAAAGTGCTCAGCTGCGTTCCGGGTAAAGATCGAAGGTGCGGGCACCGACGATCAGCCGCTCGGTCTTCATCTCGAGCCGGCGAGGGTCGCGATGGCGGTGGCCGCGCGCCGTCACCCGCGCGCCTCGCGGCACGTGCGCGGCAGCGAGGCCGGCGCGCTGGTTACGGGTCGGCGGCGCCAGCACCACGTCCCACAATGCCCGGCCGACACGGACCCGCAGCAAGCCGTGCGGCCCGCCGAGACGGGCCTCGACGATGCGGCCGGTCAGCGAGAATTCCTCGTCGAGATAGTTCATCCAGCCATGATGCGCGGACGAGGGCGTGGCGAGCGCGGCGGCGGCAAACGCGAAAGCGAGCAGGCGCTTCTTCATGATCGGCTCCTGGCGCGAGTGAAGGCCGATCATTCTAGCGCCGGAATCGCCGCCGCCAAGGCCGTGCAAGCCAGCGGCTCGCCGAACGCACGCGGACTTTCGACGAATAGCGCCGCTGACGGCACTTGCCTGTGAAGGCCCGCATCGGGCAGCCAGAGCGTCCACGCCGGCTTGGGGATCCGTCATGATTCGCTCTCTTTCGATTGTGGCCTTGCTGTTCGTCGCCACCGCCGCCGCGCAGGCGCAGCGCAGCGGCGAAGCCGAGCAAGCGAAATGGGACGTCAACGCGCCGCCGGGCGCGCGCGTCCGGCAAGTGCCGATCGACGTCGCCGAGGGCACGTGGATGAGCGTCGACGTCAGCCCCGACGGCCGCACCATCGCGTTCGACCTGCTGGGCGACATCTACACGATGCCGATCGCCGGCGGCCGCGCCACCCGCATCACCTCCGGCCTTGCCTACGACATGCAGCCGCGTTTCTCGCCCGACGGGCGGCTGATCGCCTTCACCTCCGACCGCGGCGGCGGCGACAATATCTGGGTGATGAACGCCGACGGCAGCGGCGCGCGGGCGATCACCCGCGAGACGTTCGAGCTGCTCAACAACCCGACCTGGAGCCCGGACGGACGCTACATCGCCGCGCGCAAGCATTTCACCACCCAGCGATCGCTCGGCACCGGCGAAATCTGGCTCTACCATGCCAGCGGCGTCGGCAATGGCGTGCCGCTGGTGCAGCGGCCCACCCCGCAGCACCAGAAGGAATTGGGCGAGCCGGCTTTCTCCCACGACGGCCGCTCGATCTATTTCAGCCGCAACACGACGCCGGGGCCGATCTTCGAATATGCCCAGGATTCGGCCCAGCAGGTGTTCGCGATCGAGCGCTACGACCTTGCCACAGGCGAGCGGGTGCAGGTGGCCGGCGGCCCCGGCGGGGCGATCCGGCCGACGCCTTCGCCCGACGGCCGCTGGCTGGCGTTCGTGCGGCGGGTCGGCGGCCGCAGCAGGCTGTTCGTCCGCGACCTGCGCTCCGGCGCGGAGCGGCGCATTTTCGACGAGCTCGACCAGGACCTGCAGGAGACCTGGGCGGTGCACGGCGTCTATCCCGGGATGGACTGGACGCCCGATAGCCGCGCCATCGTCTTCTGGTCGGGCGGGCGCATCCGCCGCGTCGGCGCCGACGGCAGCGCGCTTGCCGAAATCCCGTTCCGCGCGACCGACAGCCGGGCTGTGATCGATCCGCCGCTGCCGCAGGTGGAGGCGGCACCGGCGAGGTTCACCACCCGCATGCCGCGTTTCGCCGTCGTCTCGCCCGACGGCCGGCAGGTGGTGTTCGAGACGCTGGGCCGGCTTTACGTTCGCGACCTCGACGGCGGCGCGGCGGCGCGGCCGCTCACCGCCAGCGACGGCGATTTCCAGCTGTTCCCGTCCTGGTCACGCGACGGCGGGCGCATCGTCTTCGTATCCTGGAACGACGCGCGGCTGGGCGAAATCCGCAGCGTCGCCGCCGACGGCAGCGCGATGCGCACGCTCACCCGCCAGCCCGGCCACTATCGCCGCCCGCGATTCTCGCCCGACGGCACCCAGATCGTGTTCGAGGCCGGCGGCAGCGACGGCCTTACCTCGCAAGCCTGGTCGAACGACACCGGCATCTTTCGCATCCCCGCCGAGGGCGGTGCCGCCGCGCGCATCCTTGCCGAGGGCGGCAACCCGCATTTCGGCGCGGCCGGCGATCGCGTCTTCCTCGAGGTCACCGACCAGCAGAAGCTGAAGCTGATCAGCGTCGATCTTGGCGGCGGCAACCGCCGCGATCACGCGGTCGGCGACCTCGTCACCGGCTACCAGGTATCGCCGGACGGCCGCACCCTCGCGTTCGGCGAGAATTACAACATCTTCGTGATGCCCTTCCCGGGCGGGGCGCAGACATTGAATGTCGGCGCGCGCGCCAGCCAGCTGCCGCTGACCCGGGTCACGACGAGCGGCGGCACCTATCCAGGCTGGACCCTCAATGGCGCGCGGCTGAGCTGGACGCTTGGCCCGACGCTGCAGCACGCCGACACCGAACGGCTGCTGCGCGACGCTCCGGGCGGCACCGCCTACGCGCCGCCGCAGGGCGGCACCTCGCTGGCGATTGCCGCAATTGCCGACACGCCTTCCGGCTTGCTCGCGTTGGTCGGGGCGCGCGTCGTCACCATGGCCGACGAGGCCGGCGGGATCATCGACGACGCCGTGATCCTGATCGAGAATAACCGCATCCGCGCGGTCGGCCGGCGCGGCGAGGTCGCAATCCCGGCCGGCGCCCGCGAGGTAGACGTCAGCGGCCGCTTCATCATCCCCGGCCTGATCGACGGCCATGCCCACGGACCGCAGGGCGAGGACGAGGTCATCCCGCAGCAGAACTGGTCTGCGATGGGCAACCTCGCGCTCGGCGACACCACCCTCCACGACCCGTCGAGCACCGCCAGCGAAATCTTCCCGGCGGCGGAGATGCAGCGGGCGGGGATCATCCTCGCGCCGCGCACCTTTTCCTCGGGCGAGATCGTCTATGGCGCGCGCTCCCCCAGCCGTTATGCGCTGATCGATTCCTACCAGGACGCGTTGAATCACGTCCGCCGGCTGCGCGCCGAGGGGGCGCATTCGATCAAGAACTACAACCAGCCGCGGCGCAACCAGCGCCAGCAGGTGGCGGCCGCCGCGCGCGCCGAGAATCTGCTGGTGGTGCCGGAGGGCGGTTCGCTGTTCTCGATGGACATCAGCCTGATCCAGGACGGCAATTCGACGCTCGAGCACAATATCCCGCAGGCGCGATTGTACGAGGACGTGGTCAGCCTGTGGTCGCAGACGCGCACCGGCTACAACCCGACGCTGGTGGTCACCTATGGCGGGCTGGCCGGCGATCCCTATTGGGAGCAGGCGACGCCGGTGTGGAACCACCCCTTGCTCACTCGCCACACGCCGCCCGACGAACTGGCGTCGCGGGTGCGCGCGGTGACCGCGCCGCCGGACTATTTCGTCGACCAGCTGAGCGCGCGCGAATCGCGCCGGCTCAACCAGCGTGGCGTGCCGGTTGCGCTTGGCGGGCATGGCCAGCAGACCGGGCTCGCGGCGCACTGGGAAATGTGGTCGCACGTACGCGGCGGCGCGACGCCAATCGAGGCGCTGCGCCACGGCACCATCGAGGGCGCGCGGATGTACGGCTTTCGCGATCTCGGCTCGATCGAGCCGGGCAAGCTCGCCGACCTCGTCATCCTCGAGGCCGACCCGACCCAGGACATCCGCCATTCGGATCGCATCGTCCAGGTGATGCTGAACGGCCGGCTCTACGAGGCGGCGACCTTGAACGAGACGGAGACCGGCACGCGGCGGCGCCAGCCCTATTTCTGGGAGCGGGACAGCGGGGCAGCCCCGGGCGGTTGATTCAGGGGCGCGGGCCGGTCCACAGTCGCGCGGAACATCAAGGGAAGTTCCCGGTATGCGTATCAGCCCCTGGTTGCTTGGAATGCTGCTGGCGAGCAGTGCGTTGGCGCAGAACGCGCCGCCGCCGCCGGCCGAGGCCGAGGCCGAGCAGACGCCGCGGCTGCAAGATCTCGAAGCGACGGTCGACCAGTTGCTGCGCGAAGAGCAGCAGGCGCCGCCCACCCCGGCCGCCTGGCGGGCCGAAGTGCCGCCGCCAAGCCCTTCGCCAACCAGTGCTGCGCCCGCTGCCGCCATCACGCCATCGCCGCCGGCGCCGCCGCTGACCCGCGAGCAGATCTCCGCGGTCGAGCGGACGGCGGAACGCGGCCGGCTGCTGATCGCGATTGCCCGCGCCGGCCTGGTCGCGACCCGCGACATGCTGTCGCGCCTGTCCGATCCGTCGGGGGCCGGCATCACCGGCTGGATCGCCGAGCCCGCCGGCAACAATGTGACGGTGACCTTTTACGGCGACTTCAGCGACGGGCCGAAGGCGGTCTACCGTGCCAGCGTCAGCGGCGGGCGGGTGACCGAGCGCAACATCTATCTCGGCGCCGACCGGCCGGCCTTGAACCCGATGCAGGCGCGGATGGCATCGGCGCGGGCCGCGACCGACAATCTGGCGCACCAGGCGTGCGGCAGCCAGCCGTTCAACGTGCTGGTCGTCCCTCCGGCGACGATCGACGCGCCGGTCGACGTCTATCAGATCAGCGCGCCCGCTTTGGCCGGCCAGTTTCCGATCGGCGGCCATTTCCGCTCGCGCATCGCCACCGACGGCAGCGTGGCGGAATCGCGCGGCTTCACCCATCGCTGCGTCGATATCACCATCGAGGCGCCCGATGCCGGCGAGCAGCCGCGGCCGATCAGCGTTACCCATTTGATGGACCCGATGCCGGTGGAGGTGCATTTGCTGATGGCACAGACCATCGGGCGGCCGCTGCTGGTGACGACCGGCGAGCCTTTCCGGCTGTGGCTGGTGACAAGCGATCGCATCATGGAAGTAAGGCCGGACCAGGGATGAGCCGCAACCGCCTGCTATTGGCATTGACCGCCGCGCTGGCCAGCGCCTGCGCATCCAGCGGCGAGCAAGCGGAGCCAAGCGCCCGCTACACCTTCTGGCGGCCGGCGCCGGTGCAGGGCGCGGCCGAGCCGGCGGAGGTGATCGCCCGCTCGAGCGCCGCCGACTGGCGCGAGGTGGCGCCGGAGGACTTGCTGGTGATGGACCTGGCCGAGGGCGGCCGGGTGATCGTCGAGCTCGCACCCGATTTCGCGCCGGTGCATATCGCCAATGTCCGCGCCTTCGCCCGCGGCGGCTGGTGGAACAATGCCAACATCTATCGCGTGCAGGACAATTATGTCGCGCAATGGGGTAATGGCGACGCGGAGGTGACGCTGCCGACCGGCGTCGAGCGGACGCCACCGGCGGAATATGACCGGCCGCTGCAGGGCCTGAGCCCGCGGCCGCTCGGTTTCCCCGACAGCTATGCGCCGATGGCCGGCCATGCCGGCGGCTGGCCGATCGCCTGGGACCCGGAGAGCGGGCGCGCCTGGCTGGCCCATTGCTACGCCTCGGTCGGGGTCGGCCGTGGCCTGGCGCCCGACACCGGCACCGGCGGCGAGCTCTACGCGGTCATCGGCCACGCCCCGCGCCATCTCGATCGCAACATCGCGACGATCGGGCGGGTGGTGGAGGGCATCGCCCTGTTGTCGGCGCGGCCCCGCGGCACCGGCAATCTCGGCTTTTACGATACGGCCCGCAATGAGCGGCCGATCCCGATCCGGGCCGTGCGGCTGGCGGCCGACATGCCCGAGGCGGAGCGGCCGCGTTTTGAAGCGCTGCGCAGCGACAGCGAGGCCTTTTCGGCCTATGTCACCGGCCGCGCCAATCGCGGCGGCAGCTTTTTCAATGTACCCGCGGGCGGCGTCGACCTGTGCAACGTCAACGTGCCGGTGCGGCGCAAGACCGTCGCGAACTAGCTCAGGAAGGTTTGCCGGATCAGGCGGCGCAGGCGGTTTCTGCCTCGCAGGGATAGCGATGCACGGTGCGGATGATCTGGCCGCCGGCGATCAACGATGCGCTCTTCAACGGCAGCGCGGTGCTGCAAAAAGCGCATTCCGCCATCATCCGACCGATATACCAGTGCGCGCGTCCGCACCCCGGGCAGTGATTGGTTTCATGATCGCGATAAACGATATGATAGCCGCGCTGGGCCAAGGGGGGGACCAGGCTGCCGCCACGGGCCTTGAGAACACTCGTCGCCATTACACCGGCTCCTACAGATACGCTTGCAACCCGCGCCATGACGAGAAGTTGCATGATTCTGCGATGAACGGATTGGCTGCCGGAGGCCGCAATGAAGTGCCGCCAGGTCGTCTAAATAGCTGCATTTACGAGGGAGATTGCACGGGAAAGGCGGCCTAGCGGCGGAAAAGCCACAATTCAGGTTAAAGATTCACCGCGACCGAAACGAAATTTGGCGGCCGTTCATTGCCGGCTGATGCGCCGCTTCAGCTCCGGCCCGCTCTCGCCGTCGGTTTCGATCTCGCCCGGCACCAGCCACTTGAGGCCGTCCGGCGCGCCCTCGTCGGGCATCGCCTGGCGTGCCTTGACCGCGTCGCGCATGGCATCGATCCGCGAATCGCGCCAGCGGCCGGCCAGAGCCTGCGTGCGGTAGCGGTAGCGGGCCAAAAAGCCCTCCCTTCGATTCTATAGTCAGCCGAAAAACCGATTCATGACGCTGCGGTGAAAATATATTTTTTGGCCGCTGCCAGAGGGTCGAATTTGCCAAATTCAGAGGAGCGGCCTAAGAGAGCGCCTTCCGTCCGGAACCGGCGCTTCACAGCGGTGCCTTCGCCGCCTCTGGGATTGCGTCGCCCAAGTAGCGAGAAGTGCATGTCCACCCACCACGAATTCTACCTGGAGCGCGCGGCCGCCGCCCGCCGCGACGCCGACGAAGCCACTTTGGTCAACGTGCGGGACCGCTGCCTGCGCGCCGCCGCCGCCTGGGAAGAGATGGCCTCCCGCGCCGCGCGGACCGAGCGGATGCGGGCCGAGACCGAGGCGCGCAAGGCGATGGAAGCGGCGAATGCGGCGAAGGCGCAGCCGGCACCGGCGCCCGCGCTCGCCTGAATAGGCGCCTGATTGTCCCTGCGGCCGCGGATCGCGGCCGACGTCATGTTGATGGCAAGCGGCGGCCGATTGAATGAAGGGGCCTGAATGACCGCCGTCGGACGCGACAGCCTCAACACCCGCCGGACGCTGAAGGCGGGCAACAAATCCTATAGCTATTACTCGCTCACCGCCGCCGGCGAGCAGCTCGGCGACGTCGCGCGCCTGCCGATGTCGCTGAAGGTGCTACTCGAGAACCTGCTGCGGTTCGAGGACGGCACCACCGTCACCGTCGAGGACATCCAGGCAATCGTCGACTGGCTGGCCGAGAGGCGCTCGGACCGCGAGATCCAGTACCGGCCGGCGCGGGTGCTGATGCAGGATTTCACCGGCGTGCCGGCGATCGTCGACCTCGCGGCGATGCGCGACGCAATGGCGCGGCTGGGCGGCGACGCGCAACGGATCAACCCGCTGGTGCCGGTCCACCTCGTCATCGATCACAGCGTGATGGTCGACGCGTTCGGCACCCCGCAGGCGTTCGAGCGCAACGTCGCGCTCGAATATGAGCGCAATTTCGAGCGCTATCAGTTCCTCAAGTGGGGCCAGAAGGCGTTCCACAATTTCGAGGTGGTGCCGCCCGGCACCGGCATCTGCCACCAGGTGAACCTCGAATATATCGCGCGCGGCGTCTGGTCCTCGCCCGGCCGCGGCAAGGACGAGGCGATTGCCTACCCGGACACGCTGGTCGGCACCGATTCGCACACCACGATGGTCAACGGCCTCGGCGTGCTCGGCTGGGGTGTCGGCGGCATCGAGGCCGAGGCGGCGATGCTCGGCCAGCCGGTGTCGATGCTGATCCCAGAGGTGGTCGGCTTGCGTCTCACCGGCGAGCTCAAGGAAGGCATCACTGCCACCGACCTGGTACTGACCGTCACCCAGATGCTGCGCCGCCACGGCGTCGTCGGCCGCTTCGTCGAATTCTACGGGCCCGGCCTAGCGGCCTTGAGCGTCGCCGACCGCGCCACCATTGCCAACATGGCACCCGAATATGGCGCCACCTGCGGCTTTTTCGGCATCGACGATCAGACGATCGATTACATGCGGCTGACCGGACGCAGCGAGGAGCAGATCGCGCTCACTGAGATTTATTGCCGCGAGCAGGGGCTGTGGCTGGAACCGGATGCGGAAGAGCCCGGCTTCACCGAATCGCTGGCGCTCGACATGGCGACGGTCGAGCCGAGCCTGGCCGGGCCAAAGCGGCCACAGGACAGGGTGACGCTGGCGCAGGTGGACGACGAGTTCGTCGCCAATTTCACCAGCGAATATGGCCAGGATATCGGCAGGCTCGAGCAGAGGTGCGCGGTCGACGTCGATGCCGATGGCGTGGTCGAGGCGGCAGAAACGCTAGGCCACGGCGACGTCGTCATCGCCGCGATCACCAGCTGCACCAACACCTCCAACCCGGCGGTGCTGATCGCGGCCGGGCTGGTGGCGCGCAAGGCGCGCGCGAAGGGGTTGCAGCGCAAGCCGTGGGTGAAAAGCTCGCTGGCGCCGGGATCGCAGGTGGTCACCGACTATCTCGAGAAATCGGGGCTGCAGGACGATCTCGACGCGCTGGGCTTCAACCTCGCCGGCTATGGCTGCACGACCTGCATCGGCAATTCCGGGCCGCTGCCCGAGCCGATCAGCGAAGCGATCCACAAGAATGACCTGGTCGCTGCCTCGGTGCTTTCCGGCAACCGCAATTTCGAAGGCCGGGTGAGCCCCGACGTGCGCGCCAATTATCTCGCCTCGCCACCGCTGGTGGTCGCCTACGCGCTCAAGGGAACGGTGATCGAGGACATGGTCGAGACGCCGATCGGCCTTGGCCAGGACGGCAAGGACGTGTTCCTCAAGGACATCTGGCCGAGCAATGCCGAGGTGCGCCGGCTGATCGACGCCCACGTCCATGGCGACATGTTCAAGTCGCGCTACGCCGCAGTCTATCGCGGCGACGAGAGGTGGCGGAAGATCGAGGTGGTCGGCGGCGATACCTATGGCTGGCCGGGCGAATCGACCTACATCGCCAACCCGCCTTATTTCGAGGGGATGACGATGTCGCCGACGCCGCCGGCCGACTTCGCCGACGCGCGGCCGCTCGCCATCCTCGGCGACAGCATCACCACCGATCACATCAGCCCGGCCGGCGCGATCAAGCTCGACAGCCCGGCCGGCCGCTACCTGGTCGAGCGCGGCGTCGAGCGCACCGACTTCAACAGCTACGGCGCGCGCCGCGGCAACCACGAAGTGATGATGCGCGGCACCTTCGCCAACATCCGCATCCGCAACAAGATGGTGCCCGGCGTCGAAGGCGGCATGACCAGGCACATGCCGAGCGGCGAGCAACTGGCGATCTACGACGCGGCGATGCGCTACCAGGAAGAGGGCACGCCGCTCGTGATCGTCGCCGGCAAGGAATATGGCACCGGTTCGTCGCGCGACTGGGCGGCGAAGGGCACCGCCTTGCTCGGCGTGCGCGCGGTGATCGCCGAGACCTACGAGCGCATCCACCGCTCCAACCTGGTCGGGATGGGGGTGCTGCCGCTGCAGTTCGTCGACGAGGTTCCCGAATTCGACGGCACCGAAACCTTCAGCCTGTCCGCAATCGCCTCGCTGCGGCCACGCCAGGAAGTGGCGATGAAGGTAAAGGCCGCCGACGGCACGGTCCGCAGGCTGAAAGTACGTGTGCGGATCGATACCGCGAACGAGCTCGAATATTTCCGCCACGGCGGCATCCTGCATTACGTGCTGCGCACGCTGGCGCGGCCGGCCCAGCCCGCCACTTGAATCGGCCGCGCATATGGGCCGGCTGATCGAGTTCAGCCATGTCATCGAGCCCGGCATGACCACCTACAAAGGTCTGCCCGGCCCCAATATCTGCGATTATTGGACGCGCGAGCATTCGGCGCAATATTACGACGACGGCTCGAGCTTCCAGATCGGCCGCATCGACATGATCGCCAATACCGGCACCTATCTCGACGCGCCGTTTCACCGCCACGCCGACGGCGACGATTTGGCGGCGCTGCCGCTGGCGAAGCTGGCGGCATTGCCCGGGCTGGTGGTGCGCGCCGATGGCGCAGTCGAGGCGAGCGCGTTCGAAGGCTTCGAGGTCGCCGGCAAGGCGGTGCTGGTTCACACCGGTTGGGACCGGCATTGGCGCAGCGGCGCCTATTTCGAGGGCCATCCCTATCTGACCGAGGCGGCGGCGCGGCTGCTTGCCGAGCGCGGCGCGGCCCTGGTCGGCATCGACTCGCACAACATCGACGATACCAGCGGCCGCTCGCGCCCGGTCCACACCATCCTGCTCGGCGCCGGCATCCCGATCTGCGAACATTTGACGAGCCTCGACAAGCTGCCAGAGCGCGGCTTTCGCTTCACCGCCGCGCCGCCGAAGATCGCCGGCATGGGCACCTTTCCGGTGCGCGCGTTCGCCGAGATCGACGCCTAGAGCGCGCCGGCGAGCCACTCCGGCACGATCGCGCCGCCGAGATCGTCGATGCGGCGATGCTCCACCGCCAGGCCGAACTCGGGATAGAATGCGCGGGCACGCTCGCCCGGTTGCCTGGTCCGTATAACCAGCAGCCGGCGGTTGACCCTGGCGCGGTGATGCATGCGCGCCGTATTCTCCTGGCCGACAAAGCAGCCCTTGGTGAAGGAAACGCCATTCAGCTCGCGTGCATTGCATTCGAGCCAGAGGGCCTTGTCGCTGCCAAGCTCGCCGCGGCCTTCGGTCACGCCCAGCTCGAGACGATGGCGCCGCCAGTTCTCTGCGCTGCTGCCGTTGGACGGTGCAAGCCAGCGATGGCCGAGCGCGGCCAGCCGCGGGTCGGCGGGGCCGTCGCCTTGCAATGACCAATGCACCGCCAGGTTCGGCTCGGGCGCGACGTCGATAAAGCGGCGCAGCCTGTAGATGGAAAGGCGCCGGACGAGGTCCTCCGCCGCCTCGCGTTCGCAATCGATCAGCACGTCCTCGGAGGCCTGCTGATCGGCCCAAAGTAAAAAATCGAACAAGGCCTTGCCCTGCGGCGTCAACAGCCCGGTCCAGAGCGGCCGATGCGGCGCAAGCGGCGCAATGTCGCTGGTCAGCAGCCCCTGCAGGAATCCCCGCACGTCCTCGCCCGACAGGCGCAGCAACGCGCGATCGATCAAGGTGGTGGCGGCCATGCCGGCTTGTTAGGGGCGCGCAGGACACGAAGAAAGCAATGGCTGCCGACCGCCTCGTCATTCGCCGGCCCGACGACTGGCATATCCACCTGCGCGACGGCGAGATGCTGCGGGCGGTGGCGCCGTTCACAGCGCGCACGTTTGCGCGGGCGATCGTGATGCCGAACCTGATGCCGCCGGTGACCAGCGCCGACGCGGGCGAGACCTATCGCCAGCGCATACTCGAGGCCGTGCCCGAGGGCAGCGGCTTCACGCCGCTGATGACCTGCTATCTCACCGACGATGCCGACGGCGCAGCGATCGTGCGCGGCTTCGAGGCGGGCGTCTTCGCGGCCGCAAAACTCTACCCTGCGCATGCGACGACCAACGCCGCGTTCGGCGTTACCGACATTTCGCGCATCAACGGCGCACTCGAGAGAATGGAGCAGGCGGACATGCCGCTGCTGGTCCATGGCGAAGCGACCGACCCGGCCAGCGACATTTTCGATCGCGAGGCGCTGTTCGTCGAGCACGTGCTGGCGCCGCTCGCGGCGCGCTTCCCGGCCCTGCGCATCGTACTCGAGCATGTCTCGTCGGCCGAAGGGGTAGCGTTCGTCGAGCAGGCCGGTCCCAACGTCGCCGCCACGATCACGCCGCATCACTTGATGATCAACCGCAACGCGTTGTTCGAGGGCGGCCTCAGGCCACACCTCTACTGCCTGCCGGTCGCCAAGGGCGAAGCACACCGGCTGGCGGTGCGGCGGGCGGCGGTGGGCGGTTCGCCCAAATTCTTTCTCGGAACCGACAGCGCGCCGCACGCGGTGGCGCAGAAGGAAACAGCCTGCGGCTGCGCCGGCATCTTCAACGCCCCGGCCGCGATCGAGGCGTATGCGAGCGTATTCGAGGAAGAAGGTGCAATCGACCGGCTTGAGGCATTTGCCTCGGAGCACGGCCCGCGTTTCTACAAGCTGCCGCTCAACGAAGAGAAGATCACGCTCGAACGCGCGGAATGGACGGTGCCGGAAAGCCTGGATGCCGGCCGCGAAAGGATCGTGCCCTTCCTGGCCGGGCAGAGATTGAGCTGGCAGCTTTACACAGGCCGACCCGACACGAGATCCCGATTTTCATCGGGATGACAGCCTGTGGGGGCCGTCAGAAAGGCATCCAGCGGTTGCGCTCGGAAAAGCGCAGATAACCGCCGTTGACGCCGAGCCTCAGGCCGACACCCATCCGGATCGGGATCAGCACGACATCGTCGCGGCGCAGATACTGGCCGGTAAAGCCGCCGACGAGATAGGCCCGGCCCTCGCCACCGCCATAGCGGCGGAACAGGTCCTGGCTGTCGTGCAGGTTGTAGACCAGTACGAAGACCTTGTTGGCGTCGGCGCCGACGTCGGCACCGATCGATGGCCCGCGCCAGTAAATCGGCCGGTCGCCCTCGATGCGGTGATGGAGGATGCCCGAGCCGTAGCGCACGCCGAGCAGGAAGGCGGCGCCGGCTTCCTGGCCGGTGATGTAGGCGGTCGGCTCGCCGCGATCGTGGAGGATGTCCTCGATCAGCTTGGCAAGGCCCTCGGCACCGGCGCCGAACACCCGCTCAGCCGCGGCGAAGACATCGTTCTGCGGGATCGTGGCGGACGGGCTGGCGCTCGCGGGCGGTGGCGCGCCGTAGCTATCGGTCTGCGATTGCGGAGCTGGCGGCGTCTCCGGCGGCACCCAGTCATTCTGGGTGGCCGGCGCCTCCGGGCTCGCGGCGCTACCGCTCTGCCAGGCATCATTGGGATCGACTGTCCGGACCTGTGCCGCGACTGGCACCGCGATCGCAATCGCCGCCATGGCGGCCCATTTCATCAGCAATTTCAGCATGACCCTTACCCCGCGCGCTCCTGTTGAGGAGCTTGCGCCGCCATCTATCCGGCTGCAACGGCGCGGGCGGCGAGGCGAGTCGATCCTGCGCCAGACCGAGTCCACCTCACCTGTTGAAAGCAATCCGCGAGCTAATTGCTTGATTGCGAATCAATGTTAGACTCCTTTTGCAGCAACCGATTTGCTCCGACACAAAGCTTATGCCCGAGACCAAGCAATGTCCCGACTGCGCTGAAGAGGTCTTGGCAGCGGCCAGGAAATGCCGGTTTTGTGGGTATCCGTTCGACACGGGCTCGAGAATATACTCCTCACCTCGAACGTCAGGATGGGGCATAGGGGTCTTCGCTTTCGCGATCATATTGTTTTTCGCGGCTTTAGGTGGACAAGGGGGTAACAGGAACGGTTCTAGTCCTGGACTCTCGACGGGGCCGGCCACGATCAAAACCACCGGTTCCCAAATATCAGATGACTTGCAACGCCATCGGCAACCGGTCCCGGCTGCAGGTGAATTTATTCATGTGCCGTCCGACCCGCGCGCCACATATCGTTTGCTGGAATGGCGCACGCTTCCGAACGGTAACCGAGAATCGTTGAGTCGTCGTGATGGGCCCAGCGGCACGTATTACACAGTTCGAGAGATCGACTGTGGCGCGATGCAATTTCGCTATCTCGGAGAAGGGGAAACGATCAGTGAAGCCCGGCGCAATAGAGCGGACGACACAATGGGTCCGCTTACACCCGAGTCGATTTCGACCTACGTAAGCGAATTCGTGTGTAGCAAGTAGCGCCGCGGTGTTGGCCTGCATTGAAGGATCAAAACCCCACTTCTATATGCCGTTAGCCAAGGGGGCCTCCCGGAGACGTGGGTGAGTGGCTGAAACCAGCGGTTTGCTAAACCGCCGTAGGGGGATTACTCCTACCGAGGGTTCGAATCCCTCCGTCTCCGCCATGTCTCGCCCCGCTTTGACCGGCTCCCTGCGGCTGCTACGCGTCGCTGGTGCTCAGCCCGGCTTTCATCCGCGACAACGAAGCGATCGTGCGCAAGGCGATCGCCGACAAGGGGGTGGCGCTCGACCTCGATGAACTGCTCGCGCTCGACCGCGAAGTGCGCGAAGCCAAGACCCGGGTCGATGGCTTGCGCGCGCAACGCAACGTGATCAGCGAGAGTTTCCGCACCGCACCGCCGGACGCACGACCAAAGCTCGGCCAGGAGGCGAAGGCGATCGGCGCCGAGATCGCTGACATCGAGAGCAGGCTCGGCGAGCGCCAGCAGGTGCTCGATGCGTTGCTGCTGCGCGTCCCCAACATCCCCTGGGAAGGTTCGCCGGTCGGGCTCGACGAGAGCGCGAACATTGTCGTGCGCCAGGAAGGCGCATTGCCTAAATTCGACTTCGAGCCGCTCGACCATGTCGCCCTGATCGAGCGCAACGATTGGGCCGATCTCGGGCGGATCGTCCAGGTCGCCGGCTCGCGAACCTACTGCCTGAAGGGGCGGCTCGCCTTGCTTGAGCAGGTGCTGATGCTGTGGGCCGCGCGCCGGCTGGAAGCCGAGGGTTTTACCCTGATGACGGTGCCGGCGCTGGCGCGGCCGGCGGCGTTCTTCGCCACCGGCCATTTCCCCGGCCACGAGGAGGAAGCCTATCACGTCCCGGCCGACGAGCTCTACCTCGCGGGCACCGGCGAGATCGCGCTGACCAGCCTGCACGGCGGCGAGATTTTGGAGGCTGGCCAGCTGCCGATTCTCTACGCCGCCTATTCGCCCTGCTTCCGGCGCGAGGCGGGCAGCGCCGGCCGCGACGTGCGCGGGCTCCTGCGAGTCCACCAGTTTGTCAAGCTCGAACAATATGTCATCTGCCGCGATGATCCGGAGGAGAGCGCGCGCTGGCATGCGAAGCTGCTCGCCGTCGCCGAGGCGATGCTGGAGTTGCTCGAACTGCCCTACCAGGTGATCGAATCGTCGACCGGCGACATGGGCGCGGGCAAGTTCCGGATGAACGATATCGAGACGTGGGTGCCGAGCCTCGCCAAGTATCGCGAGACGCACAGCTGCTCGACGCTGCACGACTGGCAGGCGCGGCGGGCGAACCTGCGCTGGCGCGACGAAGAGAGGAAGGTCCGCTTCGTCCACACCCTCAACAACACGGCGCTGGCCTCGCCCCGCATCCTGGTGCCGTTGCTCGAGGTCCACCAGACCAAGGACAAGCGAGTGAAGCTGCCGGCGGCTTTGCGCGAGCCGATGGGTGGCGACTATCTCTGATACGCGCGTTCCGTCGCGCATCGAGCTGTTTCGAGAAGGCCTGTCGCTCGCCGCGCGCCTCTACAAGGCGTTCGGCCGGCTCGGCGAGCGCGGCCCCGCTGCGGGCGAGAAAGCGATGATAATCCCCGGCTTTCTCGCCGACGACCGCACCACCCTGGGCCTGCAGCGGGGTCTGGCCGAGGCCGGCTACCGGGTCACCGGTTGGGGACTCGGGCTCAATCGCGGCGTTCGCGCCGACACGGTCGAGCGGATAGTCGAGCGGCTCGAGCGCTTCGCCGGCGGCGGCAAGGTCATGCTGATCGGCTGGAGCCTCGGCGGGCTGTTCGCGCGCGAAGCCGCCAAGGCGTGTCCCCAACTGGTCAGCCGGGTGGTGACGATGGGCTCGCCTTTCTCCGGCGACCGGCGCGGCAACAATGTCTGGCAGCTCTACGAATGGGTGGCGGGCCACCCGGTCGACCGGCCGCCAATCGAAACGGCGATCGAGGAGAAGCCGCCGGTACCGACGCTGGCGCTTTGGTCGCGCCGCGACGGCATCGTCGCGGTGGCCTGCGCCCGCGGCGAGCCGCACGAAAGCGACCGCCAGGTCGAGCTCGACTGCGGGCACATGGCGTTCGCACTGAGCAACCGCGCTTATCCGCAGATTATTTCAGCGATCAGGACGTTCGAGCGAGAAACGGCCTAGCGACCTCGTCCGGCACCCGGATCGGCCTGCCGCTTGCCTTGTCGATGATCGCCCAGGTCGTCTTCGCCCGAACCAACGGCTTGCCATCCTCGCCGACGAACTCGACGTGGCGGTCGAAGCGCGCGCCCCGCGGCGCCTCGCTGACCCAGGTGCGGCCGGTGACCGTCTCGCCCGGGCCAAGCGCGCGGAGGTAATCGATCTCGTGGCGGGTCACGACCCAGACGTAACGGTCGACATGGGCGGGATCGCCGGCCGCCAGCCAGTGGGCGGTGGCGATGTCCTGGATCCAGCGCACCCAGGCGGCGTTGTTGACATGGCCGAGCTCGTCGATGTCGCCGGCGCCAGCGGTGAAGGCCTTCTCGAACGGCATCAGGACTTGCCGGGCACGCGCACACTCGCCTTCGGCCTGGCATCGGCCGCGCCGAGCTGCACCAGGATGAAGGCATAGGCCTCGGCCACTTCCCTGAGCCGCGTCCAGCGCCCCGACTTGCCGCCATGGCCGGCCTCCATGTTGGTCTTGAGCAACAACAGATTGTCACCGGTGGCGGTGGCGCGCAGCTTCGCCACCCACTTGGCAGGCTCCCAGTAGGTGACGCGCGGGTCGGCGAGCCCGGCGGTGACCAACAGCGGCGGGTAGGCCTGCGCACGGACATTGTCGTAGGGCGAGTAGGCGCGGATGGTGACGAACGCCTGCTCGTCGGCGACCGGGTTGCCCCATTCGTTCCATTCGCCCGGAGTCAGCGGCAGGCTGTCGTCGAGCATGGTACTGAGAACGTCGACGAACGGCACATCGGCAACCACCGCGCCCCACAGCTGCGGATCGGAATTGACCACCGCGCCCATCAGCTCGCCGCCGGCCGAGCCGCCCTGGATGGCGATGGCGCCCGGTTTCGCGAAACCGCAATCGATGAGGTCCCGCGCGGCATCGACGAAATCGTTGAAGGTGTTGGTGCGCCTGTCGAGCTTACCGTCGAGGTACCAGCGATAGCCGAGATCGTCGCCGCCGCGGATATGGGCGATGGCGCAAGCGAAGCCGCGATCGATCAGGCTGAAGCGGTTGCTGTTGAATGCTGGCGGCGTCGCATAGCCGTAGGCGCCGTAGGCGGTGAGGAACAAGCGGCCGCTGCCGTCGCGCTTGAAGTCGCGGCGATGGACCACCGAAACCGGCACCTCGGCGCCATCGCGGGCGCGGACCATGAGGCGATCGGTGACGTAGAGCGCGGCATCGTAGCCGGACGGGATCGCCTGCACCTTGCGCGTCTCGAGCCGATCTTCCTTCGGATGGTAATCGAAAACGGTCGGCGGGGTCACCATCGAGGTGTAGCCGAGCCGGTAAGCGGCCGGCGCATATTCCGGATTCTCGCCGAGGCCGACCGCGTAGCTTGCCTCGGGAAAGGCGATCCTTTTCTCGCCGCCCCGATAATCGAGCAGCCGCACCTGATCGAGCCCGTCGACCCGCTCGCCGATCAGCAGATGATCGCGAAATGACGAGAGGCCGCGCAAGTAAACGCGGTCCGAACCGGCAACAATCGTCTGCCATTCGCCGGGCGCCCGCGGCGAGGCCTCGGCGAGGCGGAAGTTGACGTGCTCGTCATTGGCAAGGACCCAAAACCGGTCGCGAGCGGAGTCGAGCGAGTAGCGAATTTCTGAGCGGCGGCGCGCGACCAGCACAGGTTCGGCGGCCGGATCGTCGGCCGGCAGCAGCCGCACCTCGTTGGAGACATTTTCGCCGCTGTCGATCAGGATGAAGCGCCGGTCCTGCGTTCGTTCGACCGAGACGGTGAACGCGACATCCTCTTCTTCCTGGTAAAGCGTGACGGCCCGGTCCGGCGGCAAACCGAGCCGGTGCAGACGGGCACGATAGCTTCGCCACTGCTCGTTGACCTCGGTGAAAACGAGCGCGCGGCTGTCGGCGGACCAGACGGGCGTACCGATGCCGACCTCGGTTATCGTCTCGAGGTCGCGGCCCGAGGCGAGATCGCGGACGATCAACCGGTAGCGTTCCGCCCCCTCGCCATCGACCATCAGCGCGGCAAGGCGGCCGTCGGGGCTGATCTCGATCGCGCCGAGGCGAAAATAGGCCCTGCCCGCGGCCTCGGCCGGCTCGTCGTAGATCAGGTTTCCAAGATGATCGACGGCGCCGGCCGGCCGGCGATACCAGCTGCGATACTGCGCGCCCGGCGCGAACGCCCACCAATAGTCGAAGTCGCCGTCGCGCACCGGCACCGAGCTGTCGTCCTCGGGAATGCGCCCGCGCATTTCCTCGAACAGGGTTTCGATCAGCGCAGAATGCGGCGTCATCGCCGCTTCGAAATAGGCGTTCTCGGCACGCAAATAGGCGAGCACCGGCTCGTCTTTAACCTCGGGATATCCGGGATCGCGCAGCCAGTGCCACGGGTCGTCGATCTTGACGCCGTGGCGCTCGTACGAATGAGGCCGCCGTTCGGCGCGCGGCGGCGGCGGAAGGCGGGCGTCGGGCATCGCCGCCCGCACTGGCGCGGCAGAATGCCCGGGTCTAGACCGCCGGCACCACCAGCAAGGCAGGACCTGGCCAATGTCGAGTTATGCGCACCGCCTCACCGCGCTGCGCCGCCAGTTGCAGGAAGACCGGCTCGACGGCTTCGTCGTGCCGCTGACCGACGAGCATATGAGTGAATATGTCGGCAGCTATGCGCAGCGGCTCGCCTGGCTGACCGGGTTCGAGGGCTCGGCGGGCTCGGCGGTCGTGCTGCCCGAGCAGGCGGCGATCTTCGTCGACGGCCGCTACACGCTGCAGGTGCGCGCGCAGGTCGACGGCGAGCATTGGAGCTACCTGTCGGTGCCCGAGACCAGCATCGCCGACTGGCTGAAGCAGCATGCGCCGAGCGGGGCGCGAATCGGCTACGACTCCTGGTTGCACAGCCGCGAGTGGGTGAAACTCGCGCGCGAGGCGCTGGCAGCCAAGGGCGCCGAGCTGGTGCCGGCCAAGGCCAACCCGATCGACCGGGTGTGGATTGACCGGCCGGAGCCGTCGCGGGCGCGCCTATCCGTCCATCCCGACGAGCTGGCCGGCAAATCGTCGGCGGCGAAGCGCCAGGACATGGCGGAGTGGCTCAGAGAAGAAGGTGCCGACAGCGCGATCCTGTCGGCGCTCGATTCGATCGCCTGGACGTTCAACGTGCGCGGCCGCGACGTCGAGCACACACCGGTGGCGCTGTCGTTCGCGGCAGTGCAGGCCGACGGCACCGCGGATCTGTTCGTTGCGCCGGAAAAGATCGACGGCGACGTGCAGCGCCACCTCGGCAACGGCGTACGGCTCCACGATCGCAGCGCGTTCGAGCCGTGGCTCGCCGCGCAGAAGGGCAAGACGATCGCGGTCGATCCGGAGCGCGCGGTCGCCGCGATCTTCGACGCGCTCGACAGCGCCGGCGCGAAGCTGGTCGAGCGCCGCGACCCGGCGGTGTTGCCCAAGGCTATCAAGAACGAGGTCGAGATCGCCGGCCATCGGGCGGCGCAGGCACGCGACGGCACCGCCCTGGTGCGGTTCCTCCACTGGCTGTCGCTCGAGGCGCCAACCGGGGAGGTGGACGAGCTCGCCGCCGCCGCGAAGCTGCACGACTTCCGGCGCGAAAGCGGCGACTTGAGGGACCTGAGCTTCGACACCATCTCCGGCGCCGGGGCCAACGGCGCGATCGTCCATTACCGGGTGAGCGAGGCGACCAACCGGCGGCTGGAGCGGGATTCGCTCTACCTGGTCGACAGCGGCGGCCAGTATCCGGACGGCACCACCGACGTCACCCGCACCGTCGCGATCGGGGAGCCCAGTGCCGAGATGCGCGACCGCTTTACCCGCGTCCTCAAGGGCCATGTCGGCGTGGCGCGGGCCTTGTTCCCGGCCGGCACCCGTGGCAGCCAGCTCGACAGTTTTGCCCGCCAGCATTTGTGGCGGGCCGGGCTCGATTACGCCCACGGCACCGGCCACGGCGTCGGCAGCTACCTGGCGGTGCACGAGGGGCCGCAGCGCATCGCCGCGGTCGGCAGCTCCCAGAGCGGCGGCGACGAGCCGCTCAAGGCGGGCATGATCCTTTCCAACGAGCCCGGCTACTACAAGACGGGCGAATATGGCATCCGCATCGAGAATCTGGTGCTGGTAGTGCCGCGCGAAGTCGACGGCGCGGAAAAGGACATACTCGGCTTCGAGACGCTGACCTTCGCCCCGATCGAGCGGCGGCTGATCCATGTCGCCATGCTCGATGCGGACGAGCGCGCCTGGGTCGACGCCTATCATGCCGAGGTGCGGCGGATCGTCGGGGAGCGGCTGGACGGCGAGGCGCTTGGCTGGCTCGACGCGCAGTGCCAGCCGCTGGTGGACTAACCGGTTTTTTCCGGCTCTTCGTTTTCGCTGCTGACTTGGGCTTGCGTTCGATCCCGACGTCCCAGCGAACGCGCCTGCGCCTTGCGGCGCCGCAAATTGTCGCGCAGCGCTGCCGCCAGCCTTTTCACCCGTCGCTCGTCGCGCTCGCTCATCGCGGAGAATATCGAGCGCCAGACCGGTTGCGGCAAGCCGGCCAGACACTATATCCGGCGCTTCCGCGATCGGGCTGCCGTAGCTCAGTGGTAGAGCGCATCCTTGGTAAGGCTGAGGTCGTGAGTTCAATCCTCACCGGCAGCACCATCGCTCCGGACTGAATTGGTCCGGTCAAAGGCGCGACCAGCGCCCATTTCATTCGTGGAGTATTGTGAAAAAGCGGTGCGCGCGGTGCCGCTGTTTGCCGCTGACACGCGGCCTGCAAGTCCAGCAAACTCAGCCTGGTTCAGGCGTCGACGTAATGGTGATCGTCCCAGAACTGGCGTTGCGCCTTGATTGCGAACAGGCTCGCCAGTTCTTCGTGGCGTTCGCGCGCTTCCTGCGTCACGGCGTAAAGTGCCCGCCTTTGCTCCTCGGCGGCGCGACGCGAATAGTAGCGCATATTGGATTCCATGCCGTCGCCTCCCCATTCCGACTGGCACGCAAACAATCATTTGTACGCGTTGCGACTCGGCCCCGGCCGATTCGTAAACATGACAATATCGAAGCTGGCTTGATTTGGAAGGGAGAAAGTTGAAGCAGCAGGGACAGGCTGGGGGATCAGACCCTAACGTGCCTGGGACTTGGCAACGACCATCTCCAACACCGCCGGGTGAAGCGGACGCAGGAACGCACAGCCTATGAAGTTGCCACGCGCCCAGACCACCTGGGCCTGGCTGGCCTCGAGCCCGGGCAGGCGCAGCCAGACGTCGGTGCCGGCCGGCAGGTCGAGATGGGTGGCGGCGCGAAAGCCGTCGGTCGACAAGTCCATGATCTGCACCGAAACGCCGGAAGCGCCGCGCTGGCGCAATCCCGCCGCCATGGTCATGTGGATGCGATCGGCACGCCGCAAGGCGTGGCTCGATTCAAACTCGTGTTCGACCGAAATCTCCCCGTTCATCGCGACGGGGGAATGCGACCAGCCCTTCGGCAAGGCGTCCATGACGAAGGCGATCTAGCTCCTGCCTTCTGGCAGGGTCAGTCCAACCGTGACTCCCCATTCGTCGGCAAGCCGGCGGTCATGATCCGACATGTCCTCGGACAGACCGGGACGACGATAACGGTTGATCGGCTGGGGAGCGCTGCCAACCTTCTTAAGCTGCACCAGGATTTCCTGCTCGTCGATCGGGAACAGGAATTCGAGTCCGGCGCGGCCGGTCGACGACCAGGCGACCCGCGCCGGTATGATCACCGAACCGCGCATGAACACGACCTCGCTGCCGACCGGCGGCTGGCGCTGACATTCGATCAGCGCGCCCATCCGCGACAGGTCGCGAAGCCGGACGTCGATCTCTCCGAACGGGGTCTTGAGCTTGGCCGCCAGCAGCACGCGCGAACGGCGAGCCGCGCGCTGGCTCTCAACCTCGGACTTGATAAATTCGTGAGCGCCCATCCTCATCCCTCGGCTGGTAATGCGGCAGGTAGCAAAAGAAGGGCCAATATTTGGTAAACGGCGCGGGCCGCCGCCGCGCGAATTGCCACGCCCGCGCGTAGGGCGTTGACGCCGAAGCCGATGGATTTCATTCGGCCCTGGATGGCCTTCGTTTCGGACAATGTCGCGACCGCCTGTCCCGAAGCGCTGGCGGCGATCGCTGCCGCCAACCGGGTCGACACCGCCTATGATGGCGACGGCTGGAGCAAGCGGCTGAACCAGGCCTTCTCGGACCTGTTCGAGACCAGGGTGGAAGCCTTGTGGGTGTCGACCGGCACCGCCGCCAACAGCCTGGCGCTTGCCGCTTTGTGCCCACCGCACGGCTCCATCCTGTGCCACCACGATGCCCACATCCATACCGATGAATGCGGCGCCCCCGAATTCTATAGCCACGGCGCCAAGCTGCGGCTGGGCAGCGGCACCGGCGCCAAGCTGACGCCGGAGGAAGTCACCGGCCTGATCGCCGGGGTGCGGCCCGACGTCCACCAGTCGCAACCCGCCGCGCTGTCGATCACCAACGCCACAGAATACGGGCTGGTCTATTCGCCGGAGGAAACCGCGGCGCTCGGCGCGCTGTGCCGCGAGCGCGGCCTCGGCTTCCATCTCGATGGCGCGCGCTTCGCCAATGCCGTCGTCAGCCTCGATTGCGCGCCGGCCGAGCTGAGCTGGCGAGCCGGGGTCGACGCGATGAGCTTCGGCTTCGTCAAAAATGGCGGAGTCTCGGCGGAAGCGCTGATCCTGTTCCGCACCGAGCTGGCCGAATCGATCCGCTACCGGCGCAAGCGCGGCGGCCATCTCCTCTCCAAGGGCCGCTACCTCGCCGCGCAGCTGCTGGCGATGCTCGATAATGACGTCTGGCTGCGCAACGCCCGCGCCGCCAACCGGGCCGCATCGCGCATCGCCGAGGCCGCCGCAGCGCGGCTGCTGCTGCCGGTCGAGGCCAACGATGTGTTCATCCGGTTGAGCGCCGGGGAGGCGGCCAAGCTGCGCGCGCAGGGCTTCGATTTTTACGACTGGGGCCCGGGCGAAGGCCGGCTGGTGACGAGCTGGGACAGCGATCCGGCGACGGTCGACGCACTCGCCGCGGCGATCCGCGCGCAGTGAGCGGAGGCTTCCGGGACCCTCGGGTTGTCGCGTCCTTCGTTGCGATCTGCCTGATCTGGGGATCGACCTGGGTCATCATCCTCGACCAGATCGGCGATGTCGCGGTGCCACCACCCTGGTCGGTCGCCTACCGCTTCGCGATCGCGGCGGTCGCGATGCTGATCTACGCGGCGATGAGCGGCGCCAGCCTGCGGCTGGGCCCGCGCGGTCACCTGTTCGCGATGGCGTTCGGGATTCCGCAGTTCGCGATCAATTACAACCTCGTCTACGCCGCCGAGGCCTATGTGACCTCGGGGCTGGTTGCGACCATGTTCGCACTGCTGATGGTGCCGAACAGCGCGCTTGCCTGGCTGTTTCTCAAGCAGCGCGCGACGCGCGGTTTCATCATCGGTTCGGCCATCGCCTGCGTCGGCGTCGCCCTCCTGTTCGTGCAGGAGGCGCGCGCCAGCGCCGCGCAAGTCAACGACATCGTCATCGGCACCGGTCTCGGCCTGCTGGCGGTGCTGTGCGCCTCGGTGGCCAACGTGCTGCAGGCCGGCCGCACCGCCTCGGCCCGGCCGCTGGCGAGCCTGCTGGCCTGGGGCATGGTCCATGGCGCCATCGCCAACATCCTGTTCGCGCTGGCGGCGTCGGGGCCGCCGGTGCTCGAGCCGCGCATCGGCTACTGGATTGGCCTGCTCTATCTAGCGCTCGCTGCCTCGGCGCTGGCCTTCTCGCTCTATTTCGTCGTGCTGCGCGCGGTCGGGCCGGGCAAGGCCGCCTATTCCGGCCTGGTCATACCGATCGTTGCGATGGGCTTTTCGACCCTGCTCGAAGGCTATCGCTGGAGCGCGCTGGCGGTTGCCGGCGGTCTGCTGGCGCTGGCCGGCATGTGGATCGCCTTGCGCAGCCGTGAATCCGGCGCAGCTGACCCATAATGAAACAGGCCCGCGGCGCCGCCGCGGGCCTGTGCAAGGCTGCTTGTTCTGCCTAGCGGACGGCGCCGCGGCGGAACAGGTTGACAATGGCCAGCAGGATCAGCGCACCGAGAAAGGCGGCGATCAATGTGCCCATGTCGAGGGGGCTGTTCATGATATTCCCTTCGGCGCCGAAGAAGCGGCCGAGGAGGAAGCTGCCGAGCAGCGAGCCGACGATGCCCACGACGATATTGAGCAGGACGCCCTGCTGGGCATCGGTCCGCATCACGATGCTGGCGAGCCAGCCGATGATACCCCCGATAATCAGTGCCAGAATGAGATTCATGTTTTCACTCCTCCCTTTACTCCCCGCGGTACTAAGCCGCGAACAGGGCTTATACGCACCGGCGTGAGGAGGCTCCTCACGGCAGGAAGGGGCAAATTGTAGCTTAGGCGGAACGAAAAGCCAACCGGCCGCGCGGTGCCGGCGGTGGCGTGTCCGACGCCTTCAAATAGAGGTGGCCGGTCAGCAGCAGCAAAGAGGCCCAATAGAGGAAATCGCTCCAGCCGGCGGCGTAGCAGAGGCTGACCGGCAGCATCAGGGTCAGCACGGTGCGGAACGCCCATTCGCGCAGGCGCGCGGTCTGGACCCCCATCGACGAGCCGGCCTGACGCCGGGCAATCAAGCGCACCCGATCCATGATCAACAGCCAGGCGAGCGCGCGGAGCATGGTGACGAAGATGCCGCCGGTCGGCCCCATCGCGGCGATGTCGAACGCCACCGCGGCGAGATAGCAGGCAATGCTGCCGTTGAGGCACTCCATCGCCGCTCGCCACTGGCCGATGCCGAGCTGGAACTGGATCCAGCCGGCGAGCGGCGAGGCGATCCTGGCGATGAGAATATCGTCCACCCTACCCATGCCGGCACTTTCAGCAGGATTTGGTTGAAGAAATGTTAGCTACACTTGCGCTTCAACCCGCACGGATCCGGCTCTATGCCGGCCGCCATGCCCGACATGCGGCCCGCGACCGGGCCAAGACCGCCCGTCATCCGCCGCGAGGACTATCGGCCGCCCGACTGGCTGATCCCGGCGATCCGGCTGGAATTCGAGCTCGACGCCGAGCGAACGCTGGTGCGCTCGATCCTGTCGGCCGAACGCGCCGGCAGCCACAAGCGGCCGCTGCGGCTCAATGCCGAGGGCCTGACGATCGAGAGCGCCAAGATCGACGGCAAACCTGTCGAGGCGCAGGTGGAAGACGGCTGGCTGACGCTCGCGCCGCAGCAGGCTTCGGCAAAGGTGGAAATCTGCTGCGCCATCTCGCCCAAGGCCAACACCCAGCTGATGGGCCTGTACGAATCGGGCGGCATTCTCTGCACCCAGTGCGAAGCCGAGGGGTTCCGGCGCATCTCCCCGTTCGTCGACCGCCCCGACAATCTCGGCCGCTTCCAGGTGCGGATGACGGCGCGCAAGAATCTCTACCCGGTGCTGCTATGCAACGGCGACCGCGTCGGCGCCGGCGAGACCGGCGATGGGCGCCACTGGGCCGAGTGGCACGACCCCTTCCCCAAGCCCTGTTACCTGTTCGCGCTGGTGGCCGGCGACCTCGCCGCCCGCCGCGAAACCTTCGTCACCCGTTCCGGCCGCGAGGTCGAGCTCGCGATCTGGGTCCATCGCGACGAACTGCCGAAGACCGCGCACGCCATGGCGTCGCTCAAGGCGGCGATGCGCTGGGACGAGGAGACGTTCGGCCGCGAATATGACCTGGGCATGTTCAACATCGTCGCCGTGCCCGATTTCAATTTCGGCGCGATGGAGAACAAGAGCCTCAACATCTTCAATTCGCGCTACATATTGGCCGATCCGGATACCGCCACCGACGCCGATTTCGATGCCATCGCCGGCGTCGTCGCGCACGAATATTTCCACAACTGGTCGGGCAACCGCGTCACCTGCCGCGACTGGTTCCAGCTGTCGCTGAAGGAGGGTTTCACCGTCTTTCGCGACCAGCAATTCAGCGCCGACATGGGTTCGGCCGCGGTCAAACGGATCGAGGACGTGCGCATGCTGCGTGCCGCCCAGTTCCCCGAGGATTCAGGACCGCTCGCCCACCCGGTGCGCCCGGATAGCTATATCGAAATCTCGAACTTCTACACCGCCACCGTCTACAACAAGGGCGCCGAGCTGATCCGGATGATGCACAGCCTGCTCGGCGAAGAGAAATTCCGCGCCGGCTGCGATCTCTATTTCGAGCGCCACGACGGCCAGGCGGTCACCTGCGACGATTTCGTCCGGGCGATGGAAGATGCCAGCGGTGTCGACCTCGAGCGCTTCCGCTTATGGTATGCGCAGGCCGGCACGCCGAAGGTGACGGCACGGCTCGAGCACCGGCGGGGCGAGGCCTGGCTGCACCTCGAGCAACAGGTTCCCGCCACACCCGGCCAGCCGGACAAGGCGCCGATGCCGATCCCGCTCGGCGTGGCGCTGATCGACCCGGCGGGCGGCCGCAGCAGCGACGAACGGCTGGTGGTGCTGGACGAAGCGAAGGCGGAAATCAGGTTGGGGCCCGCATCACAATCGGCCCTGCTGTCGATCAACCGCAATTTCTCGGCGCCGATCATCGTCGAGAGCGATCGCGGCGCGGCCGACCTCGCTTTGCTTTCGGCCCACGACGACGATCCGTTCGCCCGCTACGAAGCGATGCAGCAATTGATGCTCGACACCCTGATCGCGGCGATCGCCGACCACCGGCTGGTGGCCGAACCGGTGATCGAGGCGGTCGAGCGGACCCTTGCCGATCCGGCGCTCGATGCCGCTTTCGTCGCCGAGGCGGTACTGCTGCCGGGCGAGACCTTCATCGGCGACCAGATGGCGCAGGTCGATCCCGAGGCGATCCATCGCCAGCGCGAAGACTTGCGCAAGGCGCTCGGCCGGAAGCTGGAGCGGCAATGGCGCCATGCCTATGCGTCTCATGCCGCCAATCGCTACGAATATAATCCCGCCGCCAAGGGCGCCCGGCGGCTGCGGACGATTGCGCTCGCCTATTTGCTGGCGGCGGACCTCGCCGACGCCCCGGAATTGGCATTCGGACAATATCGCGGCGCCGACAACATGACCGACCGGCAGGGCGCGCTCGGCCTGCTCGCCAACAGCGACGCGCTGCAACGCGAGGACGCGCTCGCCGATTTCTACGACCGCTACCGGGCGAACCCGCTCGTAATCGACAAGTGGTTTTCGGTGCAGGCCCTGTCGGCACGCGGCGACACGCCGGCGAGCGTAGAGGCGCTGGCGCGGCACCCCGATTTCACCCTGGCCAACCCGAACCGGCTGCGGGCGCTGGTCGGCGCTTTCTCGCAGAACCAGCGCGCCTTCCACGACGCCAGCGGACGCGGCTACCGCTTTGTCACCGACACCATCCTCGCGGTCGACAAGCTGAACCCGCAGATCGCCGCCAGGCTGGTGCCGCCGCTGGGACGCTGGCGACGGTTCGACGACAGGCGCGCCGCCAAAATGCGCGACGAGCTGGAGCGCATCGCCGGCACGGCCGGGCTCAGCAAGGACGTGTACGAACAGGCCAGCAAGAGCCTGGGCTGAACTAACCGCCGATCCATTCGGGCGGCCGAATGTCGGATGAGCAGGCCGCCATACCCCCGGACATGGCTGGGCAGTGCGGGGCCGCTGCCAACCTGCTCAGTCGAGACTGGGGGTCAGCCGCCGATCCAGTCGGCCACCTGCTCTGCAAGCTGGTTAGCCGCCTGGTTGAGCGCCGGCGCTACCGCTGCCGGGGTCGCCGCGTTGACCGCCACCCGCGCCTCGAAACGGTTCGAAACGATCGTCTGCTCACCGCGGGACAGCACGGCGTCGTAGACGATCACCACTTCCATGGGCCCGGGATCGAGCCCGAACTTGAGCAGCTGGCCGGTGAGCCTAGTGCCCGGATCGTGGCTGAACTGGCGTGGATCGAGCACCACCCGCCCGGTGCGCGCGGCAACGATCTCGCCAACCAGGCGGGCGAACAAGGACGCGGGATTCTCGACCCATTGCGCGTCCTCGAGATACTGGATCGCGGTGTCGCTGACATAGACCGGGATGCGCGTCGTTCGCAGTGCCTGCGGCACATTGGGGGCGTCGATCGTTATCGCCTGGCCCTGGCCGGCGCTGCGCGGTGCCGAGGCCGGCCGCTCCGCCGCCGCGGTCAGCGTCAGCAGCTCGTCGGGCACGCTGGCGCCGCCGAAGCAGCCGGCGAGCAGCAGCAGCGGCAGCAACCCGAAATTCCTCATCGCAGCCATCCCTAGTTCCTTCGTCCACCGCGATAGTCGGGCAGGCGCTGACCGCCGATCACGCCGCCCACGCCCCGCTGATTCAGCCGGTCGCTGATCTCGCGCAGCGAATCCGCCGTTGCCCTCAAGTCGCGGATCAGCTGGCCCGCCTCGGGCAGGGTCTGGCGCGAGAAGGCCTGCACGCCCGGCCGGGCATCGCCCATCAGCGCGTCGAGATTCTGCATGCTGCGCTCGGCCGCCCGTGCCGTCTGCCTGAGATCGGCGAGCAACGGCTCGCCTTCCTGGTTGAGCGTGTCGGCGACATTGCTGACACTGCCCGCCGCCTGGCCGACATTGGCGATGGCGACACGCAGCTCGGCCATCGCCGCCGCGATCTCCGGCGAGCGGTCGGCAATGCTGCGGCTCACCACTTCGAGATTGTCGAGCAGGCCGGCGATCGATTCCTGGTTGCGGCTGGACAGCAGCTCGGTGAGGCGCTCGGTGAGAGTGGAGACGCGTTCGAGCAGTTCGGGCGCGGTGTTGAGCAGCTGGCCGAGCGCGCCGGGCCGGGTCGGGATCACCGGGAAACCGTAGGGGCAGGATTGCGGATCGCGCTCCGCACAGCGCAGCTCGCGTTGCGGCGCGACCGGCTGCCCTTCCTCGCGCTCGGGCGGATCGAGCTGGATCTGCGACACCCCAGTGAAGCCGACGCCGCGGATGGTGGCGGTGCTGCCCTCGAGCACCGGCGTTTCCTCGGCAATATTGATGCGGACGCGGATGAACTGGGGGTTGCGAGGCTCGAGGTTGATCGACTGGATCGTGCCGACCGGCACGCCGCGGAACGTCACCGCCGAACCCTTGGCGAGCCCCTCGACCGACTGCTGGAAGAAGACGTCGTAGGTCTTTTCGCCGCCCTCGCCGATCTGGGTCAGCCAGACGATGAACACGGCGAGCGCCGCCAGCAGGCCGAGCACGATGCTGCCGACGAGGATCTGGTTGGAGCGCGTTTCCATCAGGCCTTCTCAGTTATCGTCGCCGCTGCCCGCCCCCGCGGTCCCTTGAAATACTCCTGTATCCACTTGTGGTCCAAAGCCAGCAATTCCGGGATCGTTCCGACCGCCACCACCCTCTTGTCGGCAATCACCGCGACGCGGTCGCAGATTGCGTAGAGCGTGTCGAGATCGTGGGTGATCAGGAACACGGTCAGCCCGAGCGCGTCCCTCAACTCACTGACAAGCTGGTCGAACGCAGCCGCGCCGATCGGATCGAGCCCCGCGGTCGGCTCGTCGAGGAACAAGAGCTCCGGGTCGAGCGCCAGCGCGCGGGCGATGCCGGCGCGCTTGCGCATGCCGCCCGACAGCTCGGCCGGGTATTTAGCGCCGGCATCAGCCGGCAGGCCGCTCATCACGATCTTGTAGGCGGCGATTTCGTCGAGCAAGTCGTCGCCGATGCCATGGTAGAATTCGCGTATCGGCACCGCGATATTCTCCGCCACCGTCAGCGTCGAGAAGAGCGCGCCGCCCTGGAACAGCACCCCCCAGCGGCGCCGGACGTGCTTGGCTTCCTCCTCATCGCGATCGACCATCGATTCGCCGAACACGCTTACGTCGCCGGATTCCGGCACTTTCAGCCCTATGATCGAGCGCATCAGCACCGACTTACCACTGCCCGAGCCGCCGACGACGCCGAGAATCTCGCCGCGGCGAACCGACAAGTCGAGATTGTCGTGCACCTGCTGGTCGCCGAAGCGATTGACCAGGCCCCTGACCTCGATAACCGCGGCGCCGTTTTTCGCGCTCATATCCAGCCCACCGCGGTGAAGAAAACGGCGAAGAAGGCGTCGAGAACGATGACCAGGAAGATACCCTGGACGACGGCCGTGGTGGTGCGCATGCCGACTTCCTCGGCATTTCCCTCCACCAGCAGCCCCTGATAGCAGCCGGCGATCGAGATGATCAGGCCGAACACCGGCGCCTTGATCAGGGTCTGGTAGAGGTCGGTCGCCGGCACGATCTCCCGGATCCGCTGGATGAAGGTCACCGGCGGAATGTCGAGCGACAACCAGCAAAACAGGCCGCCGCCGAGCATCGCGATCATCGCCGAGAAGAAGCCGAGCAAAGGCATCATCAGCACCGTCGCCAGCACGCGCGGGAAGACCAAGGCCTCCATCGGCGAGATGCCGATGATGCGCATCGCATCGACTTCCTCGTTCAATTTCATCGAGCCCAACTGGGCGGCGAACGCAGATCCCGAGCGCCCGGCGACCATGATCGCCGACATCAGCACGCCCAGTTCCTTGACCGTGCTGCGGCCGACCAGGTTGACGGTATAGACGTCGGCCCCGAACTGGCGGAGCTGGACCGCGCCCTGCTGGGCGACGACGATTCCCACCAGGAAGCTCATCACGCCGATGATGAACAGGGCGCGCACGCCGACCACGTCGAAGCGCGTGACGACGGCATTAAAGCGGAAGCGGCGCGGATTGCGGATGATGTTCCAGGTCGCGATCAGCAGCGCGCCGAAGAAGCCAAGCAGGCCGACCAGGGTCTGCAGCGTGGTCTGCGTCGCGACGCCAATCTCCGCGGCGAACTGGCTCAGCCTTGGCTCGTGCTCGCGGTGGACCGCGACCGGCTTGTCGGACCGTCCGACATGATCGATCAAGGTCTGCTGATCCTCGCTGGCGCCGCGGATTTTAGCTCCATCGTCACGCTCCAGCTTGTGCACCAGCCAGGCGCCGACCGTGTCCATCCGCTCGACCTGGCTGAGGTCGATAGTCAGACCTTGCCGGTCGATCGCCTCGAGTTGGGCGCTGAGCTTGCGCACGCGCAACAAGGTGAGGTCGCCGCCGAGGTTGAGGACGCGGCGGCCATTCTCCTGGACCGGGGCAAGTTCGGGTCCGGCCGACATGGCCGGAGCTACTGCTTCAATTCTTCGGCAGCAGCAAGCAGGCGGGCAAGACCAGGATCGACCTGGGCTGAATCGCCTAGGTCGTGAATCCTGGTCTCAGATATTTGCGAGGGCCTGATTCACGTCGCAGGTGGAGCGCTGAAAGCCAGGTTTGCCTGCGACGATCAGGCTCTTGTGGACTTGAACGGCCGGGCGTGCTTCGCGGAGCCGATGGAGACCGCGCTCGCCGTCTACGACATGGACAAGACGGTCACCCGCCGACCGACCTACGGCGCCTTCCTGCGTCACGCGATGCTGCGGCTGTCGCCATGGCGGCTGTTGTTCGCGCCGCTGCTGATCCTCACCGGCCTTGCCTACCTGCTCGGAGGGTTCGACCGGGGCCGGCTCAAGGAAATGAACTTCCGGCTGTTGCTAGGCAAGCCTTCGGCGGCGCGGCTCGAGCCGGTGGTGCGCAGCTTCGCGGCCGCTCAGCTGGAAACCAACATCCTGCCGGGTGCGCTCGCGCGCATCGCCGAGGACAAGGCAGCCGGACGCCGGCTGGTGCTGGCGACCGCTTCCTACCGGCTATACGCCGCGGAGATCGCGCGCCTGCTCGGCTTCGACGACGTCATTGCCACCGAGACGCTACCGGATGCGAACGGGCGGATCGTGGCGAAGATCGACGGGCGCAACTGCTACGGGCTCGCCAAGCTCGACATGATCGAGGCTTGGCTGCAGCGCGAGGGGCTCGAGCGCGAGGCGGTGCACATCCGCTTTTATTCCGACCATGTCTCGGACGCGCCGTTGCATCATTGGTCCGACGAACCGTTCGCCGCCAACGCCCACCGCCGGCTGGTGCGGCTGGCCGAAGCGCAAGGCTGGCAGGTGCTCGACTGGGACGACCGCCGCGCCGCTGAGTTGGCGGAACGCTAGATCGCGCCGAGCGCCTGGTCGAAATCGGCGATGAGGTCGTCGGCATCCTCGACCCCGATCGAGACGCGCACCAGGTTGTCGGCAATGCCGAGCGCGCGTTTGCGCTCGTCGGGAACCGACAGATGGGTCATCGACGCCGGGTGGCTGGCAAGCGTCTCGGTGCCGCCGAGACTGACCGCGAGATGGGCGATCTGCAGCGCATCGAGGAAAGCGAACGCCTGCTTCTCGCCGCCCTTGAGATAGAGCGAGAATGTCGAGCCGGCGCCGGTACAGTGGCGGCGGTAGATGTCCGCCTGGCGCGCGTCGCCGCCGTCCTCGAGGAAGCCGAGATAGCCGACGCTCGCGACCTTCGGATGACCGCGCAGATATTCGCACACCCTGGCCGCGTTCTCGCCGGCGCGGGTCATCCTGAGCTCGAGCGTCTCGAGACTGCGCAGCAGCATCCAGGCGGTATTGGGATCGGTGATGGTGCCGATTGTGTTGCGCATCATCCGGATGGGCGTGATCAGCGCCAGCGAGCCGGCGACCGCGCCGGCGACGAGGTCGCTGTGGCCGCCGGCATATTTGGTCAGCGAATAGACTGACAGGTCGGCGCCATGGCGGAGCGGATGGTGCCACAACGGCCCGAGAAAAGTGTTGTCGATCGCGATCGGAGGCGGGTTCTCCGGAAAGGCGGCGTCGCGCACCCGCCGCACCGCCTGGACGTCGACCAGCGCATTGGTCGGGTTTGCCGGGCTCTCGAGATAGATCAGCGGCACCCGACCCTTCGCCTTGGCCTCGTTGACCACCGCGGCGATCTCCTGCTCGGTGGCGCCGGACGGGAAATCGATCCAGCTGACGCCGAAGCGGCTGAGAATGCGGGCGATCAGGGTCTCGGTGGCGGCGTAGAGCGGCCCGGAATGAACGACGATGTCGCCCGGCTGGACAAAGGTGAGCAAGAGGGTGGTGATCGCCGACATGCCGGAGGAGAAACTGAGCGCATCCTCGGCATCCTCCCAAACGCTGAGGCGGTCCTCGAGGATCTCCTGGTCCGGGCCATTGAATCGTGAATAGATCAGGCCCTCGGCGCCTCCGGGGCGCTTGCCGGTGACGCCCTCGAAGTGTCGCTTGCCGGCCTCGGCGGTCTCGAACACGAAGGTCGAGGTCAAGAAGATCGGCGGCTTCAGCGAGCCTTCCGACAAAGCGGGATCGTAGCCATGGCCCATCATCAGGGTGGCCGGCTTCAGCCGGCGGCCGCCGATTTCGAGCACGTCCGGCTTGGGCCGGCGGCGCGCAGTCACGGGGGGATGGGGGTTCCTGGCCATGATGTCTCCTTTCAGCCAATTGGCATCGCTGCGTGGAGACCGAGCCCGCTCGCGGCGGGCTCACGGGCCGCTCGGGCAGAGCGGCCGGGGGTGAGGTCCGTTGCCCGCGCCGTTTCTAGCCGAGGATAGGCCGGCCTATCCAGCCGGTTTGCGACGGCGCGGCGCAGCAATCAGGGCAAAGCGATCAGCGACAGCTGGCGCCCGTAGGTCGGCTCGCCGCGGTGGGTGGCACGGCGGTAGCTGAAGAAGCGGTCCGCGTCGGAATAAGTGTCGAGGCCGAGTGCCTCGACCATGCGGACGCCGGCGGCGGCGAGGCGCGAAGCGACAAAGCCTTCGAGGTCGAATTGATGATGTCCGGAACGGCCGTCGGCGAAAAAACGGGCATGGTCGCCGTCGGCGTCGACGAAATTGCGAAAGAAGGCGTCATCGACTTCGTACGACTTGCGCGCGATGCAGGGGCCGATCGCGGCGGCAATGGATTCGCGGTTTGCGCCGAGGCTCTCCATCCGCTCGACCGCCGCCTCGACGACGCCACCGAACGCGCCCTTCCAGCCCGCATGAGCGGCGGCGACCACGCCGGCGCGGGCATCCGCCAGCAGCACCGGCGCGCAATCGGCAGTGAGCACGCCGAGCGCCAGGCCTGGCCGGTCGGTAACGACGGCGTCGGCGTGCGGCCGGGCTTTATCAGGCCAGGGTTCGATGGCGACCAGCGCTTGCGGCGAATGGACCTGGTGGAGGGTGACGAGGCGTGTGCCGGGCGCGATCGCCGCTACCGCGAGGCGCCGGTTCTCGAGGATCGCGGCGCGGTCGTCGCCCGAACCGAGACCGACATTGAGACCGGCGCAGACGCCCCGCGACACGCCGCCGCGGCGGCCGAGAAAGCCGTGCGGCACAGCAATGTGCTGCGAGCGGATGACCGCAACCGTCATGCGAGCCTCAGTCGCATGATGAGATCGTCGTCGGCGTGGGTGCCGACCATGAAGGCAAAACGGCCAACATGTTCGAAGCCATAGCGTTGGTAGAAGCGGCGGGCGCGGGCATTGTCGACGAACACCGACAGGTAGATTTCGTCCGCCGCGCGGCGGCGCGCCTCGGCGAGCACCCAGTCCATCAATGCGTTGGCCGCGCCCTGGCCCTGCCACGGCCGCAATATGTAGAACTGGCGTAGCTCGATCGCCGGCCCGGCCGCCTCGAACGGCAGCGACGGCGGTCCGAGCTTGGCAAAAGCGACGGCGCGGCCATCGGTCTCGCCGAGGCGAACCGCGAAGCGCGCATCCGACAATTCGCTACGCCAGTTCTGCTCGCTGTGGCTGGTGAGGAAAGCAGCGAGGTTTTCCGCGCTGTAGAGATGGCCGAACGTCTCGGTGAAGCTCGCCCGGCCGAGCTCGGCCAGCGCCGCCGCGTCGCCGGGACCGGCATCTCGCCAAGCGACCGCCGCCATCAGAATCCCGCCGGCTCCGGCCAGCCGGGCGCGACCAGTGCCATCGCCTTGAACAAGTGCCCCATCTGCCCCGGTGCGGTCAGTCGTTCGCGCCCCACTTCGATCTCAGCTGCCCGATCGGAATACGCCTCGGCCAGGGCTTTCGCCCGCGCGCCGAGGCCGAGCGTTTCGAGCCAGCCGCCCTGCGGCACCGGGCCGAACACCGATATGCCCTGCTCGCGCGCCGCAGCCGCCAGCGCCGGAAAATCGACATGGGCGGTGAGATCGCGCGTGCCGGGATCGACCCACGGATCGGCAAAACGATGACGCGAGACGGCCTGCAGGGTGTCGCCGGTCGCCGCTGCATCGGGACCGTAATCCATGATCAGCATAATGCCGCCCTGGGCGCGAAGGCGCCGGGCAAGCGCAGCGACGAGGGCAATCGCTACGTCACTGCGCTCAATCACTCGCAGCGCTGGATCGCGGACAAAGCCGCCTTGGCGCCAATCGACCATCAACTCACGGCCGTCGGGCCCAAACTGGCGGACGGGAAGCGCGTCGAAAAACTCGTTGGCCACGACGAGCAAAGGGCCTTCAGACGGCAGCGAGCGAAGATCGTCGTGCCAGCTCGCCGATGGCAGCAGCGCGGCCTGGACCCGACGTAACAGCGGACTCGTCTCGACCAGCTCGATCGGCGGGTCGAGTTTGGCAGCGCGCATCGCGCGCAACGCATCGGCGGCGAGCGCACCCGACCCCGGGCCCAGCTCGACGAAACGGACCGGCACCGGGCGGCCGGCGCGCAGCCACAAATCGGCCAGCCACGCTCCGACAATCTCGCCGAACATCTGGCTGATCTCGGGCGCGGTGACGAAATCGCCGCCGGCGCCCAATGGATCGCGCGTGGCATAATAATGCGCGTTGGCCTCGGCCATGTAATCGGCGACGCTGATCGGCCCTTCGGCAGCGATGCGCGCCCGCAGCCGCGCCTCAACCGGGTTGCTTGTCGACGCCTTGTCCAACGCTGCCGCTCCGCCGCTTGGCGGTGACGATGAGATAGAGGCCGCCGGCAATCATCGGCAGCGTCAGCCACTGGCCCATGTGCAGGCCGCTACGCTCGGCCAGCTCGATGAGGTGGGCGTCGGCCTCGCGGACGAATTCGACCAGGAAGCGGCTGGCGCCGTAAACCAGCAGGAAGGCGCCGACCAGCTGGCCGCGCCGGTAACGGGCCTGGGTCTTCCAGAACATCCACCACAGGATGGCGAACAGCAGCAGGCCTTCGAGCGCCGCTTCGTAGAGCTGGCTGGGATGGCGCGGCACCGGCCCGCCGGTGGGGAAGATCACGGCCCACGGGACATTCGTCGCCTTGCCCCACAATTCGGCATTCACGAAATTGGCGAGGCGGCCGAGGAACAGGCCGATCGGCACTGTGCAGGCGACGTAATCGTGAATCCTGAGCCAATCGAGCTGCTGGCGGCGCGCCATCCACAGGATACCGAGCGAGACGCCGATGACGCCGCCGTGGAACTACATGCCGCCGTCCCACAATTGCGGGACTTCGAGCGGGTTCTGAAGGTAGAAAAGCGGCCGGTAGAACAGGACATAGCCCAGCCGGCCGCCGAGGATGATGCCGAGCGTGGCGTAGAAAACGAGGTCATCGGCGTGACGCCGCGCCATCGGCGCGCCCGGCTGGGCAATGAGTTTCAGCAGGTACCACCACCCGGTCAGGATGCCGGCGAGGTAGGCGAGGCTGTACCAGCGCAGCTGGAAGAAGCCGAGGTCGAGCGCGATCGGATCGAGCCCGAGCTGGTCCCAGCGGATTGCGCTTGCGGTAGCGGCGACGGTCATGAAAACCTGGTCGAACAACACTTCCCCCTCCAGCCTGTCGCCTTCATAGGAGGCGCCGGAACAAAGGCAACGAGGCCATGCCCAGCGCGCTCGACCAGACCTATGACGAGGTGCTCGCCAAGGTAATCGGCGCGGGCGGGCGCATCCAGATCGGCCAGGACGACGAGGGCCGGGCAATCGTCACCAACCTGCCGCCGACCCTGCCCGGCCTGTTCGACGCCTTCTGTGCGCTGCACGGCCAGTCTGACGCGATCGTTGCCAACGGCGAGCGGTTGACCTTTGCCGAATTGAACGCGGCTGCGACGCGGCTCGCCCGCGCGCTCGCCGGCGCCGGCATCGGCAAGGGCGACCGGGTGGGCATCGCGATGCGCAACTGTCCGGCCTGGATCGCGAGCTACATGGCGGTGCTGAAGACCGGAGGAATCGCCACTTTGTTGAACGGCTGGTGGCAGGCCGGCGAGCTGCGGCACGCGCTCGAGCTGAGCGACCCCAAGCTGATCATCGCCGATGTCCCGCGCGCCGAGCGGATGGGCACCTACCCGGTGGTGACGCTGCCGATCGAGCGGCCGCTGGCGGAAGCGACGGCGCCTCTGGCCGGCGGCGCCGAGGCCGACCCAGCGGCGGTGGGGCCCGAGGACGACGCCACCCTTTTATTCACCTCCGGCTCGACCGGGCCGGCGAAAGGCGCCATTTCCACCCACCGGGCGGTGACCACCGGCGTCTATACCTACACCATCGGCCTGCTGACCCTGCTGGCGATCAAGGAGAGCCGCGGCGAAGCGCCCGTTGGCCAACCGCGCCTGCTGCTCAACGTGCCTCTTTTCCACGTCACTGGCGAGGTGCCGGTGCTGCTCAACAGCTTCGTCATCGGGCGGGCGATGGTGCTGATGCCGAGATGGGACGCGGGCGAGGCGCTCAAGCTGATCGCCCGCGAGAAGATTACCTATTTCGTCGGCGTGCCGACTATGAGCTACGAGCTGATGCAGCACCCCGACCGCGACAAATACGACCTTTCGAGCCTGACCGACATCGCGGCCGGCGGCGCAGCGCGGCCGGTGGCCCACGTCGCGCGGCTGGAAAAGAGCTTTCCCGGCGCCCAGCCGGCATTGGGCTATGGCCTTACCGAGACCAACGCGGTGGGCTGCGGCAATTTCTGGTCCAACTATCACGACAGGCCGGCCTCGACCGGGCGGCCGCACAAGCCGACGGTCGAGCTCGCCATTCTCGGCCCCAACGACGAGAAGCTTGCCGTCGGCGAAACAGGCGAGATCGTCATCCGCTCGGCCGCCAACATCCGCGGCTACTGGCGAGACGAGGAAGCGACCCGCGCCGCCTTCACTGCCGACGGCTATTTCCGCAGCGGCGACATCGGCTATCTCGACGAGGACAATTACCTATTCATCGTCGACCGCAAGAAGGACATCATCATTCGCGGCGGCGAGAATATCAGCGCCCAGGAAGTGGAATCGGCGCTCTACATGCACCCGTCGGTGTCGGAGGCGGCGGTGTTCTCGCTGCCCGACGAGGCGATGGGCGAAGTGCCGGCGGCGGTCGTGTGGAGCGAGCAGGGCGTCCTCGACCAAAAAGAACTGCTGGCCCATCTCGAGGGCAAGCTCGCCGCCTTCAAGCTGCCGGTGCGGATCTGGCCGCACGACGGGCCGCTGCCCAAGCTCGGCACCGGCAAGATCGACAAGATGCAACTGAAAGCCCGCTTCCGCGCTTTGGCTGCGGAGGCAGCGTGAACCAGACCAGGGCGATGACATGGCGGAGGCTGGCCGGCGCGGCGGCGCTGGGCTTGCTGACCACGGGCTGCGGCGACGGTGCCGAGCAGCAGAACCGGCCGGCGACCAAGATCGCCAATCCCTATCATGACGAGCTGAGCCGGCTGCCGACCGATCTGCAGCGGCTGGGGGTGATGCGGGCGATCCGCGACAACCGCAACCGCTGCCGCCGGGTCGAGACGACCCGCTACCAGCAGGACTATCGCCAGATGGCGATGTGGGTGGCTCTATGCTCGGAAGGGACGCACTGGGCGGTGTTCATCGCGGTCAACGGCGATACCCAGGTGCGCGATTGCAACCAGGCGCGGCAGCTCGGCCTGCCGCAATGCCGGCCGATCACGACGCCAAGCGGCACCAACTAATATAAAAAGCAAGCTATAATCCCGCTCTCAGGGGCGGGTGCAGCGTTTTCCTGAGCGTTTTCAGTGCTTTAGTGACGCTCCTAGCAGTTCTCGTATTTCCAGTTGCGCCTTTTGCCCTCGGCGAGCCACTCGATCGCCTGCTCGAGGCGCTGGGCGCGGGTCTCGTCGCGTTTGGCGCCGACGATCCAGTCGACATAATCGCGCTGCGCGCTGGGCGGAAAGCCGTCGAAGGTGGCCGCCGCCGCCCGGTTGGCGTCGAGCGCGGCGCGCATGTCCTTGGGCACCGTGAACGGCGGCTTTTCGTGCTTGGCGCGGGGCGGCTTCACCCCTTCGTCGGTCAGCTTCATCGCTTTCTTGACCAGGTCTTCGAGCACCTCGCGTCGCGGCAGGTCCTCGAGCGAGGCGATGCGGCCGAACTGGCCCATCGCGCTCATCTGCTCCTCGCCCTCGCCGACCACCAGGCTGCCGCGCCAGAATCCGAAGGTGGCGTGCGCCTTGAATGCCGCCATCCCGGCCAGCATCTCGCCCTTGTACATGAAGGTCGGCATGCTCCACTTCAGCGTCTCGGTGCAGTCGGGGCAGGCGGCGTGCACCGTCTCGCGGAGATATTCGAGGATCGGCTTCGCGAAATCGGCCTGGCGTTCGATATAGGCGTCGATGCGCGGATCGGTCTTCATCCTACCCTCCTCGCTTGATGGGCGCGCGAAGATGACGCGCCCAGTGCCAACTCACAAGGGATTCACGGCTGCGGCACGGGCGCGCGCCTGGCGCCAGCCATCGGCGGTGAACAGGACCAAAGCGGTCCAGATCGCGCCGAAGCAGACCAGGTGGGCGGTGGTAAGCGGCTCGCCGAACGCCAGCACCGCCAGCAGGAATTGCAGCGAAGGCGCGATATATTGGAGGAATCCCAGCGTCGAATAAGGCAGCCGCCGCGCCGCCGCGGTGAACAGGAGCAAGGGGATGGCGGTGACCGCACCGCCGAGCACCAGCAACAAGTCGATCGTCAGGCCAAACCGGCCGAAGCCGAGCGCGCCTTCCCGCTGCAGCCAGACGAGCCAGCCCAAAGCGAGCGGCGCCAGCAAGGCCGTCTCGATCGCCAGTCCCTCGAGCGCGCCGACCGGCGCGACTTTGCGCACGAAGCCGTAGAGGCCGAAACTGGCGGCAAGCGTCAGGCTGATCCACAAGCCGGCGCCGGCGCCGGCGGCCAGCACGGCAACGCCGGCGGCGGCGATCAGCACGGCCGCCATCTGCGCGCGCGAGAGCCGCTCCTTCAGCAGCACCACCCCGAGCAGCACGTTGACCAATGGATTGAGATAATAGCCAAGGCTGCCTTCGAGCACATGGCCGCTCACCACCGCGTAGATGAAGATCAGCCAGTTGGTGCCGATCAGCAGCGAGGTGAGGGCCAGGATCATCAGCACCCGCCGGCTCGCCACCGCGGCGCGGATCGCAGCGCGCTTGCGAAACAGGACGGCGAGCGCAGCGAGGAAGACCAAAGACCAGAGGATGCGATGGGCGACGATCTCGCCGGCGGCGATCGCCGCGATCGCCTTGAAATAGAGCGGCATCACCCCCCAGGCGAGGTAGGCGCCGAGGCCATAGAGCAGGCCGGTGCGGGTCGAGCTTTGCGCGGCGGTCACCGGCTGCGCCTAGGACCTGGCTGGTGGAAAGGCCATTGCACCAAGCGGCCCGGCATTGTATTAGTTGGCTAACACACCTAGGACTGGAGATCGAGATGAAGCGACTCGTTGTTGCCGCCGCGGCTTCCGCCCTGCTGCTCGCCGCCTGCGAGGCGCGATTCGGCAACGATGCCGCGCCGGTCGCCGCCAATGCCAGTGCCGCCGGCAAGGCGCAGCAGGGCCGGATGACGATCGAGGCGCCCGGCTTCAGCCTCAAGGTGGCGATACCCGAAGGCCTCCGCGCCCAGGCCTCGTTCGGCGAGGGCGACGGCATGATGTACCCGGGCGCCACTTTCGGCGGCATCCACGTCCAGGGCCGGCCGGCCCGCGACGGGCGCGACGGCGGCGGCGAGGTCGAGTTGCGCTTCGACACGAGCGACGCCCCCGACCGCGTGCTCGCCTGGTATCGCGATCCGGCGCGGCGCGAGCATTTGACGGTGCGCTCGGCGCGGCGCCAGGGCCAGGGCTACGTGCTCGCCGGCACCGGCGAGGACGACGGCCAATTCACGCTGACGCTGAGCCCGAGGGCCGGCGGCGGCACCGACGCGCGGCTGGTGCTGACCGACTCCGGCCACTAAGCGCCCTTACGGGATGGCCGAACCGCTCGCCGATCCAGCAGAAGTGCGCGCGCACCTCATCGCCGCGGCCAAGGCGGGGATCGCGCTCAGCTACGGCGAGCTGCTCGAGCATCTCGGCTACGGCTTTTCCCGGCCCAAGATGCGACAGCTGTGCGCGGTCTTGGGCGAGGTCGACCGCGACGCCGCGGTGCGCGGCGAGCCCGAGCTGGCGGTGCTGGTGGTGAGGCAGAGCGACGGCATCCCCGGGCAGGGATGGTGGATGGCCGGCGGCGGCCGCCAGCACGGCTACGAGGGCCAGTGGGAAGGGCCGGACGCAGCGCGTTTCATCGCCGCGGTGCAGGCGCAAACCTTCGCCTTCTGGCAGTCCAAATCCGGCACAAACTAACCGCTTACCTCCCGTTAACCATGTTCGCTCACCCATTGCCGACCCCGCTCGGCTAGGAGGAAACGGGTGAGGAACACGCCTATGTCCGCCTTGATGCTGAGCTGCCTGCTGGCGCTTGCCGCCTGCGAGAACCCGCGCGGCAACGGCCTCGCCGAGCTCGACAATGCCCTGCTCTACAACGGCGCCGACCCGGCGCTGACCAGCGCGCTCGAGGACCAGATCCTGACCGATCCGACCCTCGCGCAGCAGGCCTATCCCAACCAGGTGCGCGCGCCGGAAATGCCGCGCACCGCGCCCTACCCACCGGATTCGGCACGCTACCAGGCGACCGCGGCGGCGCAGAACCCGCAATCGGTGTGCGGCGCGCCGTTCGATTTCGGGCCGCAATGGGCCGACCGGCTGCCGCCGCAATTTCCGCCTTATCCCGGCGGCCGGGTGACCGAGGCGGCGGGCAGCGACGTCGGCAATTGCCACATGCGCGTGGTGACCTTCCGCACCGCCGACGGCTTCGAGCAGGTGATCGAATATTACCGCATGCTGGGGATGCGCGCCGGCTTCAACGCCGAGCGCCAGGTGCGCGGCGGCGATCACGTGCTGGCCGGTGTCAACCCGGGTATCGACGGCGCCTTCTACGTCATCGTCACGCCGCTGCCGCGCGGCACCGACGTCGCCCTGATCGTCAATATCGGCCGCTGACCGGGCGCTACTTTCCGCCAGCGGCGGCCGGCCCTACAGCCGCGCGCCATGGCAGAGGTGCGCCAGTTCATCGTCGGCGAGGAGGATGACGGCATCCGCCTCGACCGCTGGTTTCGCCGCAACCTGCCATCGACCTCGTTCGCCACCATCGCCCGCTGGGCACGCACCGGCCAGCTCCGGCTCGACGGCAAGCGCGCGGCGCCGGGCGAGCGCATCCACGCCGGCCAGTCGATCCGGGTGCCGCCCGACGATGGCGGGCGCGAAACCGAAGCACCGGCGCGGCGCACCAACCCGTTGTCGCAGGAAGATTTGGAGTTCGTCCGCTCGCTGGAGATCCACCGCGACGGCGCGGCGATCGTCGTCAACAAGCCGCCCGGGCTCGCCACCCAGGGCGGCACGCGCACCCACACCCATCTCGACCGGTTGCTCGACGGCCTCGCCGAGGAAGGCGAACCGCGCCCGAAGCTGGTCCACCGGCTCGACAAGGACACGTCGGGGGTGCTGCTGGTGGCGCGCGGCGCCCGCGCCGCCGCCGCTTTCTCGCGCAGCTTTTCCGGGCGCAGCGCACGCAAGCTCTACTGGGCAATCGTGATCGGGGTGCCGAAGCCGGAAGAAGGGACGATCGACCTGCCGCTGGCCAAGCAACCTGGAACGGGCGGCGAGAAAATGTGCGTGGCTGAGGGCGGCCAGCCGGCGCGCACCCGCTACCGGCTGATCGACCAGGCCGGCAACCGCGCCGCCTGGCTCGAGCTGCAGCCGCTCACGGGGCGCACCCACCAGCTCAGGGTGCATCTCGCCGCGATCGGCCACCCGATCCTCGGCGACGGCAAATATGCCGGCCAGCAGGCGTTCCTGACCGGCGCGATCAGCCGCAAGCTGCATTTGCACGCGCGGCGGCTGGTGATCGACCATCCCGACGACGGGCGCATCGACGTCAGCGCCGGCCTGCCCGACCATTTCCGCGCCACCCTGAAGTCGCTCGGTTTCGACGAGGCAGCCGGCGACCGGCCTGCCGAGCCGCGTGCGACGAGGAAGCGCGCCGCCCCCCCGCCGCGGCACGCGCGCCGGGAAAGCCGGCGCGGTGAGCGCCGCCGCCGCGGCCCTGCCAAGAAGGAAAAGAGATGAGCCCCGACGACGAGACCTGGCGCAACCGCTTCATCCTGGTGAACCTGTTGCGGATCGGCGCGACGGCCGTCGTGCTGGCGGCGCTGGCCTTGTGGCAGAGCGACCTCATCGTCGAGGGCGGCTCGATCCTCGGCCTGCCGATCGCGCTGGCGGCCCTCGTGGTGAGCTTCTGGGGTCCGAAATGGCTGGCGCGGCGCTGGCGCGAGCCTCCTACCTGATGAAACGATTCTACGCGCGGGCCGAGGCCGGCCCAGGCGGCGCGATCCTGCTCGACGGCAAGCCGGTGATGACGCCGGCGCGCCAGCGGCTGGAAGTGCCGAGTCCGGCGCTGGCCGAAGCGATCGCCGAGGAATGGCAGGGGCAGCACGAGAAGATCGACCCGCGCGCGATGCCGCTGACCGGGCTGGCCAATGCCGCGATCGACCGCATCGCCCCGGCGCCCGCGCAGCAGGCCGGGCGCCTCGCCGCCTATGGCGAGACCGACCTGCTCTGCTATCGCGCGGCCGAGCCGCCGGCGCTGGTCGAGTTGCAGGCGGGAAGCTGGGACCCGATCCTCGAATGGGCCGAACAGCGCTTCGGCGTTACCTTCGAGCGGACCAGCGGCGTGCTCCATCGCCCGCAACCGGCCGACACGGTGGCGAGGCTGGCGGCGGCGGTCTCCGGTCTCGACCCGTTCCCGCTCGCAGGCCTGACGCCGCTGGTGACGATCTCGACATCGCTGGTGCTCGGCCTGGCGCTGCTCGAAGGGGCGATCCACGTCGATGCGGCATGGGACGCGGCCGCGCTCGACGAAAACTGGCAGGCGGAGCGCTGGGGCGCGGACCCGGAAGCGGCGCGCGCGCTGGCGGCGCGGCGCGCGGAATTCGACGCTGCCAGCCGATTCCTTTCGCTGCTCTAGACCTCCTTCGGCGCGTCGGCCGGCGCCGAGCGCGAAGCCGGCAGCGACCAGGCGAGGATCAGGCCGGCCACCGCAAGAGCGGCGGAATCGGCGATGAACGTATAGATGAAATGCGGCCAGTCATGGTGCCAATAGATCGGCTCGCCGAGATGGTTGAACGCACTCGCCGCGACCGCGATCAGCATCGCCACCCGCGAGCGCGAGCGGAAATCGGGAACGCGGCGGTCGATGCCGATCAGCGCCGCGCCGATCACCAAAGCGACGAGGAAGTTGAACACCAGCCCCATCGCCATCGTCGTCGTGTCCATCGCCGGAAAGCCGCCGAGATTATAGTGGACGGTGGCGATCGGCCCCTGGCCGTACATCACCGTCTGCGCCGCCGAGCTCTCTGCACTGGGGATGAGATAGGTGCCGGTGCGGGGCAGGTTGGCGGCGAGCGACTGCTGCACCGCCGCCGCCTGCAGGTCGGTGACCGTGCCGGTGGCGATGGTGCTGAGGCCCACCGGCCCGAAGAAGATGAAGCCGACGACGAACATTGCGACCGCCGCCACCAAGGCGCCGAAGATCACCCGTATCATGCGAGCCCTCCTTCGTTTTCGTTCAAGCTACGCGCAAATTCGCGGTGCGCCAAACCTCAGCCGATCAGCTGGCGGACGAAATCGTGGAGGAAGACGCGCCGGGTCGCCTTCAGCCGCTCGGCCTTCAAGATGTTGTGGACCAGCTCGCGGCATTTCTCGGCGTCGTTGTTGATCAGCACGTAATCATATTCGGCCCAGTGGCTGATCTCGGCGGTGGCGCGCGCCATCCGCTGCCGGATCACTTCCTCGCTGTCGGTCTTGCGGGTGCGCAGCCGCCGCTCGAGCTCTTCCATCGAGGGCGGCAGGATGAACACACGGACGATGTCGGGATCGACCTGCTTCAGCTGCTGGGTACCCTGCCAGTCGATGTCGAGCAGCACGTCGCAGCACGATTCGATCGCCTTCATCACCTCGCGCTTCAGCGTGCCGTAGCGAAAGCCGAACACGTTGGCCCATTCGAGGAACTCGCCATTGGCGATCATCGCGTCGAAGCGGGCATCGTCGACGAAATGGTAATCGCGGCCGTCTTTCTCGCCGGGGCGGATCGGCCGGGTGGTCGCCGATACCGACATGGCGATGCCGTCGTCGCTGTCGAGCAGCATCCGCGCGATGGTCGACTTGCCGGCGCCGCTGGGGCTGGAAAGGACATAGAGCAGACCGCGCCGCTGGAAGGCGGCTTCGACTTCCATTTGGTCCGCTTGCATGGGGGCTAGTGGCGTGGCGCGGCGGCGCGCGTCAAGGCCGCGCGTTGATGTTACAAAGGCCCGGATGGCGAGACGGGTAGCCTTGCTGCGAGGAATCAATGTCGGCGGCCGGGTGCTGCCGATGGCCGAGTTGCGCGCGCTCGCCGCCAGGCTCGGCTGGACCGAGGTGTCGACCTTCATCGCCAGCGGCAATCTGCTGTTCGTTTCCGACTTGGCGCCGGCCGCGGCCGAGCAGGCGCTGGAAGAGGCGATCGAGCAGCGGTTCGCGATGAAAGTGCCGGTGATCGTGCGCACCAGGGCCCAGATGCGCGCCTATCGCGACGGCAATCCGTTCCCGGACGCGGCGAGGGACACGCCGAACTGGCTGATGCTGCTGGTGCCGAAACGGCCGCCGCCGGCCGACGCGGTCGAGAAGCTGCAGGCGCGGGCGCAGGACGGCGAGCAGGTCGGGCGCGCCGACGACGGCCTGTGGATCAGCTTCGTCGGCGGCGTCGCGCGCTCGAAGCTGTCGCCGATGCTGATCGACAAGCTGGTCGACTCGCCGGCAACCAGCCGCAACTATCGCACCGTCGCCAAATTGTGCGAGTTGCTGGGCGAATGAGCGTTCCCCTGATCCCCCGCCGCTACTGGCTGGTCGCGCTGGCGATCGTGGCGGTGGCCGCGGCCGTGCAGCTGTGGATGGGCCGCCCGCCGATCTGCACCTGCGGCGAGGTCAAGCTATGGGTCGGCGAGGTCAGCGGCCCCGACAACAGCCAGCATCTCGCCGACTGGTACACGCCGAGCCACGTCATCCACGGCTTCCTTTTCTACCTGCTCGGCTGGCTGTTCCTGCGGAAGAACCCGCCCGGCGACCGGCTGATCGGCGCGATCGTGATCGAGGCGGCGTGGGAAGTGCTCGAGAACACGCCGTGGGTGATCGACCGCTATCGCGAGACGACGCTGGCGCTGGGCTATGTCGGCGACAGCGTGCTCAACTCGATTGCCGACATGGGCTGGATGCTGGTTGGGTTTGCGATCGCGCGGCGGGCGCCGGTCTGGGCGACGGTAACGATAGCGATTTTCTTCGAGCTGCTGACGCTGGTCGCGATTCGCGACAACCTCGTGCTCAATGTGCTGATGCTGGTCGCGCCGAGCGAGGCGATCGGTGCGTGGCAGGCGGGGGGATGAAAGATGGTAAGTTGCGAAACCTAAAGCCAAGCGCTTTGGCGATCCTGTTCTGTGCCTGCGCCGGGCTGGTGGAAGATCGCGCGATCGCAAGAGAGCTGTTCGGCGGTGTTCTCGCGCATGACATCGCATCCCCGCTTACCCTCGGTGGTCTGGAGGATGGAGCGGACCTGCAGATCGGCTGGCGAGGAGACCGGCTGCGGGCGCTCGACTTCCTTGGATCGCCGTCGCCTTACGCTTTCGTTTCCGCGGCGACTGGCGGCGAAACCCATTTCGCCGCAGCCGGCCTGAGCTGGCGCATCGGAAACCGGTGGTTCGTTCGGCCCGGTCTCGGGCTCGCCGTTCATAGCCGCGGCGAGCACGGCGTTGCCGGCGGCTTCCGAACCGACCTCGGTTCGCGCGTGCTGTTCGAACTGGAACTCGGCGCGGGCTATCAGGCGAGCGAGCGGCTGGCGATCGAACTGAGCTGGATTCACATCAGCAATGCGCAGCTATTCGCGCGGCAGAATCCGGGAATGGACAGCGTCGGGCTTCGCGTCAGCTATCGTTTGCGCTGAGGCTCAACTGCCGTCGGCGGCGCGCTCGATCGCGGCGATGTCGATCTTCTGCATGGTCATCATCGCCTCGAAAGCGCGCTTGGCCCGCGCCTTGTCGGGATCGCCGATCAGCTCGAGCAGCCGCTTCGGCGTAATCTGCCACGACAGGCCCCAGCGATCCTTGCACCAGCCGCAGTCCGATTCGGCGCCACCGTTCGAGGTGATCGCCTGCCATAGCCGGTCGGTCTCTTCCTGGTTGTCGGTCGTGACCATGAACGACACCGCCTCGCTGTGCTTGAACATCGGGCCGCCGTTCAATCCGGCATAGGGCTTCCCGAAAAGCGTGAACTCGACCAGCATGACGTATCCCTCGGGCCCCGAGGGCGTGTCGGACGGCGCGCGAACCACCCGGTCGATCCGGCTGTCCGGGAACAGCGAAACGTAGAACTTGGCCGCTTCCTCAGCCTGGTCGTCGTACCACAGGAACGGGGTGATGCCCTGCATGGTCAATCCTTTCAGCGGACTTTCGAGACGAGCGCGAACGAGGCGCCCTGCGGGTCGCGGCCTTGCAGCACGAAGCTGCCGTCGGGCACCTCCATCGGACCCACGATCACTTCCCCGCCCGCGGCCCTGACCCGCTCGGCGGCGGCGTCGATCCCGTCGACATAGACGTAGAAGTTCCAGGCCGAGGCCGGCACGTTTGCGGGCTTGTCCATCATCCCGCCCCACTGGTCCTCGTCGCCGGCGTAGCCGAAGATGCGATAGGTCCCCATCGGCCCCATCGGCATTTCCTGATGGGCCTTCCAGCCGAACAATGAGGAATAGAAGGCAAAGGCCTTTTCCTGGCCGGCGGCACTGTAGAGCTCGTGCCAGTCGACCTGGCCCGGGGTGCGGCGGGCGCGCGGTGGTGGCGGCGGCGCGCCCTCGGGCATCTTCGGCGTCAACATGTAGAAGATCGCCCCGCCGGGATCGGCGACCATCGCGAAGCGGCCGGCTTCGGGGATGTCGCCCGGCCCCATCACGATGCGCCCGCCCGCCGACTCGACCCGTTGCGCCATGGCATCGGCATCGTCGACCGCGATGTAGCCGTACCAGCCGGCGCCGACGCCGGCCGGCATTTCCGGGCCGAGCTGTATCATGCCGCCGACGGCCTGGCCGCCGGCTTGAATCATCAGATAGGGCTCGCCCGACAGGTCCTTGGCGCCGGGATCGCCGATCCTCCAGCCGACCACCTTCGCATAGAAAGCGCGCGCCGCCTCGCGGTCGGGGGTCCACAATTCATACCAGATGAAGCTCCCGCTCGCGCTCATCGCCTTGCGCTTATTTGTCGAGGATCGGGGTGAAGCCGGCCCAGAACATGCGCTTGCCGTCGAACGGCATCGGCTCGCCTTCCTTGGGCTGCATGCGCGGGTCGGCCATCACTTTCTCCCAGCCCTTCACCCGCGTTTCCTTCGACGGCCATTCGATCCAGGAGAAGACGACGTTCTCGCCCTGCTCGGCCTTCACCGCCTTGCGGAAATCGGTGACCTTGCCTTCGAACACGTCGTCGCCCCACGCCTCGACCACCCGGGTCGCGCCATGCTCGATGAACACCGGCGCGGCCTTGGTCGCCATGTCGGCATAGGCTTGCCTGTTCTCGTTCTTCACCGGCGCGATAAAGCCGTCGGTGTAGCCGTTGTCGCCGCCCGGCCCCTCGTCGAGGATTTCCTCGAAGCCGCCGATGATCATCCGCTTGCCGTCGAACGGCATCGATTCGGCCATGTCCTTCATCCGCGGATCCTCGCGAAACTTCTCGTTGGCCGCCTCGCGCGCCGCCTTGTCGGGATATTCGAACCAGGAAAACACCACCTGCTCGTCGGGCTTGGCCTGCACCGCCATCTTGAAATCGGTGACCTTGCCCTCGGGCACGTCGTCGCCCCACGCCTCGACCATGCGGGTGGCGCCGAATTCCTTGATGATCGGCTCGGCGTCGGTGGCATGCTCACGATACTTGTCCTTGTTCGCTTCCGGCACCGGAGCGACGAATCCCTCGATATAGGCCATTTCTTCCTCCTCTTGCGATCGATAGCGGTCAGGCCTCGGCCGGCGCCTTGTCGTGCGCCTCCTTGGCAGCCTCCATGTCCATGTAGAACGGTTCGTAGATGTGGCCGTCCGGGTCCTCGAAGGCGTGGGTATACATGAAGCCGAGGTCCTCGACCGGCCGCGCCTCGCGCCCGCCGGCGGCGATCGCCTCGCGGTGGATGGTGTCGACCGCCTCGCGGCTGTCGCGGCTCAATGCGATCAGCACCTCGCTCGAGGTGCGCGCGTCAACGATCTCCTTCGGCGTGAATTCCTTGAACTTGCCGTGGGTGAGCAGCATCAGGAAGATCGCGTCCGAGAGCACCATGCAGGCGGCGGTGTCGTCGGTGAACATCGGCTCGTTCCTGAAGCCGATCGCCTCGTAGAAGGCCATCGAGCGCGCAAGGTCGCTGACCGGCAGGTTGACGAAAATCGACTGCGGCATCTCTTCCCTCCCAGGCCCGAATCGGCTCGTTGCAGGCGCCCATAGCCCCCCGCAACGCTTGCGGTCGAGCGGGGCACGTCGAGCGGAGCCAATGCTTCGTCGAACGGCTCGACTTTGCGCCGGGCCGCCCCTAACCGCACGGCGACACGACGCCTTCAAACCTGGGGACAGCCATGACGATGACCGGCAGCCACGCCCTCGACCGGGTGCTGGTGCTCGAAATGGTGCGGGTGACCGAGGCGGCGGCGGTGGCGGCCTCGAAGCTGGTCGGGCGCGGCGACGAGCGCGCCGCCGACCAGGCCGCGGTCGAGGCGATGCGCGGAGCCCTCAACGAGCTGCCGTTCGACGGCACCGTGGTGA
>JBQTJR010000053.1:0-15013 GCA_052386895.1 Sphingosinicella sp.
GAGGCGGCGCGGGGGGGGCGCGCGCCCGCCGGGGGGGGTGTGGGCGCGCGGCCCCCGCCGCCCCTTGGGGGGCGCGGGGCCCGGTGCCCCCCGGCGGGGGGGGGTTGGGGGGGGGCCCCCCCCCCCCGCGCCCCCCCCGCGCCGCCTCGAAGGCGTCGCGGCTGTCGGCGAACTGGCGCCCGGAAACGAAGCCGCGCTCGGCCAGCGGCCGCTGCATCTCGTATTGCCGGCGCGCGGTCTCTCTCGTCAGTTCGGCGTCGATCAGCGCCCGTTCGTTGGCGAGCCGGGTCTGCGCCAGCGCCAGCTCCTGGCTGCGCATCGAGTTGATCTGCTGGGTAACCTCGGTCTGGCGCGCGAGCACGTTCAATTGCAGGTCGGAATTGGACAGCACCGCGAGCAGCTGGCCGCGCTGGACGATGGCGCCGTCCTCGACCAGCACCCGCTCGACCCGGCCGCCCTCGACCGCGTCGAGATAGACGGTAAGCAGGGGCTCCACCCGCGCCCTGAGCGGCAGGAAATCGTCGAACCGGCCTTGGGCAACGCTCGACACGGTGAGGCGCGACGCCGCGACCGTCTGGCTGTTGCCGCCGGGCGCGAGGAAATAGAAAATGAGGACGAGCAGGACGGCGCCGGCCGCGGCGATCGCCAGCTTGGTCCTGGGCGGCAGCGCGCGGCTCTCGACGATGCGGTCCATCGCCCGGCCGGGCTGCGGCCGCTGCTCGGGTTCCTTGATCGGGACGACGCTCATCTGGGTGGGGACTTGCCTTTTCGGCTCGGCGGGGGCGTGTCCGGATCCGGACACGCCTGTCCGCATTCGTACAGTCTCATCGGCTCAGACGAGCGGCAGCGCCACGAAGGTGAGGATGCCGGTCATGAACAGGCCGAGAGAGAAACCGATCGTTTCGAGCCGTGCCATTGTCTTTCTCCATCAAAAGCGGGTTTCCCCTGCCCTTGCTTACCAGCAGGAGCCGTGCCAGTTGAGAAAGGAGCCGTTTTTCCAGTTACTTAGAGAAATAGTCAGCGTTCGCCGCCGGCCCTGGAGTGTCCGCTGGCGGACTTGGCACGTTTGTTGATTGTCCATTATCGGACAGCCGGGGAGAATTTCCTTGAATCAGCCCAGGCGCTTCGGCCGCTGCATCGTCATCGACGACGATCCCGACATCCTGTTGTCGGCGCGGCTGCTGCTGCGCGACCTGTTCACCGCCGTCGAGGAATTCCAGTCGCCGGAGGAAGCGCTGCAATCGCTGCGGCGCGATCCGCCCGACGTCGTCCTGCTCGATGCCAATTTCGGTCGCGGCGCCACCGACGCCGCCGAGGGGTTCCACTGGCTGGCGGAAATCCTTCGTCACGATCCCCAGGCGGTGGTGGTGATGATCACCGCCCATGCCGGCCTGCAGGTGGCGGTCGAGGCGATGAAGCGCGGCGCCACCGATTTCGTCTCCAAGCCCTGGTCGAACGAGCGGCTGGTGGCGACGGTGCGCACCGCCGCTGCCTTGCGCACCTCGCGCGCCGAGGTCGCCACCGAGCGCAAGCGCTCGGCCGCGCTGGCTGCGCCGCGGGCCGGCGGCGACATGCCCCTGCTCGGCCAGTCGCCGGCCATGGCGCGGGTCTATTCGCTGATCGAGCGCGCCGCGCCGACCGAGGCCAACGTGCTGATCCTCGGCGAAAACGGCACCGGCAAGGAGCTTGTCGCGCGCGAGCTGCACCGCCGCTCGCGCCGCGCCGAGCAGGCGATGGTCGCCGTCGATCTCGGCGCTGTCGCCGAGAACCTGTTCGAATCGGAGCTGTTCGGTCACGTCAAGGGCGCCTTTACCGATGCCCGCAGCGACCGCGTCGGCCGGCTGCAGGCGGCGCACGGCGGCAGCCTGTTCCTCGACGAGATCGGCAATCTGCCGCTGCACCTGCAGCCGAAATTGCTGACCGCACTCGAACAGCGCCAGGTGATTCCGGTCGGCGCCAACAAGCCGGTGCCGATCGACGTTCGCGTCATCGCCGCCACCAACTGCCCGCCGCACCTGCTCGCCGACGAGACCCGCTTCCGCCAGGACCTCCTGTTCCGGCTCAACACCGTCGAGATCGAGCTGCCGCCCTTGCGCGAGCGGCGCGAGGACGTGCTGCAGCTCGCCGAGCATTTCGTCGCGCTCTATGCGAAGAAATATGACAAGCCGGCGCGAATCGTCCCGCCCGAGGTGGCGGCCGCGCTCGAAGTCTATGACTGGCCGGGCAATGTCCGCGCGCTGCGCCACGCTGCCGAGCGGGCGGTGATCCTCGCCGACGGCGACGCCTACCAGGCGGAGGATTTCTCGCTGAGCCGGCCGACCGCGTCGGCGCCGCGCGTGCCGGAACGCGAAGCCGTCGCCGGCAGCGATCTCAACCTCGAGCGGGCCGAGAAGCAGATCGTCGAGCAGGCACTGAAGCGCCACAGCTACAATATCTCGCTGGCGGCGGCGGAGCTCGGCCTGACCCGGGCCTCGCTCTATCGCCGCATGGAAAAGCACGGACTTTAGTGGTTATTAGGGTCCAGACCCCGCGTAGCGGCGGGCGTCCTTTGCCGCCCGGCGGCGTCGCTCGTCCGCTCACGATGGTCGAACATCGCTCCGCTCCCTCGCTCCTGGCCGGATCGACAAATTACGCTCCGTCGCGACCGCGTTGGTAATGGGTCTGGACCCTAACAAGCCAGATTCGAAGCGCCGGCCGGGCGCGATGCCGTTTCGCGGCCGCTTTCTGCTCGGCCTCGCCTGGCGGCTGGCCTTGCTGCTCGGCGCCTCGTTCCTGTTCGCGGCATCTTTGACCATGGCCAATCTCGGCGCCGCCCGCGTCGTCGGCGGCCTGTTCGTCATCGGTTCGGCCTGGCTGCTGTGGCAGCACGTCCAGCGCACCAACCGCACGCTGGCGCGGTTCGTCGACGCGGTGCGCTACGCCGATTTCAGCCAGGGTTTCTCTTCCCGTACCGAGGGCAGCGGCTTCGGCGAGCTTGGCCAGGTGCTCGACGAGGCGATTCACCGCATGCGCGACGATCAGCACCGGCTGGTCGATGCCAGCCGCTTCTACGAGGCGGTGGTCGACGACGCGCCCACCGCCCTGCTCACCGTCGATGCCGAGGGCAAGGTCGATCTCGCCAACAAGGCGGCGCGGCGGCTGTTCCTGCGCCACCGCGGCGTGCGGGTGGAGGATTTTCGCGACTATGGCGAGGCGTTCGCGCGCGCGCTCGAGGGCGGCGCGGTGCGGCGGCCGCGGCTGGTGCCGCTGCTGATCGACGGCACCCCGCACACCATGCTGGTCACCGCCGCCGCCCTCCATCGGCTCGGCCGTTCGGTGCGGGTGGTGGCGGTGCAGCCGATCCAGAGCGAGCTCAACGCGATCGAGATCGCTGCCCAGAGCGATCTCATCCGCGTCCTCACCCACGAGATCATGAACTCGATGACGCCGGTCACCTCGCTCGCCCACAGCGCGGTCGATCTGATGCGGCGGGTCGACGCGCCCGACGACCGCGACGTCGCCGACGCGCGCGCGGCGGTCGAAACGCTCGCCCACCGCGCCGACGGCATCATGCATTTCGTCGAGAGCTACCGCCAGATCAGCCGCGCGCCGCAGGTGCGGCCGCAGACGATCGACATTGCCGCCTGGGCGGCCGAGCTCGAAGCCCTGTTCCGCGCCGGCGGCGACGCGCAAGGGATCGAGTTCACCGTCACCGCGCCGGCCGGGCTGCCGCCGCTGCAGGCCGATCCCGATCTGATGAGCCAGGTGCTGCTGAACCTGCTGCGCAATGCCGCCGAGGCCGCGCGCGGTCACGCCGGCCAGCCGCGTATCTCGCTGGCGTTCGAGCGGACGCCGTCGGGCAAGATCCAGGTCGAGGTGGCGGACAATGGCCCCGGCGTGCCGGAAAATCTCCGCCAGGACGTCTTCCTGCCCTTCTTCACCACCCGCCAGGCCGGCACCGGCGTCGGCCTCAGCCTCGCCCGCCAGGTGGTGCTCGGCCATCGCGGCTCGATCGGCGTTGCCGACGCACATGGCGGCGGCGCCTGCTTTCGAATCACCCTCTAGCGTCCCGGTAGCGTCGCCAAGGCCGAAGCCGGCGGCGCCCGCTTTCGGATCACGTTGTAGCGCGCTCGGTAATCCGTTCGGCGATGCCGGCGGCGTGAGCCGCGATGTCGGAAACGCCGATGCTCTCCCAAAAGGCGCCGCGGGTCATCGGCCCGAGAGCGTAAAGGCCCGATGGCGAGCCTTCGCGATCCAGCGTGCGGCAATGGCTGTCGACTTCCACGCCCAGCCGGCAGGCATCCGGGATTATGCGGCCGGCGGCGAGCAGCGCATCGAGCAATGGCTCGGCGGCGCGCGCAATGTCGAGTTCCGGTCCGGTGCAATTGATGATGCGTGCCGGGTCGGCCGTCTCTGGCTCGATGCGGCCGCGGCGGCGATAGACTATTCGCGCACCGGTCGGCGACCGCTCGACGGAGAGGAGCCGGCCCGCGATGCCGTGGAATCGGCCCTCGGCCTCGAGCTCGGCGATGCGCCGCGCCGCCGCCGGCGCGATGCGGTGGCGGTGGGCGTCCCACCAGGGACGCAAATGCCGGAGGAAACGCCTCCGTTCGCCAGGCGGCAGCTTGGCCCAGATCGGGTGCAACGCCTCGCGCACTTCCTGGACCGCCACCCGCCATTCCACCTCGGCCGCCCGCCGGCGGGCGCTGCGCAGCAGTCCGACACAACTCGGTTCCGGTGGAAACGATTGTGCGGCGAACGCGTCCGTCTCGAGATTGGGGAGCGGTATCAGGCCGCGCCGCGACAGCGCCAGGATCTGCCCTTCGAAGCCATCGGCGTCGAGGCTGAGCGCCGCATCGATCGCCGTCAGGCCGGTGCCCACCAGCAGGATCGTGTCGCCGGCCGACAGGTCGCGGGAGATATCGCTGTACCAGGGATCGGCCACGAAGGCGTCTTGCAGTCGCTCGGCATCGAGCGGCGGCGGGATCGCGGGGCGCAGATTACCGATCGCCAGTATCGCCGCGTCCGCCTCGATGGCGCGGCCGTCGTGTAGTCGCACTCGTTCGCCCGCTCCAGACCGGTCGATCCCGATTGCGTCGCCATGGACGATCTCGATTCGCTCCGACGCGGCCGCGAGCTGCTCCGCGACATAGTCGCCAAAATGTTGGCGCGGCACATAATCGTCCGGCGTGCCGATGCCGCGTGCCTCGGCCCAGCGTGCGAAATGCTCGCGGTCGTCCGGCCACAGCACCATCCGGCGCGCGGGAATGTTGAGCACATGTTCGGGGCGGCTTGTGCCATAGGCGATGCCGCGCCCCGGCCTATGTTCGCGCTCGATCAGGCTGACCCGCCCGGCGCCCTGCGCGAGCAGGTGGAGGGCGGCGGCGGTCCCGGCAAAGCCGGCGCCGACGATGGCGACATGTACTGCGCTCACGCCAGGTCTATGCCGGCAGTCTCCTCGACCCGCACCGGGTCGGCCAGCGACAGCCCGTCGAGGATGCGCGCCGTCTCGTCGCGCACCAGCAGCATCGCCCGGTGAAGCCGGCATTTCTCCTCGCTGATGCAGTTCTTGCACGGCACGTGCGCCAGCCGGCTGGCGCAGGGCAGCAGCCCGAGCGAGCCGCGCGTCAGCCGCACGATCTCGCCGTAGCTGATCTCGCCGGGAGGCCGCGCCAGCCAGTAGCCGCCCTCGCGGCCGCGCATCGTCTCGACCAGCCCGGCGCGGCGCATCTGCGACAGGATCACGGTCAGGAACTTGGGCGGCAGGTTCTGCTGGTCGGCAATCTCGGCCAGCTGGATCGGCCCTTCGCCGTAGCGGTCGGCGAGGTGGAGGAGCGCGCGTATTGTGTACCGCGTTCGTTGAGAAAGCATGGGTCCCCATGACGATTGCGGCTGCCGTGCGCAAGCGCGGCGCTGACAATCGGGCCGTCCCCGCTTATGCGAAGGGTCGATGGGGGCCAGGGTCCAGACCTGCCACTTGGGGCGGCCGTGACGGAGCGGCATTTGTCGATCCGGCTAGGAGCGAGGGAGCGGAGCGATGTTGATGCATCGGGCCTGACCGAGCGACGACGCCCGGGCGGCAAAGGACGCCCGCCGCTTCGCGGTCGGCCGGGGACGGCGCCTGGCTGCGTCGATCGGCTCGACCGGGGGCGATCTCGCCTGCTCTTCGCTTCTCTCCTTGCCATCCATCCTTCCCCGGCCGATCCCGGTCACCTCAAGTGGTAGGTCTGGACCCTCAACCGCAGCAGCGGCGGCCGCTTTGGCGCACGCTCTACTTCCAGGTGCTGGTGGCGATCGCGCTTGGCGTGCTGGTCGGCTGGCTGTTCCCGGAAACCGGCCGCGCGCTGAAGCCGCTGGGCGACGGCTTCGTCAAGCTGGTCAAGATGATCATCACCCCGGTCATCTTCCTCACCGTCGTCAGCGGCATCGCCGGCATGGCCGATCTGAAGGCGTTCGGCCGGGTCGGCGCCAAGGCCATCGCCTATTTCCTCGCCGTCTCGACGCTGGCGCTGGTCATCGGCCTGCTCGTCGGCAACCTCGCCCGGCCGGGCGACGGGCTCGATGTCGATCCGGCGACGCTCGACCCGCGGGCGGTCGAGACCTACGTCTCGCAGGCCGGCGAGCGCACGCTCACCGAGTTCGTGCTGCACATCGTTCCCGACACGGCGTTCAGCGCCTTCACTTCGGGCGAGATCCTCCAAATCCTGTTCGTCGCCATCCTGTTCGGCATCGCGCTGGCCTTGCTCGGCGAGCGCGGCGAGCGCCTGGTCAGCGGCCTCAAGGTGGTGACCGCGGTGGTGTTCCGCATGGTTCACATCCTCATGTACCTGGCGCCGGTTGGCGCGTTCGGCGCGATGGCCTTCACCATCGGCCAGTACGGCATCGGCACGCTTGCCAGCCTCTTCGGGCTGATCGCCAGCTTCTACCTCACCGCCTTGCTGTTCGTGATCGTCGTGCTCGGGCTGATCGCCCGCGCCGCCGGCTTCTCGCTGTTCGGGCTGGTGCGCTACATCAAGGACGAGCTGCTGCTGGTGCTCGGCACGTCGAGCTCGGAGAGCGCGCTGCCGCTGCTGATGGAGAAAATGGAGCGCGCCGGCGTGTCGCGGCCGGTGGTCGGCCTGGTCGTCCCCACCGGTTATTCGTTCAACCTCGACGGCACCAACATCTATCTCTCGCTTGCCGCCTTGTTCATCGCCCAGGCGACCGACACCGAATTGAGCGTGGCCGACCAGCTGCTGCTGATGGCGGTCGCGATCCTGTCGTCGAAGGGCGCGGCCGGCGTCACCGGCTCGGGCTTCATCGTCCTTGCCGCGACATTGTCGGTGGTGCCTTCGATCCCGGTCGCCGGCATGACCCTGATCCTCGGCATCGACCGCTTCATGAGCGAATGCCGCGCGCTGACCAATTTCATCGGCAACGCGGTCGCCACCCTGGTCGTCGCGCGCTGGGAAGGCGCTCTCGACATGCGCCGGCTCGAGGCGGCGTTCGCCGGCGCCGGCGGCGATCTCACCGAGGCGGAGAGCGACCGGCTGCAGATCGAGGGAAAGAGCGACGTGCCGGTGGCGGACAAGCCGGAACTGTCCTAGGCGTGGCGCGCACATCTTGAAGGGGGCCGAATATGCGACTCGTTCTGGGATTGGTGATCGGTTTTGTCGTCGGCTTCCTGGTGATCGCCGGCATCGAATATGCCGGCTACACCCTCTATCCGCCGCCGCCCGACATCGATCTCAACGATCCGGTCGATCTCGAGCGGCTGATCTCGATCATGCCGCCGGCCGCTCTGGCCTTCGTGGTCGCCGCCTGGTTCTTCGGCACCCTGGTCGGCGGCTGGATCGGCAACCTCATCGCCCGGCGGGCGCTGGCCGGCTGGATCATCGCGCTGGTGACGGTGCTGTTCGGGATCTACACCATGATGACCATCCCGCACCCGGTGTGGATGTGGGGCGTCGGCGTGCTGCTGCCGCTGGTCGCCGCCTGGCTGGCGCAGAAGCTTTCGAGGCAGCCGCTGTAAAACCGGTGACAGTGCACTGTTTTTTGCGCGCTTCAGCCAGGCCCTGATCTGCCCGGCGGGATGAGGGCCGGCGCTGCCGGCTCTTCGCGGCTTCGCGTCTTCGCGTGAGACCTGCCGGCGGGGGCGGGCAGGGCCCTCGTGTCCTGGTATCTCCGGGCCGGCCTGGCAGCCGATGCTGTGGAGGTGGGTGGCTCCGATGTCGTCGCCGGGCGAGGGGCGAACCGCTCACTCCCGCGTCCATCGGAGCCGAGCGGCGATATAGGCCGGACCCACGAAGACGACAAATGCGTCACGCTCGATTCCCGCCCTTGGTGTCCTAGTATCTCCGGGCCGGCCTGATTTAGACGGAGACCGTGGCCGGCCATCATCACCATCACCGGGATTTCAGCCGCGCCTTCCTCGCCGGCATAATCCTCAACACCCTGTTCGCCATCGCCGAGGCGGCGATCGGCCTGATCCACGGCTCGATGGCCCTGGTCGCCGATGCCGGCCACAACCTCTCCGACGTCGCCGGCCTCGCCATCGCCTGGCTCGGCGCCGGCCTGGCGCGGCGCGCCCCGACCCGCCGTTTCACCTGGGGCTATCGCGGCTCGACCACGCTCGCCGCGCTCGCCAACGCGCTGCTGCTGCTGGTCGCGGTCGGCGCGATCCTGCTCGAGGCGATCGGCCGGCTTGCCGCCGCCGACCCGCCAACGCCGCCGGCGATCACCATGATCTGGGTGGCGGCGATCGGCATCGCCATCAACGGCGCCGTCGCTCTTTCTTTCGCCGCCGGTCGAAAGCGCGATCTCAACATCCGCGGCGCCTTCCTCCACATGGCCGCCGACGCCGCGGTCTCGGCCGGAATCGTCCTCGGCGGACTCCTGATCCTCGCCACCGGCGAGAGCCGCATCGATCCTTTGCTCAGCCTGGCGATCGCAATAATGATCTTCTGGAACAGCTGGGGCTTGCTCAGGCAGTCGCTGGCGCTGTCGCTCGGCGCGGTCCCCGAGGGCATCGATCCCGACGCGGTCGAGGCGGCACTCGCCAGCCTGCCCGGCGTCGTCGCCGTGCACCATCTCCACGTCTGGCCGATGGGCACCGCCGACGCGGCGATGAGCGCCCATCTGGTGATGGCCGCCCACCCCGGCAACGCCTTCCTGCGCGACGCGGAGGCCGCGATGCACGATCGTTTCCACATCGGCCACGCCACGCTGCAGATCGAGCTCGACGAGGCGGGCGACTGCCGCGACTGCCTCTAGGCTAGGCTGGACTAGGCGCGGCCGCGGCTTTGCGCCATCATGGGCCCGCCAACAGCCTTTGTTCCTGGGGGAAATATGCTCGTCGAACTCGTCGTGCCCTTGGGCGCCTTCATGATGATCTTCCTGGTCGCGTCCGCGTTCACCCGCCTGTTCGAGTCGGCCATGCTCAACAAGACGATCCGCGAGGCGCTGCGAAGCGATCCCGGCAGCGTCAAGCCGCTCGCCGCCCGGCTGGAAGCGCGCCAGCCCTGGGCCGACGCCCTGTTGGGCTGGGTGTTCGTCGCGCTCGGCGTCGCCTTGCCCGGCCTGGCTTTGTTCGAGGAGAGCGGCGAATGGGTCGACATGGTGCGCGCGGCCTTCCTGGCCTTCGTCGTCGGCGGCACCACCTTGCTCTACGTCCGGCTGGCCAGGCCGGCCTGAGAAGGTGAATCGGGCAACAAGGGAGGAGTGAAATGGCAAGACCGAGACCAACCGCGGCCCAGGTGGGGATGATCGCTGGCGGCGCCGCCGCCGGCGCGGCGGCGGCGTTCACGCTCGGCATCGGCGGCGCGATCGGCGGCGCGATCATCGGCGTCGGCGCGGCGCTGGGAGCGATTCCCTATTCGCGCGCCGTCCAGCAGGCGAAGAAGCGGGACGAGGCCGGCAGCGCCGGCGGGAATTAGCGCCGGTCGCCCGGCGATTCGTGGCCGTGCTCGCCGTGCGGCCCACCCTCGAAGCTGCCGACATTGATCGGCCCGAGCGAGCCCGGCCAGCGGCGCACCGCCGCGGTGCCGTCGCCCGGCAGCGCGATCTCGCCCATCTGCGAATAGCCGCCATTGCCGTCCGGATCGGCCAGCACCGAGAAGGTCAGGGCAAAGCCGGTGCGGCTGGTGGCGGTGATCGTCGACATGCCGCCGGCGACTTCGTAGCTGACCGTGATCGCGCCGGGCGCGCCCGGCGCCGCTCGCACCAGCAATTGGTGATCGAAGCCCCGCGCCAGCGTGAAGCTGGCGCTCTCGCCGGGCCGCAGCGTCAGCCGTTCCACCTGCGGTTCCTGCCCCGCGAGCGGCGCGGCGGCGAGGATGGCGGCCAACGTCGCCGCCCGCACGGCCGCGCGCCTCATCTTGCCGGCCCCGCGTGCCTCATCTTACCTGGACATGGAGCATGGCCGGCGAGCGCCGGCGCATCCGCTCGTAATTGAGCCGCAGCTGGGTGACCCGTTCGCCGCGCAGCAGCGCAATGTCGGCGGTGCACCGCCCCGGGTCGAGCCGCGCCCGCGCCGGCACCATCAGCCGCTCGCCGCTGGCGAAGCGCACGCCGACATCGATGATCCGCACCGTGCTGCCGGCCGCGCACAGCCGCATCAGGCTGTGGCTGCCGGCACCGTCGATCGCGATCACGTCGCTGACCGGGGTCAGCGCCACCTCGCGCGAGGCGATCGTCTGCCAGCGGGTTTCGGCGGCCGCCGCGCTCGTCGCGGCAGCGGCGGCAAAGAGGATGGCCAGATGTCTCATATCCCCCCTTCGGATCGTTACGCCCCGCGAGCGGCACGGCGGCAGCGGTGGCTGCCGCGATTGCCGGCGCCGCGAGCATGTTACCGCACCCAGCCTAGCACGAGTCGCGCGCCGAATCAGCGTCGAATCTGCACCCTGCGCCGCTAAGTGGCTGTATTCCAATCGCCTTCGTGACGGCACCGTTCGTCGCGGCCCAGGCACGGCTCGCTCCGCAACCGCAACAGGGGCCTCGCTGGCGCGTTCTGCAGGGAGAAACGGGGACAGTACGGAGATTTGCCATGAGGAAGATCCTGCTTGGAATGACGGCCGTGTCGGCGATCGCGCTGGCGGCGCCGCTCGTCGCGCAGTCGAACAGCCAGACCGACGCGCAATTCACCGCCGCCTACGAGAGCCGTTTCGAGATCGTCGAGACGCGCATCGACGCCGGCATCCGCGCCGGCACCATCAGCGAGGCCGAGGCGCGCGAGCTGCGCCGCGACCTGCGCGAGCTGGCGCGGCTCGAGGGCCGCTACGGCGCCAACGGCTTCAACAGCGCCGAGCGTAACGAGCTGGCCGGCCGGATCCGCGCGTTGCGCGACGACGTCCGCACCGCCGACGGCGGCCGCGGCGATCGTTTCGATCGCTGGCAGGACGAGGACGCCATGGCCGGCGGCCGCATCGATCGCAATGGCGACGGTTTCGACGATCGCGACCTCGATCGCGACGGCCGCTGGGAAGACGATGCCGAATTTGCCGGCCGCATCGACCGCAATCGCGACGGCTTTGACGATCGCGACTTCGACCGCGACGGCCGTTGGGACGACGACTATTACGGCGGCAATTTCGGCCGCGGCGGCCCCGATGACGGCATTTCCGATTGCCGGGTCGGCGCGGCGGTCGAGAGCCGCGCTGGTGTCGGCGGCCTATTGGATTCGATCCTCGGCCGCGGCACCCTGCGGGTCGGCTCGCGGGTGAGCGGCAGCCTCTACGCGGTGCCAAATGAGTGCCGCGACGAGTTCCGCGACACCGCTCATTCCTTCTTCCGCAGCGACGGCCGGGCGATCTACGAGATCGACGCCCGCACCCACACCGTCGTCCGCATTTTCCCGCTCGAGCGCTGATCCCACAGCCGGCGCTCTTGCGGACACCGGCGCCCCGGCCTCAGGGCCGGGGCGCTATTCTATTTCGGTGACAGTGCATTTAATTGGCGCGATAAGTAATCCCGCCTCGCTTTGCCGCTGACAAGCCCGCCCGGCTGCGCTAAGCGGTTGAAGCAGAAGCGGGAATGCGGGGAATCACGAATGCGTATGGGTATGCGTAAATTGGCGTCGCTGGTCGCCATCCTGGCCTTGCTGTCGTCGTGCGGCGGCGGCGGCGGAGGGGGCGGCGCACCGCCGCCGGTCGCCAATCCCGGCACGCCGCCGCCGCCGGCCGGCGGTTCGACCTGCTCGTTGCTCGACCGCCAGAACTGGGCGTTCGCGCAATTGAACGAATGGTATCTGTTCCCGGAGACCTTGCCGGCCAACCTCGACCCGGCGGGCTTCGCCTCCGTCCAGGCCTATATCGACGCGCTGACCGCGACCGCGCGTGCCCAGGGGCGCGACCGCTTCTTCACCCACATCACCTCGATCGCCGAGGAAAACGCCTTCTTCGCCTCGGGCCAGACCGCCGGCTTCGGCATCCGCCTGTTCAACGAGAACGGCGTCGTCATCGTGCTCGAGGCGTTCGAGGGCGCGCCGGCGCTCGCCGCCGGCATCGATCGCGGCACCCGCATCGACGCGATCGGCACCAGCGAGGCCAATCTCCAGACCACCGCTTCGCTGTTCGCCGCCGGCGGTTCGCAGGCCATCATCAACGCATTGGGGCCGAGCACCGCCGGCACCACCCGCGTGCTGCGCGTCACCGATGCCAACGGCACCCGCAACCTCACCGTCACCAAGGCGATTTTCGACATTCCGCCGGTCAGCCCTCGCTACGGCGTGCGCACCTTCGACGATAGCGGCCGCCGGGTCGGCTATCTGAACCTGCGCACCTTCATCTCGACCGCCGACAATGCGCTGCGCAATGCGTTCGCCCAGTTCCGCGCCGAGAACGTCACCCACATCGTCATCGACCTCCGCTACAATGGCGGCGGCCTCGTCTCGACCGCGGAATTGTTCGTCAACCTGCTGGGGCGCAACCGTACCGGCGCCGACGTGCTCAGCTTCACCACCTTCCGCGCCAGCAAGGCGCAGTTCAACGAGACCGAGTTCTTCTCGCCGCAGCCGCAATCGGTGGCGCCGATCCGGCTCGCCTTCATCGGCACCGGTTCGACCGCCTCGGCGAGCGAGCTGGTGATCAACGCGATGATCCCCTATTTGCGCACCAGCCTGGCGCTGGTCGGCGCCAACACCTTCGGCAAGCCGGTCGGCCAGATCGCGGTCGACCGCGCGGCGTGCGACGACCGGCTCCGCATCGTCGCCTTCGCCACCCAGAACCGCGATAACCAAGGCAATTATTTCAACGGCCTCGCCGGCACCGTCGACGTCACCTGCCGCGCCGCCGACAATCCCAACCGCCAGCTCGGCGACGCGCTGGAGGTCTCGACCCGCCAGGCGCTCGTTTTCCTCGCGGGCGTGCCCGGCACGCCGCTCGCCGACGTTGGCCAGTTGACCCAGACGATCGAGCCGATCCGGCTCGAGCGCGGCATGCTGATCCCCGATCATCCCACCGTCGCCCAACGCGAGATGCCCGGCTTCTTTTAATCCTCCCCGGAACGGGGAGGGGGACCATGGCCGACAGGCCATGGTGGAGGGGCAACTTGAGCGGGCGCAAGCCAGCTGCGCGGACTCATCCCGGGCTCCCCGGCGTAGGCCGGGGCCAAAGCCGGGATCTCGTGGGGCAGGGCGGTGACTAATCCCCCCTGCAAGGGAGGGGATGATCAGGTGCGACATGCCCGCATGTCGCAGCCATGTCCGAGGAATTGGCGGGTAAGGCGTGCCCCGCACGCCTTAGCCCTTTCCGGGGGACAGGGTGGCCCGTCCAATGGCGACCTGATCATGGGTGGGTCGGCGAAGCCGAAGGGCAGCGCCCGCTCCGCGGCCCAAACCCGCCGCTCTTCCTTGACATTGTACAATGAATTGGGCATAGCGGGCCGCATGCGAGCGATCAGCTATTCTCGTGCGCGTGAAAATCTGAAGGCGGTGATCGATCGCGTCGTCGAGGATCGTACGCCGATCGCTATCACGCGGCAGCGGGGCGAGGGCGCGGTATTGGTCTCGGAAAGCGATTGGGCGTCGATTGAAGAGACGCTTTACCTGCTGCGTTCGCCGGCCAATGCGCGTGAACTGCTGGCGAGCATCGAACAGCTGGACGCAGGCAAGGGCGTTGAGCGTGAGCTAATCGAGCCGTGAAGCTCGTCTTTTCGGAGCGCGCCTGGAACCAATATCTCTCCTGGCAATCCGAAGAGCGGAAAACGCTGAAGCGGCTGAACGGGCTCATCGCAGAATGCCTGCTCGATCCTTTTCGCGGCACCGGCAAGCCCGAGCCGCTGGGCGGCAACCTCTCGGGTTGGTGGTCGCGACGCATCGATCAGAAGCATCGGCTGGTCTACCGGGTGAGCGGAAAAGGTGAGGCGAAAACGCTCGAAATCGCCCAGTGCCGCTATCACTATTGAGCCCTAGGAGCGCCCGCCAAACTCCACCAAATCCCATAGATTCCCATAGAGATCCTCGAACACCGCCACCGTCCCGTAGGTCTCGACCTTCGGCTCGCGCACGAACCTGATGCCCTTCGCCTTCATCGCCTCGTAATCGCGGCTGAAATCGTCGGTCCTGAGGAACAGGAAGACGCGCCCGCCCGCCTGGTTGCCGACGAAGCCCTCCTGCGCGGGCGTCGCCGCGCGTGCGAGCAGGATCGTCGCCGCGCCCTCGGGCGCACCGGGCGGCGCCATCAGCACCCAGCGCTTGTCCTGCTCGGGTTGGTATTCGTCGGCGACAAGCGTGAAGCCGAGCTTGTCCCCGAACCAGCCGATCGCCTCGTCATAGTCGCGGACGACCAACGCGACGTGGGCGATCGATTGCGGCAAGCTACTCTTCCGCCGCCACGTAAATCTCCCCGCCTTTCTCGCGGAACGTCTCGCTCATCTCGCTCATGCCCTTTTCCGCCTCTTCCGCGGAAAGCGAACTTCCTCCGCTCGCTTGCGCTTCGCGAGGTTCGAGAGGGGGGCCCACCCCCCGCGGGGCGCCGGGGTGCCCCCCCCGGGGGGGCCAAAATTGAACCCAAAGGGGGTTCTTAAGAGAGCCGGAAATAGTCCCCCCCCACGAGCAGAA
>JBQTJR010000054.1:0-2366 GCA_052386895.1 Sphingosinicella sp.
ACTGCCGCTCCTGCTCTTGCCACCGCGACGAAACCGCGTCTACCCTCGCGCCGTGAAGATCAAGATGAGCACCTACTCCAGAAAACGCCCTCGGCCGCAGAACAATGGCGTTAACTAACCGGCATTGGGGCTAGCCCCCCCTAACTAAAAATGTTTCAGCCGGCCCGGCGACGCCGGAGCGACCGCGCGCGATGACGGGCCCGAGGACCGCATCCTGGTCCTGCGCCACAGGCTGATGAATCCCTGGCTGATGGACCGGACCAACGGCGTCAACTACATCGACCTGTACCGCGACTATCTCGCCGGGCTGATCCGCGCCGAGCTGACGCCGGCGCCAGCTTGATCTGGATCAGCGCCGACCGCGGGCGTTTGCTGTGTCGCCCAGCTCCAGGACATGCTCAAGATCGAGGAAATCGGCCTGGGTGAGTGCCCGCTCCTTGCGCAGGTTTCGGAAGTCTCTCTCGAAACGCCGCGTGAAGCGGTGTTCCCTCACAGGCGCTTCAGGTGATCCATCGCGGCCCGCACGCTCTTGAAGCCGTGCCGGCCCTTGCGCTTGGGTGGCGCCTTGCGGAGTTTGCGACCTAAATATGTGACGGAGCCGCGCTCTCTCAACAGGGCGACGATTGCGGCCTTGCGTGTGCGCTTTCCGGTCGTGGCCTTCAGCTCATCGTTCCAATGACTGATAGGCTCCGCGACCCGTGCAGGAGCGGCCGGGCCTTCATGCGGCGGTCGCCCCGTGCCGGCGCTCCGGGGCAAAGTCCTGAAGGGGCATCGGCCGCGAGATCGCGTAGCCCTGCCCATACTCGATGCCCATCCGCCGCAAGGTCTCCACGATGGCGGGGCTCTCCACGAACTCGGCGATGATGGCGATGCCCATTTCGCGCCCGATGGCCTGCGCGGCGCGAACAATGGCCTGGTCGACGCGGCTGTCCACCACGTTCTTGATGAAGCTGCCGTCAATCTTGAGGTAATCGACCGGCAGGTGCTTGAGGTAGGCGAACGACGACATGCCGCTGCCGAAGTCGTCCAGCGCCAGCCCGCAGCCGAGCGCCTTGAGGCGGCGCATCAGCTCCGTCGCCGCCCCGAGATTGGCGATCGCCACCGTCTCCGTGATTTCGAAATAAAGCATCCTCGGATCGAGCGAATGGCTCGACAGCAGCGCCTCGATGCGCTTGGCCGTCGCCTCGCCCCGCAGGGAGTCACCGGAGAGATTGATGCCGAAGCGGTGATCGCGCACGTCGGGGTAACGGGCGACCAGCGACGCGATCCGGGCAAGGGCGTGGTCCATGACCCAGGCATCGATCTCGGGCATCAGCTGGTAGCGCTCGGCCGCCGGCAGGAACGCGCCCGGCGGGATGAGGTCGCCCCGGCTGTCGCGCAGGCGCAACAGCAGCTCGTGGCGGCACGGCGGCTCCGCCGTCCGGTCGAGGGCGGCGATGCTCTGGAAGTGAAAGTCGAACTGGTCCTGATCGATCGCCTGGCGCAGCCGCCCAACCCAGCGCATCTCGCCGCGGCGGCGGATGAGTGCCACGTCGTTCGGGAACGATACGTGGATCTGGTTGCGCCCCTCCTCCTTGGCGACGTAGCACGCCGCGTCTGCCGCCGACAGCACCGACACCGGCCCCTGGCTGCCGGCCGTGATGCCGACGACACCGAGACTGGCCCCCACCGCAAAGGAGCGCCGGTGCCATGCGAACCGATAGCCGCGGATCGCGTCGAGCAACCGCTGCGCGATTTGCGCGGCCGTCTCGAGGCCGCAGTCCTCGAGCAGGATGCCAAACTCGTCGCCACCCAGCCGCGCGATGACATCGCGTTCGCGCACACACGGCCGCAACAGCGGCGTGAGCTGCCGCAGCAGCTCGTCGCCGGCGACGTGGCCGCAGGTGTCGTTGACGACCTTGAATTGATCCAGGTCCAGGTAGCACAGCGCGTGGGTGCGAGCGGCATCGCGCGCGCTGGCCAGCAGCTCGTTCAGCCGGTCCTCGAAACCGCGGCGGTTGATCAGGCCGGTGAGCGGGTCGTGCAGGGCCTGGAAGCGCAATTGACGCGCCAGCTCGCGCTTTTCCGACACATCATGGAATGCCAGATCGGCGCCGTTGTTCGTGGCACCAGTGATGATGGGAGACACCGTGAGCTCGACCGGGAACGACCTCTCGCCGCGCACGAACATTTCCTCGCCGCCGCTTCGGTGCCGCTGGCCGAGCGTCAACGACCGGTGGATCGGCGAGTCATGGCCCAACAACTCCTCGCCGCTCTCGCGTGCGTGCCGGACCACCGTGCCGAAATCGTGACCCAGCAGCTCGTCGGAGGTGCAGCCAAGCATGCCCAGTGCCGACGGATTGACGAAGGTGCACACGCCGGTGTCG
>JBQTJR010000055.1:0-5575 GCA_052386895.1 Sphingosinicella sp.
GCGCCCGCGCCGCCTATTTTTCATAAAGCCAATTTGACGCGATTTATTATAAGGGCCATACCCATACCTTCTACAACGATTTCTTCTAATGCTGCGGCGTCAGCCGCCGGCAGGTGGCCGTCTACGAGCAGCGCGTCCGCAACCTGGCCGGAGACAAACAGGGCTTTATCGACCTCTTCTGGCCGGGCGTCCTCATCGTCGAGCAAAAGTCGGCCGGACTCGACCTAAGGTCTGCCAGCGACCAGGCGCTCGATTATTACGACTGGCTGCCGGAGGCGCAGCGCCCGCGCTACATTCTCACCTGCGACTTCCAGCGCTGGCACCTGCTCGACCTTGAAGAAAGTCGCGAATGGCGCTTTCCGCTAGCGGACCTCAAGCGCCATGTCGAAGCATTCGCCTTCGTTCTCGGCGTCCAGCCCCGCCTGCACCGCAGGCAATCTCCGGCCAACGCCAAGGCGTCGCGTCTCATGGGCGAGCTGCACGAGGCGCTCGCCGATACCGGCTATTCGGGCCACGATCTCGAAGTGCTGCTGGTCCGGCTGCTGTTCCTCCTGTTCGCAGACGATACGAGCATTTTCAACAACAAGGACCAGTTCCTGACCCTGATCGAGCAACGCACGCAGTGGGACGGTTCCGATCTCGGGCGCTGGCTCGGCGAGCTGTTCGAGGTAGTCAATACGCCGGAGGATGGGCGACAAAAAACGCTCGACGCGGACCTCGCCGCTTTCCCCTACATCAACGGCACGCTGTTCGATGAACGCATCCGCATGCCGGCATTCGATCATCTGATGCGGCAGACCTTGCTCGACGCTTGCGAGTTCGACTGGGGCGAGATTTCCCCGGTGATCTTCGGCTCCCTGTTCGAAAGCGTGATCGACAAGGTTACGCGACGAAAGCAGGGGGCGCATTACACGCCGGAAGACGCGATCCTGAAGCTGGTAGGACCGCTATTCCTCGACGAGCTGCGCGCCGAATTCGAGCGCGCCAAGGCCCTCCGTTCTGGCAGGGATCGGGCGCTGAAGCGGCTCCACGACCAGCTCGCCGGCCTCAATTTCCTGGATCCGGCGTGCGGCGCCGGCAACTTTCTGGTGGTCGCCTACCGCGAACTTCGCGAACTGGAGCGCGAGATAGTCAAGGAGGTCTACTTCCGGCCGGGCATGCCTCCGACGGAGTTCGAGAGCAAGGCGAGCCTCTTTTCGCGTCTCAACGTCGACCAGTTCTTTGGCATCGAGATCGACGAGTTTCCCGCCCGCATCGCCGAAGTTGCCTTGTGGATGACCGACCATATCGCCAACGTCCGGCTCGGCGAGGACTTCGGCCACGCCTATGCCCGCATCCCGCTCGTCGCCGCACCGGGCATCCGCCACGGCGATGCGCTGGAGATAGACTGGAATGATGTGCTTCCCGCGCGACGTTGCTCATACGTGTTTGGAAATCCGCCTTTTGTCGGCGCAAAATACCAGAGCGAGAAGCAGCGCGCCCAAGTCCGCGCGCTGGCTAGGCTTGGTGGAAGCGGCGGGACACTTGATTACGTCGCCGCCTGGTTCATCAAAGCCGGCACGTACGCGCAAGAAGACCCACCCGGTGCAAGCCCGATGATCGCCTTCGTCGCAACCAATTCGATCACGCAGGGCGAGCAGGTCGCCCAGCTCTGGCCGATTTTATTCCACCGCTCTCGACTCGAGATCTCGTTCGCCCACCGAACCTTTGTGTGGCCCGGCCGAGCTGCCGTGCACTGCGTCATCGTCGGCCTCGCCCGAAGCGGAGAGGAGCCTGCGGAAAAGCGACTATACTCCTACATTGACGGCAAAGGTGAACCAATCGAGACGCGGCATGGCGCGCTCACGGCTTATCTGTTCGACGCCAGGACCGCCGACCGACATCTCGTCATCAGAGAAGAACCCCGCCCGATCAACGGCGCGCCGCGAGTCATCATCGGCTCCAAGCCGATCGACGGCGGCTATCTGATCTTCGATGCGATCGAACGCGCCAAGCTGCTAACAAACGAACCCGAGGCTGAGCGTTTATTGCGACCCTACATCGGTTCAAAAGAGTTCATCAATGCCGGCATGCGCTGGATACTGGCATTGCAGCATTTGTCGCCTAGTGACTGGCGCCACCTCAAGCTCGTGCGCGATAGAGTTGCAAAAGTCCGCGCCTACCGCAGCGGAGAGATTCCGGCATTCGGTAAAGCGGAGCGAAAGCAAAGTGCCGGGCAATCGGCCCTTGCGCTGGCGGAAACGCCAACCGCATTCCACGTGACTGTCATTCCCGATGAGCCCTTCTTAGTTCTGCCCGAATCCAGCTCGGAACGGCGCGCTTACATACCCATTGGGTGGTTGGAGCCGCCAGTCGTCCCCAGCAATCTCGTGCGCATTCTGCCTGAAGCCACTCTTTGGCACTTCGGAATTCTCACCAGCGCGATGCACATGGCGTGGCTGCGGCAAATCGGGGGCCGGCTAAAGAGTGATTATCGCTACTCAATCGGACTAGTCTACAACACCTTCCCCTGGCCGGATGCCACGCCCGCACAACGGTCTAAGGTCGAATCGCTCGCCCAGGCGGTGCTCGACGCTCGCGCGCTGCCGAAGAACGCCACCTCCAGCTTCGCCGATCTCTATCATCGTGACACAATGCCGGCCGAATTGCGGCGGGCGCATCGCGAACTGGACGCGGCGGTCGACAAGCTCTACCGCGCCCGCCCGTTCGCGTCCGACCGCGAGCGGGTCGAGCATCTGTTCCCTCTTTACGAGGCCCTGGTCCATCCAACCGCCGCGGCGCCGAAGGCGAACCGACGCGCGGTACAACGTGCGGCTCGCAAAGCCGTGGAAACGGTTCACTAGTCGAGCAGCAGCTCGCGCTGCTCGGGATCGAAGCGGCGCCAGCCGCCGGGACCGAGCCGCTCCAAGGGCCGGAAGCGCGACTTGTAGGCCATGCGCTTCGATTCCTCGACCCAGTAGCCGAGATAGACATAAGGCAGAGCGGCGCGGCCGGCGCGGGTGATGTGATCGAGGATGATGTAGGTGCCGAGGCCGGAGCGGGACCGGCTGTCCGGCTCGAAGAAGCTGTAGATCATCGACAGGCCGTCGGCCTGATGATCGGTGAGGCAGGCGCCGACCAGCCGCCCCGGCTCGCCATCCTCGCCCGGCTCGCGATATTCGACGAGATAGGTCCGCACCGGACTCTGCTCGACCATGTCGGCGAAATCGCCATCGTCCATGTCGACCATTCCGCCCTCGGGATGGCGGGCGCGCAGATAGCGCCGCAGCAACTGATACTGCTCCTCGGTCGCCCACGCCTTGCAGGCGGAAACCTCAAGATCGGCGTTGCGGCGCAGCACCCGCCGCTGGGTGGCGTTCGGCTGGAACTCGCCGGCGACGACCCGCACCGAGACGCACGCCGAGCAATCGAGACAACTCGGCCGGTAGGCGACATTCTGGCTGCGACGAAAGCCGATGCGGCCGAGCGCGTCGTTGAGATCGGGGGCGTGCGGGCCGTTGAGCTCGGTGAACACCTTCCGCTCGGTCCGCCCGGCCAGATACGGGCAAGGCGACGGCGTGGTGACGAAGAATCGCGGGAATCGAAACGGTGCGCTCAATGACGACTCCGCCCCTTTGGCATGAGCCTCATTCATGCCGCGAAGCTGGGGCCATGAAAAGCGGCTTCACCGGCTTTGCGACGGGCCGTTTCAGCACGGCACGGTTTGGATTTGAATGTTGGCCGTCCCGGCCCTCATTCGATGCCGAGACGGCGCACCGAAAAACCCTCGCCGCGCAGCGCATGGGTCAGCCGCTCGATCTGGGCGGCGTCGCGCGCCTCGCACTCGAGGTCGATCGCCGTGTCCTTGGCCGGAAGGTGGGTGTAGACCCGCTCGTGAAAGACCTCGACGATGTTGACCTGGTGGGCGCTGAACAGTTTCATCGCCTCCAGCAACGCGCCCGGCCGGTCCTGGAAATCGATGCGCAGGCGGGTCATCCGCCCGGACCTGGCGAGATCCCTGAGCAGCACATTGGCGAGCAGGTGCTGGTCGATATTGCCGCCGGTGACGACGATGCCGACGTTGCGGCCCCTGGCCCGCTCGGGATCGACCAGCAAGGCGGCAATGGCGGCGGCGCCGGCGCCCTCGGCGACCGTCTTCTCGGTGCGGGCGAGCAGGCTTACCCCGGCCTCGAGATCGCGCTCGGCAGCGAGCCAGATATCGTCGACCAGCGCCTCGACGATCAACGGAGTCAGCTGGCCGACCATCTTCATCGCGATACCTTCGGCGATGGTGTCGCCGGCGCAGGTCATCGGCTGGCGGGAATAGCGGGCGAACATCGCCGGGTAGAGCTCGGCCTGGACGCCGGCGATCTCGATGCCGGGCTTGAGCGCCTTCGCCGCCACCGCCATGCCCGACATCAGCCCGCCGCCGCCGATCGGCACCACCAGCAAGTCGAGACCGGGCGCATCGGCGAGCATTTCGAGCGCCACCGTGCCCTGCCCGGCCATCACCTCGGGATCGTCGAACGCGTTGATGTAGGTGAGCTTGCGTGCCTTCGCGATGCGCATCGCCTCCGCGAACGCCTCGTCATAGACGCTGCCATGCAGCACCACCTCGGCGCCATAGGCCTCGGTCTGGCTGACCTTCACCGTCGGGGTCGATCGCGGCATCACGATCACCGCCGGCACGTCGAGACGGCTGGCGTGCCAGGCGACCGCCTGGGCGTGGTTGCCGGCGGAGGCGGCGATCACCCCGCGCGCCCGCGTCGCCTCGTCCATCAGCAGCAGCTTGTTGAGCGCGCCGCGATCCTTGAACGAGCCGGTGCGCTGGAGATTCTCGAACTTGACCCAGATCGACGCGCCGAAGCGATCGGAGAGCGGACCGCTCAACAGCGTCGGCGTGCGGACCACCGCGCCGGCGATACGCTCCGCGGCCGCCTCGATGTCAGCGAGGGCGAGCGGCAGATCGGGAACAGGTGCAGGGCTGGCCATCGCAGGGAACAACGCGGTTAGACCATCTGGCGTGCCCGCGAAACTCCGCTTATCGCCGCTTTATTAGCGCGCGTGCTGCTGCGGAGGTCGAAGGAATGAACTTGTTGCGCTGCGTGCTGGCTGGCTTGCTGCTGGCGCTCGCCGGGCCGGCGCTGGCCGACGCGCTGATCGACAATGTCAACGGCTACACGCTGAACGGCAGCGGCCGGCTGCAGCGCTTCACCGGCCTGGTGGTGACCGACGAAGGCCGGGTGAAGCAGCTGCTCAGCCGCGGCGACCGCCGGCCGGAGCGGCCGCGTTACCTGCTCAATGGCCGCGGCCGGACGCTGATTCCCGGACTCATCGACGCCCACGGCCACGTCATGGGCCTCGGCCAGGGGGCACTGCAGCTCGATCTTTCCGACACCACCTCGCTGGCGCAAGCGCAGCGCCGCATTGCCGACTATGCCGCCGCCAACCCGACCCCGCGCTGGATCGTCGGCCGCGGCTGGAACCAGGAACGCTGGGGCCTCGGCCGATTCCCGACCGCGGCCGAACTGGATGAGGTCGTGCGCGACCGGCCGGTATGGCTGCAACGAGTCGACGGCCATGCCGGCTGGGCCAA
>JBQTJR010000056.1:0-8469 GCA_052386895.1 Sphingosinicella sp.
CTCGATCCGGCGCATCTGCGCCTGCGTCAGCCAGATCAGATCACTCATGGCAGCGCCTCCTCGACACCACCATTGAATCAGATACAAGCTTCCCTGTGAATCCCTTTAATGGGTCCTGACCCTAGCAGGTGGCGGCCTGCTCCACAGCCTTGCAGGCCCGGCAGGCGGGATCCTTGACGACGCGCAGCGTTCTCAGCGACGGCTGCAGGCCATCGAGCAGGTGCAGCCGACCGGCCGCTTCGGCGCCGAAGCCGGCGATCTGGCGGACCGCCTCCATTGCGGCCCAACCGCCGGCCAGGCCGGCGAGCGCGCCGAGCACGCCGTGCTCGGCGCACGTGTCGCAGTCCTCGGCGTCGAACGCATCGCCAACATAGCAGCGGTAGCAGGGCTGATCCGGCTCCCAGCCGCGAAAGGTGCCGATCTGCACCTGGAAGCGGCCGATCGCGGCTGACACCAGCGGAATGCGATGGGCGGTAGTTTGGTCCGATACGATGAGCCGGGTCGCGAAATTATCGCTGCCGTCGAGCACCACGTCTGCACCGGCAAGCAGTTCCGCGCTGTTGTCATCGCTGAGCCGAACCGGCCATGCCTCGAACCGGACGTCGGGATTGAGCCGCGCCACCGCCGCTTCGGCGATCGCAGTCTTGGCGCGGCCGATCTCGTCGCTGCCGAACAGGATTTGACGCTGCAGATTGTCGAGTGCGACCTTATCGTCGTCGATCACCCGCATGGTGCCGATACCGGCCGCCGCAAGATAGAGGATCGCCGGACAGCCGATACCGCCAGCGCCGATCAGGGCGACGCGCGCGTCGTTTAGCTTGCGCTGGCCCTCGCCGCCAATTTCCTTGAGAACGATATGGCGGGCGTAGCGCTCCAGCTGTTCGTCGGTCAGGCTCACTGAAGGTTGAAATTGATCCTTCGCGCGAAAATCGTGCGTTCGCGCGGTGCCGGCGTACGGACATGACCGCCGGTGACGATATCGGCTGCGATGCGGCCGACCATCAGTTCGAGCGGGCGACAGCCGACGTCCTCGACCAGGATGCGGGTGGCGTTGCCCTGCGCGTCCAGCTCGAGTGCGTAGTAAATGTTGATGCTGAACCGACGAGGTCGCTGGCCCGCGAAGACGCACTGGTCGTTGACCAGCATCCGCTCGACACGCGTGACCATTTCCTCGCTGGGGACGGCGACATAGTCGGTTTCCAGCCGCGGATAGGCGTTCCAGCTGGCCTCGGCGACTTCGATGTTCGCCGGAATCGAGGGGCTGAAAGCGACTGCGGCCACCAAAGCGAGGAACGTGCTCATCCTGTCATCTCCCGGTTGAACCGAACCCGCCTTCGCCGCGCCCGGTTTCGCCCAGCGACTCTACCATTTTGAAATCGGCTCGCAATACCGGCGCCGGCACCAATTGAGCGATGCGCTCGCCGCGGGCGATGTCGAACGGCTCGCTGCCGAGATTGGCGAGGATGATTTTCACTTCGCCGCGATAGTCGCTGTCGATCGTCCCGGGCGCGTTGAGCACGGTAACGCCGTGCTTGAGGGCCAGCCCGGAGCGCGGCCGCACCTGCACCTCATAGCCATGCGGAATGGCGATCGCGAAGCCGGTCGCGACCGCGTGGCGCGCCCCCGGCTCGAGCAGCATCGATTCGGCCGCAACCACGTCCAAGCCGGCGGAATGCTCGGAGGCAAAAGAGGGCAGGGGAAGCCCCTCGCCGTGCGGCAGCCGCCTCAACTCGATCGCGATCATCTTCACCCTTTGCGCAAATACGCGGCGATCCGCTCTGCCAGCCGCCGCGCCACCTCTGCTTTAGGCGCTTCCTCCCAGTCCTCGACCCCGGTTGGCGTGACCAGGTGCGCCCGGTTGCGCTCGCCGCCCATCGTGTCGCCGCTGACATCGTTGGCAACGATCCAGTCGCAGCCTTTTGCGTCCCTCTTCGCCTGGGCCGATGCGACCACATCGTCGGTTTCCGCCGCGAAGCCGACCAGCAGCACCGGCCGCTGCGGCGAAGCGGCGAGCTCGGCGAGGATGTCCGGGGTCGGCTGCCAATCCAGTTGCGGCGGCCCTTGTGACTTGCGCAATTTGCCCGGGGCGGCCTCGACTTTCCAGTCGGCCACCGCCGCCACCAGCACCGCGGCGTCGGCCGGAAGCATTGCCATAACCTTTTCGCGCATCTGCCCGGCGGTTTCGACGTCGATCCGGTCGACGCCCGGCGGAGTCGCCAGCGCCACGGGACCGGCCACCAGCGTAACGCGCGCGCCCAGTCTGGCGAGTGCGCCGGCAATCGCGAAGCCCTGCTTGCCCGACGAGCGGTTGGCGATCACCCGCACCCGGTCGATCGGTTCCTGCGTTGGCCCGGCCGTGACCATGACGTGGCGGCCGGCTAGCGGGCCGGGCGGGAACGCATGCTCGTGCAACCATGCCAGGATAGCTTCCGGCTCCGGCAGCCGCCCCGGGCCATATTCGCCGCAGGCCATCTCCCCCTCGTCAGGATCGAGCACCTTCACCTCGCGCTCGAGCAGCAAGGCGACGTTGCGCCGCGTCGCCGCGTGCTTCCACATCCGTACGTTCATCGCCGGCACCGCGACCACCGGCTTGTCGGTCGCCAGCAACAAAGTGCTGGCAAGGTCGTCGGCTATCCCCGCCGCCATCTTCGCGATGAGGTCAGCGGTCGCCGGGCATACCACCACCAGGTCGGCTTCGCGCGACAATTGGATATGGCCCATCTCGACTTCGTCCTTGAGGTCGAACAGGCTGGTATGGACCGGCTGCTCGGAAAGGGCGGCCAGCGTCATCGGCGTGATGAACTGCGCGCCGCCTTTGGTGAGCACGCAACGGACCTCGCCGCCCTCGGCGCGGATCAGCCGAATCAGCTCGCATGCCTTGTAGGCGGCGATGCCGCCGCCGACGATCAGCAGAATCTTTTTGCCACGCATGGTTTCAACCGAGCCACGAGGTGATGGCGGCCCCGGCGGCCGCGGCCAACAAGGCGGTCAGCGCTAGCCGGCCATAGCGGTGCGGGCGGACAATGGCGATGTCGGGCATCGGCGGATCCGGCGGTGCCGCGCCCGGCGGAGGGTAATAATAATCAAGTCGGCGAATGAGCTCGGGCAGCTTTCGCAACAACCGCACGGTACGGACGATCTCGTCGGCGATGCGCGCTTCGGGTCCCAGCTCGGAACGGACCCATTCGCGCAGGAACGGCTCGGCCGTCTCCCACATGTTGATGTCGGGATCGAGCGCGGTGGCGACGCCTTCCTGCATCACCAGGGTCTTCTGCAGCAGCAGCAGATGGGGTTGGGTCGGCATGTCGAAATCGCGGGTGATCTTGAACAGGCTGTCGAGCATCTGCGAAACCGAAATCTCCTTTACCGGCAGCCCCCTGATTGGTTCGCCAGCGGCGCGAAGCGCCGTGGCGAACTCGTCGAGATTGTGGTGCTCGGGCACATATTGCGCCTCGAAATGGATCTCCGCGACGCGGCGGTAATTGCCGGTAATCAGCCCATAGAGAATCTCCGCCAGCCAGATCCGCGCTTGCCGGTCGACCCGGCCCATGATGCCGAAATCGATCGCCGCAAGCCGGCCGTCGGGCAGCGCGAACAGATTGCCCTGGTGCAAATCGGCGTGGAAGAAACCGTCGACCACCGCCTGGCGCAGGAACGCGCGCACCAGGATCGCCGCAAGCGCCTTGAGATCGTGCCCGGCCGCGATCAGTTTCTCGCGGTCGCTGATCTTGATGCCGTCGATCCATTCCAGCGTCAGCACCCGCCGGCTGGTCCGTGTCCAGTCGATGCGCGGCACGAAGAATCCGCTCTCGGCCTCGAGATTCTGCCTCAGCTCGGAGGCCGCCGCCGCCTCGTAGCGCAGGTCGAGCTCGCGCCGGGTCCATTGCCGGAAAATCGCGACCACCGCCCGCGGGCGCAGCCGGGCGCCTTCGCCGCCCATTGCCTCGACCTGGGCCGCCGCCCACTCATAGGTCTCGATCGCGCGGTCGAAATCCTCCTCGATGTTGGGCCGCAGCACCTTGACCGCGACAAGCTGGCCTTCGCTGGTGATCGCGCGATGGACCTGGGCGATCGAGGCAGCGCCGACCGGCTCGGGATCGATCTCTCGAAACAATTCGTCGATCGGTCGCTCGAGACCCTGCTCGATCGCTTCGCGGATTGCCGCAAACGGCGCCGGCGGCAGGCTGTCCTGCAGCCGCTGCAGGTCGCGGGCCGCTTCGTCGCCGACGAGATCGGGACGGGTGGCGAGCGCTTGGCCAAACTTGATTGCTGCCGGTCCGATGTCCTGAAAGGCCTCGGCATAAGCCGGAATCGGCGGCTCCCGCGCACCGAGCCGCGCGATCCGCGCCAGCCTTCGGACCGGCAGCGGCGTGTTGGCATTGCGCTCGACACCCCTGAGGGCGCCGTGGCGGGCAAGAACCCGTCCCCACTTGAGCAGCCGCCAGACATGGACGATCGGCCGGCTCACGCGTCGGCCATCCCCGCCGTCACCGTCAGCAATCCAGCCATGGTCAGTATTTCCAGCCGCTATGAATCGCGACCAGGCCGCCGAGCAACGGTGCCGTCCTGACCTGATTGAAGCCGGCGTTCGCGATCATCGCGGCGAATGATTCCATGTTGGGAAACCGGTCGATCGATTCGGCCAGATAATTGTAGCTAGCGGCGTCGCCGGCGACGAGGCGGCCGAGCCGGGGCAGCAGGAAATGACTAGCGCGCCGATAGGCTTCGCGAAAACCGGGCCAACGCGTCTGCGAAAATTCCAGGCAGAAGAAACGGCCGCCTACCTTAAGCACGCGATGCGCTTCGCACAGGGCCTGGTCGAGGTTGGTGACGTTGCGAAGCCCGAACGCAACGACATAGGCATCGAAGCTCGCATCGGCGAAGGTGAGCTGCTCGGCATTCTCCTCGGCCCAGACGAGGCCGTCGAGACCGCGGGCCCTGGCGCGCTCGATGCCGACGCCAAGCATGTCGGGGTTGATGTCGGCAACGGTGACGCGCGCGCCGCCCCGTGCCAGCCGAAACGCGATGTCGCCGGTGCCGCCCGCGACGTCGAGGATGGCCTCGCCCGGCCGCGGCCTGATGCGCCGAACGAAAATGTCCTTCCACAGCCGGTGCTGCCCGGCCGACATCAAATCGTTCATCAGGTCGTAGCGCCGGGCGACGTTGCTGAAGACCTGGCGCACCCGCCGCGTCTTCTCCGCCGGCGCGACCTGTTCGTGGCCGAAGGACACGGTTTCCATCGGCCGCGCCTCTAGCCGAGCGCCATCCACGCGTCTAATCGCCACGCCTTCATGCCCGAGCTGCCCGAGGTCGAAACAACCGTTCGCGGGCTGCGCCCGGTGCTCGAAGGCCATCGCATTGCCGCGGTCGAGCTGCGACGCGGGGACCTGCGCCGCGCCTTTCCCCCGGACCTCGCCAAGCGCCTGACCGGCGCCCGCGTCACCGCGGTGCGGCGGCGTGCCAAATATGGCCTGATCGACACCGATCGCGGCGATACGCTCGTCTTTCATCTCGGCATGTCAGGCTCGTGGCGGCTAGACCGCGAGCAGCGCGATCGCCACGACCATGTCGTCCTCCTGACCGACCAGGGCCGCACGCTCTCGCTCAACGATCCGCGCCGCTTCGGCTCGCTCGACCTCTTTGCCACGAAGTCCCTGGAAACCGAGCCGCCCTTCGCCGCGATGGGACCGGAGCCGATGTCGGCTGGGTTCGATGGCGCCCAACTGGCACAGGCTTTCAAGCGACGAAAAGCGCCGGTCAAATCGTTGCTGCTCGACCAGCGCATCGTCGCCGGACTCGGAAACATCTATGCTTGCGAGGCGCTTCATCTCGCCCGCATCGCCCCGGACCGCGCTGCCGGCTCGCTGACTCGGTTGCGACTCGACCGGCTTGCCGCGGCAGTGAAGCGGGTGCTCGAAAATGCGATCGCAGCAGGCGGTTCGACGCTGCGAAATTACGTCCAGCCCGGCGGCGAGCTCGGCTACTTTGCCGCGCAGTGGCGAGTCTATGGCCGCGAGGGCGAGGCGTGCCCGGCCTGCGGCGCCAGCATCAGGCGAACGTCGTCGGCCGGCCGCTCGACCTTTTTCTGTCCACGGTGCCAGCAGCGTTGACCTCATTGCCCGCGCACACTAGATGGCGCGGCAGGCGGGTGCGGCGTTGGCGCCGCGCCCTTTTCATTTGATCGGGACAATGGATCATGGCGAACACGCCACAGGCGAAGAAGCGAATCCGCAGGAATGCGAACCGCGCTCAGGTCAACCGGACGCGGGTCAGCCGCATCCGTACCTTCGTCCGGCAGGTCGAGGCGGCCATCGCCGCAGGCGACAAGGACGGCGCCCGGGCGGCGCTGCAGCAGATGCAGCCGGAGATGGCGCGCGGGGTGGCCAAGGGCGTGCTCCATCGCAACACCGCCGGCCGCAAATTGTCTCGCCTGACCCGCCGGCTCGCCGCGCTCGGCTAAGGATTCAAACCAACCAACAGCATCGCTCGGACCCGCGTCCGGGCGGTCTTTTCTTTTCTCTCTGGCCCGCCAACCGGCGGCCTGGTCGCGTGCCGACTCGGGCCCAGGAATCGGCAACTCCGGGCCATGCAAAAAACGGCGGATTTACCGCGATTCGCGCATGAGATTGGGGGGCCTGGCCAATATTAACGAGCGATTCCAATTGTTTACTTTTCAAGCCCGCAGACTTGCGCGCTTTTTCGGCTGTCAAGCCCATTAATTTTTGTGAACGTTTTTTTACCGCTTGCCCCGACTCAGATTGTGTTTCTAGAACGGCCTTTCCGGTCGGGCGAATCTGTCCGTCGGACGCAAGCAAAATCGGACTGGAAGGCGGCGAGCCGGGGGCGCTTCGCCACATCGGTGAGCTTGTGCCCTGAAAAGAGCCGCGATCAAGCGGCGGCGGAGAGACGAGGGGGTGCTCGGTGGTGCAAACCCAGGCCAAGAACACAGCCCCGGCTAGGGACAAGATTGACAACGAAACCCTCGCCGCGGCGTGGGAAACGATTCGTACGTCGCTGCGCCGGGATTGCGGCGCCCGCACGTTCGACGGCTGGCTGAGACCGATCGCGCTCGGCGGCTTCGATGCCGAATCGGGGACGCTGCGGCTCGACCTGCCGTCGCAGTTCATGGCCGACTGGGTGCACACCCATTATTCGGAGCGGCTGGCTCTGGCCTGGAAGCAGCGCCTGCCGGGCGTGCGCCAGATTCGCATCGGCGTCGGCCCGGCCGCGCCGCGTACCGCCGCGGTGGTCGAAATCCCGGCGCCGGCCGAAGCCCAGCCGAATTCCGCCAAAGACGGCAATCTCTACGCCGTCGCGCTCGAGCCGCGCTACCGGTTCGAGGATTTCGTCGTCGGCAAGGCCAACGAGGTCGCATTCAACGCGGCGCGCACGCTGGCGACCGCTGAGAAGGTCCAGTTCAACCCGCTCTTCCTTCACGGCGGAACCGGCCGCGGCAAGACCCACCTGCTGCATGCCATCGGCCACGAATTCCATCGCAAGCATCCGCGCTCGAAAATCATCTACATGTCGGCCGAAAAGTTCATGGTCGAGTTCGTCGCCGCGTTAAGGGCGAACGAGACGATCCGCTTCAAACAGCAGCTGCGTTCGGCCGACCTGCTGATGATCGACGACGTCCAGTTCATCGCTGGCAAGGAATCCACCCAGGAGGAATTCTTTCATACGATGAATGAGGTGATGTCGCACGGCCGGCGGCTGGCGATCAGCTCGGACCGTGCGCCGCAGGACCTCGACGGCATCGAACCGCGGATCCTGTCGCGGCTGAGCTGGGGGCTGGTCGCCGACATCAATGCCGCCGACCTCGAGCTCAGGCTCAACATCATCGCCCGCAAGCTCGAGCAATTGCCCGACGTTGCCGTTCCCGAGGACGTGGTAATGTTCCTCGCCAAGCGGATCAGTTCCAACGTCCGCGAACTGGAAGGCGCGCTCAACCGCATCGCCGCTTATGCGATGATGCACAACCGGCCGATCGATCTCGAGTTCGTCAGCGAGGTATTGGCCAATATCCTGCGCGCCAACCAGCGCCGCATTTCGATCGACGAGATCCAGACCCGCGTCTCGGAGCATTACCGTATCCGCAAGGCGGAGATGACCAGCGCCCGCCGTGCCCGCGAAGTGGCGCGGCCGCGCCAGGTGGCGATGTATCTCTCCAAGCAGCTGACGCCGCGCTCGCTTCCCGAAATCGGCCGCCGCTTTGGCGGGCGTGACCACACAACGGTGATCCACGCGGTGCGCCAGATCGAGAGATTGCGGGCGCAGGATCCCGAACTCGATTCCGATATCCGGCTGCTGACCCGCCAGCTCGAGAGCTGACGAAAAGCGCCGGCTAGAGCGGGATGACGCTTGAGTGAATCGTGGGGATTCCCCTGGGGTTCAAAGTCTGATTCAAGCTGTTGGCTGGGTTGGAGGCCGGCAGCGATGACCCGACCTTATTCGATGGATTTGCGCGAG
>JBQTJR010000057.1:0-20155 GCA_052386895.1 Sphingosinicella sp.
CCCGCTGGACCTTCCGCCAGCTGCAGACGCTCGCCAGCACCGCCACCCAAGCGGAATCGATCCGCATGCTGCTGAAGGAGTATGAGCAGCGCGGCGTAGGCTGGCTGTGGCAGGTCGATGCCGAGAACCGCGTCGTCTACCTCTCGTCGCGGATGAGCACCCTGCTCGGCCGCCCGGCCGGCCAGCTAATCGGCCATTCGCTGCCGGCCGCTTTGGGCGGCACCAGCGCGCTCGGCCGTACCCTGCTCGAGCGCCAGCCGTTCGCCAATCTCGAGATGGAGCTGAAGACGCGCCACGGCTCGCGCTGGATCAGCCTGTCGGGCGACCCGATCGTCGACGTCGTCGGCCAGTACCAGGGCTTCCGCGGCGTCGGCCAGGACATCACCGAGGTCAGGAAGACGCAGGAGCGCCTCACCCACCTCGCCAACATGGACGTGCTCTCCGGCCTGCCCAACCGCGGCCGCGTCCGCCAGCTCTTGGGCGAGGCCTTGTCCGGGACGAGCGGCGCGAGCGCGCCCTGCGCGATCATGTTTCTCGACCTCGACGGCTTCAAGCCGGTCAACGACACGTTTGGCCATCCCAAGGGCGACGCGGTCTTGAAGAGCGTGTCGCAGCGGCTGGTCAAGGAGGTCGGCAAGTTCGGTCATGTCGGCCGCATGGGTGGCGACGAGTTCGCCATCGTCATCCGCGAGGCGCAGAGCCGCAAGATGGTCGAATCGCTGGCCGAGCAGGTGATCGCGGCGGTCGCCGAGCCCTACCACGTCGACAAGGCCGAGATCCGCATCGGCGTGTCGATCGGCTGCGCGTTCGGCCCGATCGACGGCCAGAGCGTCGACGATCTCATCCAGAAGGCCGACCTCGCGCTCTACCAGGCAAAGGCCAAGGGCCGCGGCACCTGCTGCTTCTTCAATCCTGACATGCAGAACGAGGCCGAGGACCGGCTGCGGCTCGAGCAGGACATCAAGGCGGGCCTGCAGGCCGGCCAGTTCCGCTTGCTCTACCAGCCGCTGATCAGCGCCGCCGACCAGCGGCTGATGGGCTTCGAGGCGCTGATCCGCTGGCACCACCCCACCCGCGGCATCGTCTCGCCGACCGATTTCATCCCGATCGCCGAGGATAGCGGCCTGATCATGGAGCTGGGCGAATGGGTGATCCAGGAAGCGTGCCGAGCCGCATCCTGCTGGCCCGACCATGTCTCGGTCGCGGTCAATATTTCCGCACGACAACTCATCTTCCCGGCGCTGCCCAACACGGTCAATGAGGCGATCCGCAAGAACCGGCTGCAGGCCAACCGGCTTGAGCTGGAGGTCACCGAATCGATCTTCATGGGCGATTCGGCCAACGCCATCGACGTGCTGAAGCGGCTGCGGACTTTGGGCGTCGGCATCGCACTCGACGATTTCGGCACCGGCTATTCCTCGCTCGGCTATTTGAACAAGGCGGTGTTCCACAAGCTGAAGATCGACGGCAGCTTCGTGCGCGAGGCGGCCGACAATCGCGAGACGGTGGCGATCATCCAGTCGATCGTGCAGCTGGCCAAGAGCTTCCGCATGACCGTCACCGCCGAGGGCGTCGAGACCGCCGACGAGTTCACCCGCATGCGCGATCTCGGCTGCCACCAGATCCAGGGCTACTTGTTCGGCCGGCCGATGGAGTTCGACCGCGCCAGCGAGCTGGTCCACGGCGTCCAGCACCGGCTGAGCGCCTGACGCACAAAAGAAAAAGGCCGGGCAACGGCCCGGCCCTTTCCTCAAACGGCCAAGATATTACTGGGCGGCGAGCTGCGCGCTGCGCGCCGGGTTGAACGCGGCGGTGACGATGCGGCCGCGCGAATCGACCGTGCATTCGAACCGGTAGCGGCGGTCGGCATTGACCGAAAAGGTCACTTCGGTGCGCCGAGACGAGATGTCGATCGAAAGGATGCGGCTGCTGCGGATCGTGTCAGCCGGGAAGCTGGCGATCAGCTCGGCGCGGCACTGATCGACCGCGCGCCCGGCCGGCTCGGCCGAAGCGGGGGTGGCGAGGCCGGCGAGCGAAGCGGCGAGGGCGAAGCCTGTGATCGATGAAATCAGTCTGGTCATGGGTACCTCCATCTGCTATTAATGTACCGTACCGTATAGTACATAAATGAGGATGTCAAAGGTTTTATAACGCATGGTACAAAAAATTCCGGAGCCGGCGCGGGCGCGCGGCCGGCCGCGCAGCTTCGATACCGATGAAGTGCTGGCCTGCTGCCGAAAGACCTTCTGGGAACGGGGTTATTCGGGAACCTCGATGGACCAGCTGGCGTCCGCCACCGGGCTGCACAAGCCGAGCCTGTACGGCGCATTTGGCGACAAGAAGCGGCTCTATCTCGAGACTTTGAACCGTTATCTGGGTGAGGCGCGCGAATCGATCGGCCGGGCGCTGTCGGTGCCGGCGCTCGACGAGAGCCTGCAGGCCTTTTTTGCTGAATCGATCGCGATGTTCACCCGCGAGGGCAGCATGGGCTGTTTCATGATGGCCACCGCCGTCCCTGAGGCGAAGGGCGATGCCGAGATCGGCGGCATCGTTCGCGGCGCGATGGAGGAGCTCGACCGGGCGCTGGTCCGGCGCCTCCAGAAGGCGATCGACGATCGCGAGCTCCCCGCCAACGCCAACCCAGAGACGCTGGCGCGAATCGTCTCGGCGACCCATTACGATCTCTCCGCTCGCGCGCGGGCCGGCTTCTCCCGCGACCAGCTCGAGCGCGATGCCGCCCACGCGTTGCGCTTCGTGTTCCAGGTTGGCCGCCACCTGAATGGCCACCATTAGGCGTCGCGGGCTGACGCCTTCTTGGTCTTGAGCGTGGGCGCAGCCTTGGCCGGGTCATCCGGCCAGGCATGTTTCGGGTAGCGGCCGCGCATCTCCTTCGCAACCGCCGCCCAGTTGCCGCGCCAGAACCCGGGCAGGTCGGAGGTCGTCTGGATCGGCCGGCCCGCCGGCGAGGTCAGCGACAGCTTCAGTGGCACGTTCATGCCGACCGTGGGATGCACTTTGAGCCCGAACAAGGCCTGCACCCTCAGCGTCACGGTGGGGCCCCCCTCGGCGCCGTAATCCACGTCGTGACGGCTGCCGGCCGGCGTCTCGAATTCGGCGGGTGCCAGCTTGTCGACGCCCTGCCGGCCGGCCCAGCCGAGCGGGCTCTCCAGCGCGTGGCGCAACGCGTCCGGTGCGAGGTCGCGCAAGCTGCGACGCCCCGCGACCACTGTCGGCAGCCATTGGTCGAGCCTTTCTAGCAGGGCCGGATCGGACAGGTCGGCAATGGCCGGATCAAAGCGGCGGGCAAAGGCAGCGCGCTGGCGCAGCTTTATTGCCGCTTCGCTCCACGGCAACAGCCCCACGCCATGGCGGCGGACGCCTTCCAACAGCCCCTGCTCGATCTCGGCCGGATCGCCCGCCACCTCGCCTTGCGCCAGCGTGATCGCGCCGAGCCGCTTTTGCTGCCGCGCTCGCACGTCACCCGACTCCGGATCGAACCGGGTTTCGCGGCTTAATGCGACGCGATCGCCGAACAGCGATTCGACGAGTCCCGCCTCGATCTCAGCCGCGGCGACGATGCGGGCGCCGGCGGCGGCGCCGCTGACCTCGGCCACCGCCAGCCACTGGCCGCGCGCCATCGCCAGTGTCGGGTCGAGCCGGAAGGCGCGCCCGCCGACGCTGAGCCAATGCTCGCCGGTTGCGTCGCGCCTTTTCGCCAGGCGGTCGGGATAGGCCAGGGCTACGCAACCGCCTATCGGTCCTGTACCGCCCCTTGCCCCTTGCAGCCGCTGCCAGCCCTGCACCATGCCGCGCGCGGCCCGGGCGCGTAGGGCCCGATCGCGCTGCCAGCGACGCAGCCGCTCCTCGAGGTCGGGATCGCGCCCGCCGAGCCCCGGCTCGGAGAGCAACGCTGCCGCCTGTGCGGCGGTATCGCCCCAGCCGCGCGCATCCGCCTCGATCAGCATGTGCGCCAGCCGCGGTGGCAGCGGCAAGGCGGCAATGGCGCGGCCATGCGCGGTCGGCCGGCCCTGCGCATCGACCGCGCCGAGCGCTGCCAGCCGCTTACCCGCTTCCTCAAGCGCGGCCGCCGGCGGCGGATCGAGCCAGCGCAGGTCTCGCGGGTTGGCGACGCCCCAGATCGCGCAATCGAGCAGCAGCGGCGAAAGGTCGGCCTCGAGGATTTCGGGTGGGTCGAAGCGCGGCAGGCTGGTACTCGCCGCTTCTTCCCACAGCCGATAGACCCGGCCCGGCCGCTGCCTGGCCGCGCGGCCGGCGCGCTGCTTGATCGCCGCCTGGCTGGCGCGCTCGGTGGCCAGCCGGGTGAGGCCGGCGGCGCGGTCGTAGCGCGGCCGCCGCGCCAGCCCGCAATCGACCACCGCGGCGATACCCTCCAGGGTCAGGCTGGTCTCGGCGATCGAGGTCGCCAGCACGAGCTTGCGCTTGCCCGCCGGCGGCGTTGCGATCGCGCCGCGCTGGGCGGCGGGATCGATGCTGGAATGGAGGCGATGGAGATCGACGCCCGCCGGCAGTCGTTCGAGCCGGGCGGCGGTTCGCTCGATCTCGGCGAAGCCGGGCAGGAACGCGAGCACGCCGTGCTCGCTCTCGGCGAGCGCCCGGCGGCAGGCTGCCGCCATTTGGTCCTCGATCGACTGCGCCGGGTCGCGCCCCAGCCAGACCGTCTCGAGCGGGAACAGCCGGCCCTCGCTCTCGATCACCGGCGCCGCGTCCATCAGGGCCGCGAAGCGGCCTCCGTCGAGCGTCGCCGACATCGCCAGCAGCCGCAGGTCCGGCCGCAGCGCCGCCTGTGCGTCGAGCGCCAACGCCAGCGCGAAATCGGCGTCCAGGCTGCGCTCGTGCACTTCGTCGAACAACACTGCTGACACGCCTTTCAGCTCGGGGTCGGCCTGGATGCGGCGCAGGAACAGGCCCTCGGTGAGCACGGTGAGGCGGGTGGCGGCCGAGCGGTTGCGCTCGAGCCGGGTCGCATAGCCGATGGTCTTTCCCACCGGCTCGCCACGCAGGTACGCGATCCTCTCGGCGGCGGCGCGCGCGGCTATCCGCCGCGGCGACAGCAGCAGCACTTCGCCGTCGCACCAGCTTTGATCGAGCAGGGCCGGCGCCACCATCGTCGTCTTGCCGGCACCGGGCGGCGCGACCAGCACCGCGCTCGCGTGACTCTCGAGTAGGGCGAGCAGGTCCGGCAGGACCTTTGCGACCGGCAGCTCCGGGATTTCGACGCTAATAGGCTCTCGCGATCGCGAACTCAACCGCCTTGGTCAGCGCCGCGCGGGCGCGGCCGGCGGGGAACGGGCCCAATGCGTCGATCGCCCGCCGGCCGTAGAGCCGGGCCCGCTCGAGCGTGTCGGCGATCGCGCCCGATTCCTCGAGCAGCCTTGTCGCGCGGCCGAATGCCGACTCGTCGCTGCGCTCGCCGATCGCCCTTTGCCAGAAGGCGCGCTCGTCGGTCGAGCCGCGGGCATAAGCGAGGATCACCGGCAGCGTCACCTTGCCTTCGCGGAAATCGTCGCCAGCGCCCTTGCCCATCACCGCGCTGTCGGAAGCATAGTCGATCACGTCGTCGACCAGCTGGAAGGCGATGCCGAGGTTGCGGCCATAGGCGTCGAGATGTTCTTCCACCGCTTCCTCGCGTTCGGCGACCACCGCCGCGACACGGCAGGCGGCGGCGAACAGGGCAGCGGTCTTGGCGCCGATCACGTCGAGATAGCGTTCCTCGCTGGTCTCGATCTGGCGCTGGGTGGTCAGCTGGTTGACTTCGCCCTCGGCGATCACGCTCGACGCGCGCGACAGGATGCGCAGTACCTTGAGGCTGCTGTCCTCGACCATCAGCTCGAATGCGCGCGCGAACAGGAAATCGCCGACCAGCACGCTCGCCGGGTTGCCCCAGATGAGGTTGGCGGTGCGGCGGCCGCGCCGCAGACCGGAAGCGTCGACAACATCGTCGTGCAGCAGGGTGGCGGTATGAATGAACTCGACCGCAGCGGCGAGCTTGTGATGCCGAACGCCCGGATAATCGAGCAGCCGCGCGCAGGCGAGAGTGAGCATGGGCCGCATTCGCTTGCCGCCGCCGGCGATCAGGTGGCCGGCCAGCTCGGGGATCAGGGCGACATCGCTCTGCATCCGCTCGAGGATCACCGCATTGACCTGGTTGAGGTCTGTGGCGACGAGCTGGATCAGCGGGTCAAGCGACGGGGGCGGCAGCGCTTCGACCGGACTGAGGATGGCGGCCATGAGCGGGCGTGTGCGCTGGCAAGGACTCAAAGGCAAGAAGCGGGAAGGGATGGACCGGGGCGCGGGCCTCGGCCATTCGCAGACATGCCCATGGACGTCACCGTCGAGATTCACTGCGCCGCATGCGGCAGCGCCCATTACAGCCTGCCCGCCGACGACGCAGAAGAGGGATACCTGGTCTGCAACGATTGTTCGGCACCGCTCGGTACGCTCGCCGAGCTGAAGGCGGAACTGCTCGGCCAGGCGCGGCTCCACTCGGCCGAGGGGCTGCGCGACGCGCTCGCCTGGCTGCGCGAGGAGGGCAAGAGCGGCCCGGCTTGACCGCTTCGCACCGCCCGCCCCAAGGAACCGCCATGCGTCCATCTCTCCTGCTCTCTCTGCCGCTGCTCGCGGCGATTCCCGCCTCCGCGCAACAGCCCGACACCAGCGCCGAGGACCGCCTGGTCCATGAGCGGATGCTCGTGCTCGACACCCACCTCGACATCCCATTGCGCTCGGAATCGGGCGAATGGGATTTCTCCGAGCGACACCGCTTCGAATGGGACGGCACCCAGGTCGATCTGCCGCGGATGGAGGAAGGCGGGCTCGATGGCGGCTTCTTCGTCATCTACACCTCCCAGGGCGCGCTGACCCCGGCCGGCTATGCGAGCGCTCGCGACGCCGCCTTGGTCCGTGCCGCCTCGATCCACCGCCTGATCGGGGAGAATCGCGACCGCATGGGGTTGGCGCTCACCGCCGACGATGCCGAGCGGCTGCACCGCGAGGGCCGGCGCATCGCTTTCCTCAGCATGGAGAATAGCTGGCCGCTGGGCGAGGACCTCACCCTTCTCGCCGCCTTCCACCGGCTCGGCGTGCGTATGGCGGGCCCGGTCCACAGCCGCACCAACCAGCTCGCCGACAGCGCCACTGGCGAGGCGCGCTGGAACGGCCTGTCGCCGCTCGGCCGTTCATGGGTCGCCGAGATGAACCGGCTCGGCATGATCGTCGACGCCAGCCATTCCTCCGACGCCGCGTTCGACCAGATGCTGGAATTGTCGAGCGCGCCGATAATCCTCTCCCATTCAGCGCCGCGCGCACTCTACGAGCATCGCCGCAATCTCGACGACGCACGCATGCGCCGGCTCGCCCGCGGTGGCGGCGTTATGTTCTTGAACAGCCTGTTCATCGCGCCCTACGACAATTCGGACGCACGCGACGCGATCAACGATCGGCTCGAGACGTGGGAGCGGCTCAATCCTGCCGAGCGGGTGCAATTGCTGCGCGACCGTGCCGCGCTCGATGCCCAGCAACCGTTCACCACCGCCACTCTCGAAACCTGGGTGCGCGCACTGCTGCACGCGGTGGCGGTGATGGGCGTCGACCATGTCGGCCTCGGCGCCGACTGGGACGGCGGCGGCGGCGTCATCGGGCTGGAGGACATTTCGTTGCTGCCGCGGCTCACCGCCCGGCTGCGCCGCGAGGGGATGAGCGAGGCCGACATCGCCAAGATCATGGGCGGCAATCTGCTGCGGGTGCTGCGCGCCGCGCAGCGTGCGGCAGGCGACCGTCCAAGCAACCCTTGACGCCCAAAAAGCGTTTCCTAGATCGCTGTTGCCGGGTGCGAAATGCGTTTGGCCCGGCCAGTCAAAGCGGGGCTCGCGCCGCTTCGGGCGAGCCTTGCTGTAATGTTGCTCAAAGGAGGACATGACATGCGAGGATTCGATCTTTCTCCCTATCGCCGTACCACCGTCGGCTTCGACCGCTTGTTCGATTTCCTGGAATCGATGAGCCGGATCGACGGTGACAATTATCCGCCGTTCGACCTCGAGAAGGTGGGCGACGACAGCTACCGCATCACGCTCGCGCTCGCCGGCTTCAGCCGCGGCGAAGTCGAGATTACTGCCCAGCAGAATATGCTGATCATTTCGGGCCGCAAGGCCGAGAGCCGCGGCCGTGACGGCAGCTTCCTCCACACCGGCATCGCCACCCGCGCGTTCGAGCGGCGTTTCGAGCTGGCGGACTTCGTCCGCGTCACCGCCGCCGACCTTAAGGACGGCCTGCTGTCGATCGACCTCGTCCGCGAGATCCCGGAGGCGATGAAGCCCCGCAAGATCGCGATCGGCGGCGGCACCACCGAGACGATCTCCGCCACTCCCACCGATACCCGGATCGAGGACCGCTCGACAGAAGAGCAGAGCGCTTAATCACGCTTGCTCACCAGTGAAGGCGCCGGCGGGTCGCCCTGTCGGCGCCTTTCCTGTATTTGCAGGCGATGCTCGCCGCCGACCCGCTCGCCGTTTTCTCCTGGCAGGAACTGCTGCTGCGGCTCGGCAGCGCTGCCCTGATCGGTCTTTTGCTTGGCCTCGACCGCCAGCTGCGCGGCAAGGAAGCCGGCCTGCGCACCCACGCGCTCGTCGCCTTGAGCTCGGCGATGATCATGCTGTCGTCGCTGATGCTGGCGGCGCAACTGGTCGAGCGCGGCTTCCTGCCGGACCCGCTGCGCGCGGTGCAGGGCCTGAGCCAGGCGATCGGCTTCATCGCCGCCGGCGTCATCTTCGTGCGCAACGCCAACGTCGTCAACCTGACCACCGCCGCTAATATCTGGGTCGCGGCGGCGGTCGGCATCGCCTGCGGCTGTGGCCAGTACGGCCTGGTGATCGTCGGCGGCGGCCTCGCTTTCCTGCTGCTCACCATGATCAAGTTCATCGAGCCCTGGCTATCGAAGGGAAAGTCCGGGCCGGCCGATTGACGCATGGGGCCGGGCGCCTATAGCCAGGGCCATGGTTCGCTTTTCGTTCTGCGGGATCGAGTTGTTCGTGCTGCCGCAGGGGGCCCTGTTCTGGCCGGCGCGAAAGGCGCTGCTGGTCGCCGATCTCCACCTCGAAAAAGCGAGCTGGTTCGCCCGGCTGGGGCAGATGCTGCCGCCCTACGATTCGCTCGCTACGCTCGCCGATCTCGCCGCGCTCGCGGCGGCGACGAGGGCACAGGAAATCTGGTGCCTCGGCGACAGCTTTCACGATTCTGAAGGGTGCGAGCGGTTGCCCGGACCCGCGCGGGAAATACTCACCGGCCTTACCGGCAGCACGCGCTGGACCTGGATCGTCGGTAACCACGATCCCGGGATAACCGACCAATGCGGCGGGCAAATCGTCGACGAGGCCGAGGTGGATGGGCTGGTGCTGCGCCACGAAGCCCGGCCTGGTGAGGCGCGGCCGGAATTGTCCGGCCACTTCCATCCGAAATTGCACGTCACCCAGCGCGGCCGTTCCGTCTCGCGCCGCTGCTTCGTGGTGAGCGATCGCAAGCTGATCCTGCCGGCGTTCGGCAGCCTTACCGGCGGGCTCGACGCCGGCGATCCGGCGATCCTCGGCGCCGCCGGCGGCCGCGCCGAGGCGCTGGTAGTCGTCGGCGAGAAATTGCTGCGTTTTCCTTTAGGAATTCGCGCGGTTCGCCCCCGCGCCACCGCCTCGGCCTGATTTGCGCGGCGGCGCCTTGGCGAACCGCCAGGTCGCGCCGCCGTTCGCCTTGACGCCCGCCAGCGTCGCGGTCCCGCCGCCCTCGAGCACCGCCAGCAGCCGCCCCATTTCCTCGCCGCGCGGATCGGCATCCGGCGCGATCGCCCGCAAGGCCCTGAGCAGCAGCCGACGCTTGAGCTCGGTGGGCAGGTTTGACGGGTCAATCGTCACCTCGTCCGCACCTATGCGCAGGCGCTCGCCGGCAACCTCTTCCGTCGCCCAGGCGAGCGCCTCCTCGACCGCGCCGAGCGCGCCGGCGCTGCGGGCAAGGGCCGCCGGGTCGATCCAGTCCGCCTCGCCAAGCTGGCGCCGGATACGGGCGCGGTCGTAGCGCTCGTCCTCGTTGCTCGGGTCGGCGACCTCCTCGATCCCGGCCTGCCGCACGATGTCGGTCAGCTCCGCCCGCCGCCAGCCGAGCAACGGCCGCATCACCCGCGCGTTCACCGCCCGGATGCCGCTCAGCCCGCCTGGTCCCGCACCGCGATTGAGCCGCATCAGCAACGTCTCGGCCTGGTCGTCCGCATGGTGGGCGGTGAGCAGCCAGTTAAGGCCGCGCTCGCGCCGCCAGCCCTCGAGCAGGGCGTAACGGACCCTGCGCGCCTCGGCCTGGACGCTGCCCGTGATCGGTTCCGCCGGGCGCAGGATCGCATGCGGCACGGCCAGCGCCTGACAAAGGCGACCGGCGAAGGCAGCCTCTTCGGCGCTCTCGGGGCGCAGGCCGTGATCGACCGTTGCCGCCTCAACCTCACCGTGGCGCGCGTCTACTGCCAGCAGCAGCAACGCGACGCTGTCGGGCCCCCCGGACAAGGCAATGCCGAGCCTGTCGCCTGGCGCCGCGCCAAGCGCCTCGAGGTCGCCGCGAAATCGTTCGGCCTGCTTAGCGTCGCCGCCCATTAGCGGGCGCGGGACGCGCTCCCGCACCGCGCGTCGGTCCTCGCCCGCGGCAGCCGCTCGCTCAGCCAGTCGCGCATGTTGGGATAGACCTGCGCCAGCTCGTCATAGACGCGGCAGGCCTCGGTGCGCCGATTCAGCCGAGCCAGCGCCTGGCCGAGGAAATAGAGGCTGTCGGCCGCCCGCTCGCCGCGCGGATTGTTCTGGTAATTGGCGAGGAAGATGCGCGCCGCCGTCGCCGGCTTGTTGTCATCGAGATAGGCGCGGCCCTGCAAGTTGCGCATCCAGCTCGTCCATCGGCCGCTTGGGTAGCGCGTCGCGGCGGCGTCGAGCGCCTGCTGCGCCTCGGCGAAGCGGCCCGCGTCCCACAGCCGGAAGCCGGCATTATAGGCTTCCTCGGCGGCGTCGGTGGCCGAGGGCTGCGGCCGCGCCGGCGAGGTCGCAGGCGGCTCCGGATCGGGCTGGCGCATCGGCGGTGGCGTCGGCCGCGGCGGTGGCGGCTCCTGGCGCAGGGTGCGCGCGTCAAGATCGGCGCGCAGCCGGGTGATCTGTTCCTCGAGCTGGCGGAATCGGAAGCCCTGCTCCTCGACCTGGCCGGTCAGCACCCGCAATTGCGTCTCGAGCGCGTCGACCCGCGCCGCCAGGCTGGCGAGCGCATCGCCCGAGGCTGGGCTGCCGTCGGCGGGAGGTTGCGCCGGCTGGTTCTCCGGCTGCACGAATTGCGCGCGCCCGCCGGGGAACACCCGCCGCTGCACCGCCCGCAATTCCTGCTCAATGCGGTCGAGCCGCCGCTCGACCGGTTCGGTACGCTGCTGCGCCGCTGCCGCGGAAGCGCCCGCCAGCCCGGCCAACAGGATGAAACTCATCAGGAAAGCACGCATCGCCACAACCCCGCCCAGAGTGATTTCAGGTCGGAAGGAACATCCGACGATCCGGAAACCACGGCAAACAAAGTCTATCGAGTTGGTCCCGATTCAGCCAAATCGGGACCGGCTCCACAGGAATCGGCTTAGGCGATTTTAGTCGGGTCGTGAATCCTGTTTATTGCGGCTCGGGTGGAGGCGGCGGCGGCTCGGCCGACGGCGATTGTGGCAGTGGCTGGACGACGGCGCCGGGCGGCAGTCCAGGCGGCCGCGGCGGAGCCGACGAACGTTGCGGCCGTGGCGTAGGCCGTGCAGCGGCAGCCACGGGCGGTGTTGCGCTCGGCGCCGGCGCGGCCTGGGCCTGCTGGCGCGCGACCAGGTCTTGCGGCAGCAGGCTGACATCGGCGACGAACCGCTCGGCCGGCTCGAGCGGCCCGATGTCGCGCACCCCGATCATTGCCCGCAGCACCTGCGGGCGGCCGGTGCGCAGCACTGGGCGCTGGCTCGCCGGTACAGCCAGGCGTTGCCCGGCGCCGACGATGCCGGTGAACAAGGGCGCGCCGGTAGCGGCCTCGTCGATTCGCAGCCAAACCTCCTCGGTCGCCACTAGCGTCACTGGCAGTCCGATGGCGTTCTGCGGCGTCAGCATGGAAGGCGCGGGCCGCGGCGCGGCCGGGGCGCTCGCCTGCGGCGGCGGCACCACTTCCGGCTCCCTCTCCGCGTCGAGCGTGCTGCGCCAGACCAGGTAGCCGGTGACCAGTACGATTGCGAGCATGGCCGCGACCCAGGCTAGCCAGCGCGGCGGCACCCGCGTCGGGTCTGCCGGCTCGAAGAAATCGATCGGCATCTGGCGGCTGCGCGTGTCACCGAGCTGCTCGCGCAGCTCGCGCCCGATCGCGGCCGCATCGAGGCCGACGGTGGTGGCATAGGAGCGTGCGAAGCCGACGCAGTAGGTGGGCGCTGGCAGCGCGTCCCATTCGCCGCGCTCGATGTGCAGCAGGTGGCGGATCGGGATACGGGTGCGGTCGGCGACGTCCTCGATCTTGAGCCCCTCGGCCTCGCGCGCCAGGCGCAGCCGTTCGCCGATCGACGAGGGCCCTGGCTCGACGCCTTCCTCAAGCTCGGTCAAAATCCCCCGCCTCCCCAAAGCTCAGGGTCTGGACCCTCGGGTCCGGGACGTGTGTCGTCGCTCTTGGCGAGTTTTGTCAACCGCTACCTGTTAGGAGCGAGAGGGTTAAGCGAGGGTCACCTTCCTTTTCCCGGCCCAGTCGGCAAGCGCCTGGCGGATATTCTTCGGCGGTTCCTTGAGCAGCTTGTCGAGCAACCGCGTCGCCGCCTTGTGGTCCAGCGAGCGGATCATCGCCTTGATCGGCCCGACCGCGATCGGCGTGATCGACAGCCTTCTGACGCCGATTCCGATCAGCGCCATCGCCTCCAGCGTGCGCCCGCCCATTTCGCCGCACACCGCCACCGGCACGCGGGCCTGGTCTGCGGCGCGTACCGCGCGCTTGAGGTAGCGCAGGATCGCCGGCGACAGCCAGTCGTAACGCTCGGCGAGCTGCGGGTTGGCGCGGTCGGCGGCGAACAGGAACTGGGTAAGGTCGTTGGTGCCGATCGACATGAAATCGATCTTCGGCAGCAAGAGGTCGAGCGTCTCGGCCAACGCCGGCACCTCGAGCATTGCGCCGTAGTGGATGCGCTTCGGCAGCGGTTTCTTGTTCGCCTTCAGCCAGCCGCGTTGCGCCTCGACCAAGGCCTTCGCCTCGTCGAACTCCCACGGCTCGGATACCATCGGAAACATGATGTCGAGCTCGCGCCCGGCCGCCGCTTCTAGGAGCGCCCGCGCCTGCGCTTTCATCAAGGTGTCGCGGTCGAGCGCGAGGCGCAGCGCCCGCCAGCCCATCGCCGGGTTCTCCTCGCCGTTCGCCGGCGCGTGCAGATAGGGCAGTTGTTTGTCGCCGCCGACGTCGAGGGTGCGAAAGATGACCGGCTTGCCGGCCGCGGCTTCGAGCACCGAGCGGTACAGCCGCTGCTGCGCCTCGCGCCGCGGCATCGTCGCCGAGACGAGGAACTGGAACTCGGTGCGGAACAGGCCGATGCCGTCGGCGCCAGTCATGCCGAGCGCGGCGACGTCGGCGCGCAGGCCGGCATTGACCATCACCGTGACGCGTACGCCGTCCTTGGTCTCGGCCGGCAGGTCCTTGACCGCGGCATATTCGGCGCGGCGCTTCTGGGTGGCCTCGAGCCGGGCATCGAACGCGCGCGCGATCGCCGGGGTGGGGCGCACCAGCGCCACGCCTTCGCTGCCGTCGAGCAGCACCGGGTCGCCCTCGTTCAGCTTCTGGCGGACGTCGCGGATGCGGCCGATCACAGGCACGCCCATCGCCCGCGCGACGATGATGACGTGGGCGGTCAGCGAGCCTTCCTCGAGGATCACCCCTTTCAGCCGGCGCCGGTCATATTCGAGCAATTCCGCCGGCCCCAGGTTGCGCGCCACCAGGATCGCGTCCTGCGGCAGGCTGGCCTGCGCGGCGGTGCCGAGTTGGCCGGAGACGATCCGCAGCAGCCGGTTCGAGAGGTCGTCGAGGTCGTGCATCCGGTCCTGCAGCAGCGGATCCTGGATCTCGCGCATCCGCATCTGCATGCGCTGGCGTACCCGCTCGATCGCCGCCTCGGCGGTGAGGCCGCTGTCGATCGCCTCGTTGATCCGCCGCGACCAGCCCTCGTCATAGGCGAACATCTTGTAGGTCTCGAGCACCTCCTGGTGCTCGCCGGCGGTGCCGAAATCGGCGTGGGTCATCATTGCGTCGATCTGCTCGCGCATCCGCCCGAACGCGGCATAGACGCGGTGGCGCTCGGCCTCGATGTCCTCGGCGACGGTATGCTCTATCAGCACCCGCGGCTGGTGAAAGACGGCGAAACCCCTGGCCATGCCGACCACCAGCTTCTGCCCGACCAGTCGCTCCATGCCCGAATCGCGGCTCTCCGCTGCTGCCGCCGCTGCGCGGTCGGCGAGCCCGGCATTGGCGATCAGCTCGGATAGCACCATCGCCACCGTCTGCAGCGCTTCGATCTCGATATCGTCATAGGCGCGCGGTTCGGCATGCTGCACCGCCAGCACCCCGATCGCGCGTTCCTTGCGCACGATCGGCACGCCGGCGAAGCTGTGGTACAATTCCTCGCCGGTCTCGGGCCGGTAGGCGAATTCGGGGTGGTTCGCCGCCTCGTCGAGGTTGAGCACCGCCACTTCGCGCGCGATGGTGCCGACCAGGCCCTCGCCCATCGCCAGCTTGGTGACATGCACCGCCTGCTGGTTGAGGCCGACGGTGGCGAACAGTTCCAGGAGTCCGTCGCGCAGCAGGTAGATCGAGCAGACCTCGCTCTTCATCGCCTCGGCGATGATCTTGACCACCTTGTTGAGCTTCGCCTGGGCGCTTGCCCGCGACGCCATCACGTCGTGCAATCCGGTCAGGATCTCCCGGGCTGACGCGGCGGAGGTGGGCATGAAAAGCGGCTATCAGAAAGGCAGCAGCCTTCCAATGCCGGCTATCCCGTTCGGCCGAGGCGGTGGTCCTACTCGGCTAGCCATCGCCTGCTACGCCAAAACTATCTGATTGGCGGCCGGCGAGTATCGAGTGAACTCCTTGTCTGGCACATGGCCCGTGACCGCTTTGCCTTGGGACTGACTGAGCCCGGTTTCTCGCTCCTCCATCCAAGTCGCGTTTGGGATAAGCGCAACCGCATGGAATTGGTTCTCCACGCGCCACACGAAGCATGCTCACTCCCCAAGAGTTACCGGCGAGCCGTAAGCTCTGCAAAGGAGCTACTCGTCGTCAGCGCCTACCTGACAAATTGGAGCCGCGACGTTGATCTTAATCCGAAATGCGAGCGCTTTCGGATGATTGTGGGAAAGGATTTTGGGATCACGCGCAAAGCGGCCTGTGAATCCGTGCTGGGGTGGCTTCCGAAACGCCACCGTGTGCACTTCCGCGTTGCCGACCAGATTATGGGCTTCCATCCCAAGGCTGTGTTTTGGAGAGAAAACGACGGGAAATGCTACGCAATAATTGGCTCTTCCAACCTCTCAAGCGCAGCGTTCGAGAGTAACTATGAAGCCAATGTCGTTATCGAAATCGACGAAGATGAGTTCGTTCGCGCAAGAGATTGGATCGACGCCATAGCAACGCTTTCGGTGCCGGTGTCCAAGGATTGGCTGGCCAATTATGAAGAAGCGAAGGTGCCAGCGAAGCGCGGGGGCAGCGAGCCATCGAGTAACGCAAAATCCGAGTTCAAAACGATCAGGCTTCCACGACCGCGCGGCTCGGTGGCGGCTGTTCGCGCGCGCAGGGAGGTTCTTCGCCAGCATCGCCGAAATCGCGAAGAACTTCTCGACCTGTTTCGGCGCTGCGCAGCCGGTCAGGTTAGCTCGTCACAATTCTATAACGTGCTTCCGGAGCATTGGGGAAATGAAGCTGGGGGCCGCCTGCAAGGGAAGGGTTGGGAGCGGTCAGGGAGCAAATCCAACTTTAGAAGGCTGTGTAAAAGCTTTGTGCGGATTGTGGACGCTCCCGCATCTCGACGCGACGATGTAGTGGTCGAAGAGATCGATGCGCTGTCCACCGCCGGGGTGCCCACCCGACGTGCATTCCTGTCGGAGATGCTCTGTCTCGAGTTTCCGAAGCAGTATCCCGTCATCAACCGGCCCGTTCATCGGTATTTGGCGGATGTGAAATTTCGAGGAGCCGCTGGCCTCTCGGAAGGGGCCAAATACCTCGACCTCGCTCTTCGGCTTCGCTTCTCGCTATCTCAAAACCCGAATCATCCAGCGAAAAATCTTGCTGAACTGGATACGGTGATTTGGCTCGCTTACGACGATTAGCTAGGCGTGTGCCGACCGGCGTTCGAGCGCGTGCGCCGCTTCGTCGATCAGCTGCGCGATGATCGCCGCGACCGGCTGCTCTTCCTTGACCATCCCGACCGACTGGCCGGCCATCACCGAGCCGGTCTCGACGTCGCCGTCGATCACCGCCCGCTTGAGCGCGCCCGCCCAGTAATGCTCGATCTGCAGCTGCGCCTCGCCCATCTCGACCTCGCCGCGGTCGAGCAGGTCGGCGACCTCGCGCTGCTTTCTCGCGAACGATTCCATCTCGCGATTCTTCAGCGCCCGCACCGGGATCACCGGCAGCCGCGGGTCGATCTGCACCGAGGTGATCGCGTCGCGCGCCGCGGCGCGGATGAACGCCTTCTTGAACTCGGGATGGGCGATGCATTCATGGGCGCAGACGAAGCGGGTGCCTAACTGGACGCCGACCGCGCCCATTTCGAGATAGCCGGCGATCAGCCCGCCATGGCCGATGCCGCCGGCGACGAAGATCGGCACCTCGCCCGACAAAGGCGGCAGGATTTCCTGCGCCAGCACCGAGGTCGAAACCGGGCCGATATGGCCGCCCGCCTCCATCCCCTCGATCACCAGCGCGTCGACGCCCGAGCGGATCAGCTTCTTGGCGAGCGCCAGCGCCGGAGCGAAGCAGATCAGCTTTGCGCCGCTGGCCTTGATCTTTTCCATCGCCCCGCCCGGCGGCAGCCCGCCGGCGAGCACGACGTGGCTGACCCGGTGGCGGACGCAGGTGTCGATCAGCTCGTTAAGCGCCGGGTGCATGGTGATCAAATTGACGCCAAACGATCGCTTGGTGCGCTCCTTCGTCTCGGCGATCTCGGTGTCGAGCAGGTCCGGGGTCATCGCCCCGCAGGCGATCACGCCGAACGCACCGGCATTGGAAAGGGCCGACACCAGGTGGCGCTCGGAGATCCAGCTCATCGCGCCGCCCAGGATCGCGACCTCGCAGCCGAGGAATTCGGTGCCGCGCTGCATCAGCCGCTCGAGCCGTTCGTAACCGACGCCGGTTTCGCCCGCGGCCTTTTTCGCGGCCTGGATCACTTCGCTGGTCATTCGACCTCCACGTCGAGCCCGAAAGCGGTGTGCAGCACGCGCACCGCCAGCTCGGTATAGTCCTCGGGGATCAGCACCGAGACCTTGATCTCGCTGGCGCTGATCGCGAGCAGGTCGATCTTGCGCTCGCCCAGGGTCCGGAACATCCGCGCCGCCAGCTCGGGATCGCTGCGGATACCGGCGCCGACGATGCTGATCTTGGCGACCTGCGCGTCGGTCAGCATCGCCTCGAAGCCAATTTCGGCCTTGTGTTTTTCGAGCACGTCTGCCGCCTGCGCCAGCGCCACGCGCGGTACGGTGAAGGCGATGTCGCTCTTCTCGCCGGCGCGCGGCACGCTCTCGACGATCATGTCGTAATTGACCCTAGCATCGGCGAGCGGTCCGAAGATGGCGGCGGCGCTGCCGGGCCGGTCGGGCACGCCGGCCAGCGTGATCCGCGCCTCGCCGCGGTCGTGGGCGATGCCGGTGATGAGGTGGCGTTCCATCGCAAAATCCCCGATCCTGTCCTCGCCGACGATCAACGTGCCGGGCTTGTCCTCGAACGAAGACAGCACGCGCAACGGCAATCGATGCCGCATCGCCAGCCCGACCGAGCGGGTCTGCAGCACCTTGGCGCCGACACTCGCCAGCTCGAGCATTTCCTCATAGGTAACGAGGTCGAGCTTGCGCGCCCGCGGCACCAGCCGCGGATCGGTGGTATAGACGCCGTCGACGTCGGTGTAGATGTCGCAGCGGTCGGCGGCCATCGCCACCGCCAGCGCCACTGCCGACGTATCGGAGCCGCCCCGGCCCAGGGTCGCCAGGCTGCCATCGTCGGCCACCCCCTGGAAACCGGGAATGACGGCGATTCCCGCCTCGTCGAACACCCGCTCGAGCACCGCGACGTCGATCCCCTCGATCAGGGCGGCAGCGTGGCCGCTGGTGCGGATCGGCAGTTGCCAGCCCATGTAGGAGCGCGCATTCAATCCCATGCCCTGCAGCGTGATCGCCAGCAGGCCGCTGGTCACCTGTTCGCCGCTTGCGACGACCACGTCATATTCGCGCGGGTCGTAGAGCGAGGCCGCCTCGCGGCAGAGCTGGATCAGGCGGTCGGTCTCGCCGGCCATCGCCGACACCACTACCGCAACCCGGTTTCCTGCTTTCACTTCGCGCTCGACCAGGCCGGCGACGTGGCGGATGCGCTCGATGCCGGCCATCGACGTGCCGCCGAACTTCATCGCGATCCGCGCCATGGGTCGGCGGGTACGAAGCGGCCGGTCCTATGGCAAGGATTGGGGCTGCGACGTCCATCGGACGTCGCAATTAGGGCCCATGCTGGCTACGCCAGCCAGTCGGGAACGATCTCCTGCGCGATTAGCGCCTCGATCGGCTGGCGTTCGCGCACCACCGCCCATTTCGCACCGTCGACCAGCACTTCCGGGGTCAACGGCCGGCTGTTGTAGGTGCTGGCCATCGCCGCGGCATAGGCGCCGGCGGTGCGGAAGATCAGCAATTCCCCGGCCTCCAGAGCATCCAGTTTGCGCGCGGAGGCGAAGGTATCGCCGCTCTCGCACACCGGCCCAACCACGTTGGCGGTCATTCGGCCACCGCGCGGCTCGACAGCCTCGATCGCGTGCCAGGCCTCGTAGAGTGCCGGCCGCATCAGGTCGTTCATCGCCGCGTCCACGACCAGGAAGGGATGATGCGCGCCAGGCTTGAGGCGGATCACCCGCGCCAACAGCACGCCGGCATTGCCGAGGATCAGCCGTCCCGGTTCGAATACCAGCCGCGCGTTCCACCCTCGGGTCACCCGTTTGACCATCTCCCCATATTCCTGGGGGGTGGGTGGCGGTGGCGCGGCCGGATCGTAGGGCACGCCGAGTCCGCCGCCGAGGTCGGCGACGTGAATGGCGTGCCCGGCGCCGCGCAGCTCGCCGATCAGCGTGCCGACCCGCTCGAACGCCGCTGCCAGCGGAGCGAGGCTCATCAGCTGGCTGCCGATATGGACGGCGACGCCCTGCACTCTCAGCCCGGGCAATTGCGCCGCCTGGCTGTAGGCCGGCAGCGCCTCGCCCAGCGCAATGCCGAACTTGTTGCCGGCCGCGCCGGTGCTGATCTTGGCATGGCTGCCCGCGGCGACATCGGGATTGACCCGGAACGCGACCGGCGCCTCGCGCCCCAGCGAAACCGCGACCTGCGAAAGCGTCTTTGCCTCGGCGAGCGATTCGAGATTGAACTGGAAGAGCCCGCTTTGGAGCGCGAGCCTCATCTCATCCTCGGTCTTGCCGACGCCGGAAAAGACGATTTTTTCCGGCGCGATGCCGGCGGCTCGGGCGCGTTGATACTCGCCGCCCGAAACGATGTCGGCACCGAGCCCGCGCTTGGCCAGAGTCGACAGCACCGCGGCGTTGGGATTGGCCTTGACCGCATAGGCGATCAGGGGATCGGGCAGGGGCTCCAATGCGGCGCGCAGCACGTCGACATGACGGAGCATTGTCGCGGTCGAATAGACATAGACCGGCGTGCCCACCGCCGCCGCGATCGCCGGCAGCGGCACTGCTTCGCAATGGACGATGCCGTCCTGGAGCTGGAAATGATCCATCCGGCCTCCCCTTTTTCTTCCGCGGCGTTGCGTGCAAGGGAAATTCCGCATGCCGACGCCGACCACCATTGACCCCGCCCAGGCAGAGCATTTCGGGAAGCTTGCCGCCGACTGGTGGGACCCAGGC
>JBQTJR010000058.1:0-4317 GCA_052386895.1 Sphingosinicella sp.
GAGCTGGGGCCGGCGGCTGGCCGCCGCCAAGGGCCACAAGCGAGCCCGCGTCGCCGTTGCCCGCAAGCTCGCCATCCTGCTGCATCGGCTCTGGCTGGCGGAAAGCCGGTTCCGCTGGGCCTGACGACCTCGCATGCACTGCAGGGGCCTCACGGACCCCGTCGGTGACACAGAGACGTCAATCAAGCTGCCGCCTGGACGCGATCATGAGGCTCGGGAAGCCAGTGGCGCCAACGCCCTCCCGCGACCTCGGAGACAACCATAGCCAATGGGCAGCAAAGGTTGGGAGCCAACGGCCGATGCAAATCAATTAGACAACAGTGCACCGTTATTTGGGGAAATCCCGGGCCACCCTTCGCTCCGATGAATCGACTGGTTTGCCATCTGAAGCTGCGCAAGAAGCGAAGGATGGTGGGCGCTGACGGACTCGAACCGCCGACCCTCTCGGTGTAAACGAGATGCTCTACCAGCTGAGCTAAGCGCCCTGGATTCATTCCCCTGCCATTGCCCGCCAAGACGGGCAAGCACGCGCCCTACAGGCTACGTACCAGCTTCACCGCTACGGCCAGCCATTCCGGGTCGCTGATCACTGTCTGGCGCGCTCCGGCTCCGGTCGGCAGGATCAGCAGTCGCTCGCCGTCGTGATCGAGCAGCCGACCGAACAGGAATCGTCCGCCGGGACGCGGTACCAGCACGTCGCGGTTGATCGCACCGCCATAATCCGCCTGGCCGATGCGGCGCAGCCAGACCTCATCGCCGCTGCGATAATCACCGACACTCGACGCGACCGCGACCGCGACCAGGCCCGGCTCCGGTCGCGGCATCACCGCCACCGCCTCGCGGCGCGGCAAGTGCGCGCCCTCGTGGTCGATGGTGGCGATGATCGGCATGTCGGCGATGTCCGGCAGCTGCACCAGGTCCGCCGCCTGCACACCGAGCGCGCTGGCGATGCGGTTGAGCCAGCGCACCGAAACGGTTCGCGTTCCCGTCTCGAGGCGGCCGATCGTCTGCGCCGTCGTTGGCGGCTCGCAGCGCTCCGCCACTTGCTGTAGCGTCAGGTTGCGGTTGCGCCGAACCTCGCGGATGCGAGTCCTCATGTGATTCCCCAGCCCTAACCTATTGGGTTTTACGTTGCCGCACGAGCGGGGTCCATCGAAACACTCGGCTTGCAATCATGCCGCCCGATGCGCGAAAATGCGGCGAGGGGGAAACGATGACATCCACCGCGGCTGCACCGGGCCGACCGGCGCGTCGAAAGCCTCGACTTCATCCGTGGCGACGCTTTGTTCGGCAGCCTGTTGATGACCATCGCCGCGTTCGGCGTGCCGGACGCCAATTCCAACCAGTGACCGCGCGGGCACTGTCCTTGCTTGCGGCGCTCGCGCTGGCCGGCTGCGTTGCCGCGAGCGGCCCGCCCGCCGATCGGATCGGGCGAATTTATTCCTACGTTCGCAGCAACAGCGACGGCAGCGAAGCGGAACGGATCCACGTCTTCCGCGCATCTTTGACTCGCGTCGAGGTAACCAAGATGCGCACCCGCTGCACCGACGCCGCATTCGTCACGGCGGAGCTCGATCTTGCTGCTGGCCAGGCGCGGCGGCTGACCGGCGGCCGGCTATTGCCCGACGCAGGTCATCGCGATTTCGCCTGGCTCGAGCACGACCGCGCGAGCCGGCAGCTCCTCGCTCGGGTCGAGCTACCGGAGGGAACGCTTCGCCTGAGCGTCGGCGTGCCGGACGAGCCATGGCACATCTACGATTTTGACCTCGCCAGCCTCACTGTCACCAATCCCTACCGCGCGGATCCGCGCGCGTCGTTCAGCTTCGGCGTGCCCTTGATCTGGCCGGAGGGCGACATGCGTGAGGCGCTGCGCTACCTCGGTCGCGCCGATGCGCGCTTTGCCGGCGAGGAATTTCATCTCGGGCGGCGCGCACTGCGGTTCGAGGTTGGCGGGCCGGCATTTGGCGATCGCGGCGGCCCGCTCTGGTTCGACGCGGCCGGGGGCCATGTGCTCGAGGCCCGGTTCGGCCTGCCCAATCATCCCGGTTATCGCGATTTCCGGCTGCTTTTGACCGGCATCAGCGACGGCGGCGAGGAAGCGTGGCGCCGCCTGCTCACCGCCCATTTTGCGGATTGCCCGGCGGCTGCGCCATGATTGCGTCCGCTACGCAGCGGCGCTAGCGCGAGCGGGCCTGCTGCGGGAGTTTCCGGCATGATCGTCTATGGTTCGTCGCTGTCGCCGTTCGTGCGCAAAGTGCTCGCTTTCGCGGCGGAAAAGGGCATCGAGGTCGAATTGAAGCCGAGCGGCCTTGGCAACAAGGAGCCGGAGTTCCTCGAGGCGAGCCCGTTCGGCAAGATGCCGGGCTTTCGCGATCCGGCGAACGGCTTCGCCATTTCCGATTCGACCGCGATCATTTTCTATCTCGAGGCGATCAGGCCCGAGCCGGTGCTGATCCCGGCCGAGCCTCGCGCCCGCGCGCGCACTATCTGGTTCGACGAATTCGCCGACACCATCCTGTTCGCCTGCGGCGGCAAGATGTTCTTCAACCGTATCGTCGCGCCGCGCTTCCTCGGCCAGGCCGGCGACGAGGCGATTGCCGCGAAGGCGGAATGCGAGGAGCTGCCGCCCTTGCTCGATTATCTCGAGCGGGTGATCCCCGACAGCGGCTTCCTGGTCGAGGACCGGCTGACCCTGGCTGACATCGCCGTCGCCAGCCCGTTCGCCAATCTCCGGCACGTCAACGTTTCCGTCGATCCCGGCCGCCACCCCAAGGTGAAGGCCTATGTCGACTCGATCCTCGGCCGGCCCAGCTTCAAGCCCTGGGTCGAACGCGAGACGGCTTTCCTGCAGCGCGCCGCCTGACCCTATCCGACGCCCGCGCAGGCGGTTAACGCCGCACCGATGTTTCGCTCGCTCTACGACTGGACTCTGCGCCTGGCGCGGCACCGTCATGCGATCCGCTCGCTGGCGGTCGTCTCCTTTTGCGAAAGCAGCTTCTTCCCGATCCCGCCCGACGTGATGGTGGTGCCGATGGTGCTGGCGCGCCGCGACCAGGCCTATTGGATCGCCACCGTCTGCACCCTGTCCTCGGTCGCCGGCGGCGTGCTCGGATATCTGATCGGCTATTTTCTCTACGACAGTGTCGGCCTGTGGCTGATCAACCTCTACGGCGCCCACGATGCGGCGAGCGAGTTCCAGGGCTGGTACGACCGCTGGGGCGCGGCGGTGATCCTGGTCAAGGGACTGACGCCGATTCCGTTCAAGCTGGTCACCATCGCCAGCGGCTTCTTCCAGTTCAATTTCCTGCTGTTCGTGCTGCTCGCCTTCATCACCCGGGCGGCGCGCTTCTTCCTTATCGCGTGGCTGCTCAGGCGTTACGGCGAACCGATGCAGGACTTCATCGAGCGCCGCTTGACCCTGGTCGGCTGGAGCACTTTGGGCTTGTTGGTCGGGGGCTTTGCCCTGGTATCCTTGCTATGAACCGCGCGGCCGCAGGCAAGGCGGAAGGGGAGGGCGCATGATTTCCTGGCTGATCGCGTTGGTGACCGTGCAAGCCGCGGCGAACCCGCCTCAATGGCTCGCCGGCTATTGGTTGAGCTGCGAGGCGGGCCGCGAGGTTTCCGAGACCTGGAGCGATCCGCGCGGCGGCATCATGCTCGGCAGCAGCCTGACCGTCTCCGCCACCGGCCGCCTGTCGTGGGAGCAGACCCGGATCGGCCCCGCCAGCTCGGGCACCGGCCTTGCTTTCTTCGCCTTGCCGAGCGGCCAGGCGGCGGCCGAGTTCCCGCTGCTGCGCGCGTCGCCGGGCGAGGTCGTGTTCGAAAATCGGGCGCACGATTTTCCCCAGCGGGTGATCTACCGCCGTGCCGGCGAGGCGCTTCTCGGCCGCATCGAAGGCACGATCGGCGGCCGCGAACGCTCCGCCGAATGGCACTATCGCGCGGCGCCGCTCAACGCCCGTTGCGAGCGGGCCGCATCCTAACTCATCCGCAGCCGCTAGCGCGGCTCGATCGCCATTTCGAATTGTTCGCGGAAATTGATCCGCGCGTCCTCGACCTCGAGGCCGGCCTGCTCCTCGGCATTCGCCCGCGTCGCGCGCAGAGCCGATTCCCGCCGGATGATCGCTTCCCGGAAAGCCGTTTCCTGGGCGGAGCATTGCGTCGGATACTCGCGCTGGAAGTCCTCCAGCGATTTTCGGTCCGCCACGGAGCGGTTGACGTAGGTGCGCAGGCAGCCGGTGAACGTCTCGCGCGCGGCCCGAGTTGTGTCCGTCTGCATGGCGGCGGCCGAGGCGATCAGGGCGAGCACGGTCGGGA
>JBQTJR010000059.1:0-4152 GCA_052386895.1 Sphingosinicella sp.
GCGGTTGCGCACGAGGCCGAGCGCGGCCGCGACGCTCTCGTCGATGTCCTGCAGCGCGACGCCGATATAGCCGCGCCGCACCCGCTCGCCGCGGCGCAGCGCCTCCACCACCGGGCTGAACTGCTCGGCGGGAATGGCGAAGCCGATGCCGACATTGCCGCCGGTCGGCGAGAACAAAGCGGTGTTGATGCCGATGACATTGCCCTGCAGGTCGAACATCGGGCCGCCGGAATTGCCCGAATTGATCGAGGCGTCGGTCTGGATGTAGCGGTCGTAGAGGCCGGCATTGATGTTGCGGTGCACCGCCGAGACGAAGCCGGCGGTGACGGTGCCGCCGAGGCCGAACGGATTGCCGATCGCCACCACCCAGTCGCCGACCCGCACGCGGGTGGAATCGCCGAGCCGCACGAACGGCAGCGGCCGGGTCGGGTTAATCCTCAGCACCGCGACGTCGGCGATTTGGTCGCGCCCGACAACGGTCGCTTCATACTCGGTGCGGTCGGAGAGGGTGACGGTGATCTGCTCGACCACCGCGTCGGGTCGCGCCGGCGCGACGACATGGTTGTTGGTGACGACATAGCCATCGGGGGAGATGATGAAACCCGAGCCCAGGGAACCGCCGCGGCGGGTGACGGTGTCGCCGTCGCCTTCTGGCACCGGCGCGCCGAAGCGGCGGAAGAATTCCTCGAAGCCCGGCGGCACTCGCTGCTGGCGCATCTGCACGCTCTGGCGGGTGGAAATGTTGACCACCGCCGGTCCAAGCCGCTCGACCAAGTCGGCGAAGCTGCCAGGGACGCCGGGGCGCGGAACGATGGTGCCAGGCTCGTTCTGGGCCGGCTGTGCGCCGGCGCCGTCGAGCGTCAGGGTGGCGGCGGCGCCGCCGAGCAACAGAGCGGCGGTAACTCCATAGACGTAACGCATCGATCCTCCTTGATGCCTGCGCCACAAATGTGGCGGGCCCACCTAGCCGTGACGACTAGATGGGGCGGCTGAACCGGAATTGAATGGCGGGCGCGCCGAAACGGCACAACACGCTATCGTCCCTGGCCGCGGAACTGGCGCAGATATTGGTTGTCCGGCGACAGGATGATGCTGGTGCGGCCGCGCGGATTCTGGGCGGTACCGGGGCTGATGAAGCTGGCTTCATAGGACTGCATCGCGCGGTAGAAATCGTAGAAATCCGGGTCCTGGTTGAACGCGCCGGCGTAGGTGGCGGCGGCCTGGGCGTCGGCCTCCGCGCGGATGATCTGCGCCTGCTTCAGGCCCTGCGCCTCGATCGATCGCGCCTCCTGTTCACGGGCGGTGCGCATACGCTCGAACGCGGAATCGAGCGGCGTGCCCTCGGGCAGATCGGCGCGCTTGATGCGCACGTCGACGATCCGCGCGCCATACTGGATGGCCGCCCGGTCGAGCGCGTTGCGGATATTGGACATCATCTCGCCGCGCTCGGGGCTGAGCAGGGAGGCGAACGGCCGGCGACCGAGCTCGTTGCGCAGAGTCGAGCCGAGGATCGGCCGCAACTGCTCGGTCAGATTCTGCTCCGACCGGGCCGTAATGTACATGCGCAGCGGGTCGACGATGCGGTAGCGAGCGTACGCGTCGACCTGGAGACGCTGCTGGTCGGTCGACAGCACCGGCTGGTTCTCCATATCGAGCGACTGGATGCGCTTGTCGATCCATTCGATGCCGTCGAAGAAAGGCAGCCTCACGGCGAGGCCGGCGCCGCTGTCGCCGAACTGTTCGCCGGCGAAATAGCGGTTGAGGATACGCTGCGGCTCGCCGAAGCGGACGACCACCGCCTGCTTGGTCTCGGGCACAATGGTGAAGGTGCTTCCCAACAGGATCAGCGCCACGATCGCCAGGAAGATGAGCGCGAACGGATTCCTAAGGATATTGCTCACCGGCCCGTCCCCTGCGGCTGCGGCGATGCCCGCCGCGCCACCTCGGGCAGCGGCAGATAGGGGGTGACGCCCGGCGCCTCGACGAGCGTGGTGTCGACGCGCGACAGGATGCGCTCCATCGTTTCGTAGTACATGCGCCGGCGGGTGACCTCGGGCGCGGAACGATACTCGGTATAAACCTTGTCGAACGCGGCGGCGTCGCCCTGCGCCCGGGCGGTGATCTGGGTCGCATAGGCGCGCGCCTGGTTCATCGTGCTCTGGGCGCGCTGCTGGGCGGCGGAGACCTCGAGAAAGGCCTCGTTGACCGCGGAGGGCGGCCCCGACTGGTTGATCGAAACGCCCTGGATGAAGATGCCGGCGCGATAGGCGTCGAGCAATTGCTGCATGTTCTGGGCGACATTCTGCTCGATGTCGCCGCGGCCGGCGCCGATCGCATCCTCGAGCGAGACGCGCGCGACCACCGCCCGCATCACGCTTTCCGCCACCTCGCGGATCGTCTCCTCGGGATCGGCGATCTGGAACAGATAGCCCTGCGGATCGCGGACGCTCCAGCGCACCGAATAAGCAAGGTCGATGACGTTCTGATCGCCGGTGAGGATGAGATTCTCGGTGCCGCTATTCTCGGGAATGGTGATGGTGCGGATGCGGTCGAAATCGACCACCTGCACCCGGCCGATCGGCGACGGCCAGGAAAGGCCGATGCCGGGCACGATGGTGCGATCATATTCGCCGAAAATGGTGACGACGCCGCGTTCCTGCGGGCCGATGCGGTGGATGCTGGTGAAAGCGATCCACAGCAGCACGAACGCGGCGAGGCCGTAGGCCCAGTAAGGCCGGCCGTCGCCGCCGCCCACCGGAAAACGCCGGCCGAACCGCTCGCGGCTCTTCTTCAGGAAATCGTCGAGCGAGGTAACCTCGCCGGTGCGCCCCGCACGCCGCCGCCTGCCGCCGCCGGGCTGGCCCCAGGGATTGCGGCCGCCGCCATCGCCGCCGCCGCCCTCGCCGCCTTCATCGCCGCCGCCCGCGCCCCACGGACCGCCGCGATTATCGCTCATCATGCGGATGGGAGACCACCACCCCAACAGCCATTTCATGCGCCGCCTATATCAACGGCTTCGAGGATGAACAGTGGGGAGCCGACCCGGCCAGGGCCCGCCCGAATATAAAAAGCAAAATCTATTGCCGTTCACTCGGGCGGGGCGCGCGATTGGCGAACAGGTCTGCGAATAAAATAAGGGCAAATATTCCGGGCTTGAAAGGAGCCGGCAGCGGGCGCGCCGCCGGCCCCCTCCAGCCTGGCTCAGCTGCCGCCGCGCTCGCGCCGCGGGCGGGCGTCGCGCCGGCGACCTACCTCGCTGGCGACCGCGGTGGGTGCGTAGGATGCCGCAATCGCGGCCGGCGAGCCCGCCTGTGCCGAGAAGGCGACGGGGATGGCATCGACGGTGCGGGCGGTGAACTCCTGGCCCTCGGGAATGCGCGCGGTGCGGCCCTGGACGATGAGGCCGCCGACCACGCCGGCGGCAACGACCGCGCCGATTGTAGCGCCGGTATTGCCTTCGCCTTCCTGGCGATGGAAGCCGGCAATCGGGATACGCCGGCCATCGAGCTCGACATAGCGCATGGTGATTTCGAGCTTGCCGGACTTGCCGAAGCTGCCGCGGCCGGTGCGCCAGGTCACCTGGCCAATCGCGCGCGTGCCGGCGGGGATGACGACATGGCCGTCAACCGCCACGTCCTGGACGACGGTCAGCGGGAAGGTGTCGCCGATCCGCTGGTTGCGGCTCGAAAGCTGGCTGGTGAGCCGCAGCAGGACGTCGGTGTTCGCCGGCAGCACGACCTCGACGGTCGCCGAGGCCGGCTGGACCGCGGCCGGCGTGGCGGCGGTCATGGCGTCCGTCGATACGGACTGAGCAAACGCAGTAGTGGACATTGCCGCGCTCAGGATGAGCGCAGCCTTGATAGTGAAACGCATATCTATTTTCCCCCGGTCAGAATGATTCGGTAGCGGTGCAGTGCCCGGGCCAAGTCCCTGATTCAAGGCAAAGAAACGCTGCCGGAACGATGGCGGTGCACGCTTGCCCAAATCGGGCTATCGCCGCGTGCATGAGCGAAACCGAGGACGCGATCGCGGCGGCGCTGACCGAGGCCGGCCTGGCCGGGCGGCTGGTATCGAGCCGGGTGAAGCAGGGCATCGCCTCCTTGCTGTTCGACGCCACCGGCCTCTCCGCCGAGCAAGGCGCCCAGCTCGAGC
>JBQTJR010000060.1:0-8929 GCA_052386895.1 Sphingosinicella sp.
GGTGGGCGCGCAGCGCCCCAGTCCCATTTGGGAAGGCACAGGGGGCGAAATCGCATGAACGCGTTCGAATATGCGCTGGGGCTGTTCTCGGTGATGATCGCGCTGGCGCTGGGTGACATCGCGCTGAATGCCCACAAGCTGCTGCGGCACTGGCGTACGGTCGTCTGGGACGGCCGGGTAATCATCGCGACCTTGTTCGTCATCGTCGTCATCGTCCGCATGTGGTTCGCGCTGTGGACGACACCGGCTTCGTCGCGATCGCTTTGATGCAGGCCTGGGTGGTCGACACGCTCGGCCTGCCGCCGGTCATGAAGACGCTCGCTTTCCCCTGGCAGCTGTGCATCGGCACCGCGATCGCGTTCCTCACCTGTGTGATGGGCAATTCCCCTCTCCCCAGTGGGGAGAGGGCAGCGGCGCGAAGCGACGCGGGGTGAGGGGGAACTGAGTTCGAGTCTTCGTCCCGATTCAGTGCCTCACCAATTTCGGTGACAGTGCATTTAACCGCTTACGGTTCGTTGTCGCGCGCCCCATGTCTGATGCGCAGGATGTACACGGTGTCCCTTTCAACGCGGTAGCGAAGGACATAAGGCCAGACGACGGTCATTTCACGGCGTCCGGCGCCGACCTCGCGCCCGCGTTCCGGGAATTCCGCGAGGCTGTCGGCGAGCTCAATCAGGCTTTCACCCAGCCGCGACGCAGCCACCGGGTTGAAGGCGCTTACATAGGTGACGATCGCATCGAGGTTTGCGACCGCCTCCTCGGCCCAGACGATCCTGTACAAGTCAATCGCCGGCTTGCGGTCTCGGAATAGGCTTGCCTCGACCCCACGAGCGCAGCCACTTCCTGACGGCGCCGTCGCTTACCACTCTGCCGGCGGCAATATCGGTTTCCGCACGTGCGTCGGCTTGGGCTTCGGCTTCCGCGTCGGGACTGTCGAACACGCTCTTCTCGATGTCCATGATCATCATCTAGCATGTTTGCATGTGTTTGTCGCAGGCCGATGGAATTACTGGATTGCTTCGCTGCGCTTGCAATGTCGATAAGGAGCAGTGACCGCCGCTCCATCCGCTCCCACCACCACCGCCCACCGCCTGCGCCACATCCTCGGCGGCTCGGCCGGCAACCTCGTCGAATGGTACGATTGGTACATCTATGCCGCGTTCGGCCTCTATTTCGCGCCGGTCTTCTTCCCCTCCGGCGACCAGACCTCGCAGCTCCTCTCGACCGCCGCCATCTTCGCGGTCGGCTTCGTCATGCGCCCGATCGGCGCGTGGATCATGGGCATCTATTCCGATCATCGCGGCCGCAAGGCGGGCCTCACTTTGTCGGTCAGCCTGATGTGTGCAGGCTCGCTTGCCATTGCGCTCGTCCCCACCCACGCCGCGATCGGCGCCGCCGCGCCAATCATCCTGACGCTCGCGCGCATGCTCCAAGGTTTGAGCCTCGGCGGCGAATATGGCGCCAGCGCCACCTACCTGTCCGAGATGGCCGGGCGCGAGCGGCGCGGCTTCTGGTCGAGCTTCCAGTATGTCAGCCTGATCGCCGGCCAGCTGATCGCGCTCGCCGTTTTGCTGGTCCTCCAGTTCGCGATGAGCGAGGCCGATCTCGAGGCGTGGGGCTGGCGCATCCCCTTCGCGATCGGCGCGGTGCTGGCGGTGGTGGTCTACTGGATCCGCCGCCGCCTCTCCGAGACACAGAGCTTCGAGAACGCCAGGGCCTCGGACGCGCCGAAATCCTCCACCGCCAACCTGTTCCGCGATCACCCCCGCGAGGCGCTGTTGGTGATGGCGCTGACCGCCGGCGGCACCTTGGCCTTCTACGCCTACACCACCTACATGCAGAAATACCTCGTCAACACCTCGGGCTTCTCGCGCGAGACCGCCAGCCGGGTGATGACCGCGGCCTTGTTCGTGTTCATGTGCGCCCAGCCGGCGTTCGGCGCGCTCTCCGACCGCATCGGGCGCAAGCCGGTGATGGCCGCGTTCGGTTTCATGGGGGTGCTGTTCACCGTACCTTTGTTCACCGCATTGGAGCAGGTGCGCGATCCAATTTTCGCGCTGCTGCTGGTGATGGCGTCGCTGGTGATCGTCAGCGGCTACACCTCGATCAACGCGGTGGTGAAGGCCGAGCTCTTTCCCTCGCACATCCGCGCGCTTGGCGTCGCTCTCCCCTACGCGCTCGCCAACACCCTGTTCGGCGGCACCGCCGAATATGTCGCGCTCTGGTTCAAGGATGCCGGCATCGAGCGCGCCTTCTACTGGTACGTCACCGCGATGATCGGCGTCAGCCTCGTCACCTACCTCTTCATGCGCGACACCAAGCGCCACAGCCGGATTTTGGAGGACTGATAATCCTCCCCGCGATTTCGCGAGGAGGGGGACCATCCGAAGGATGGTGGAGGGGCCTTCTAGGGGAGGGGGCCCACCGTAGGCGGTGGAGGGGCTGTTGGGTTATTGCCGTCGCCCGTCCCGGAACACGGGCTGCGTCCAGGCGCGCCTGCCATTGCTGTCGATCACGCTGGCGCGAACATAGGTTTCTGAACCCGTGAAACGGTAGCGCGGCGTCGTGCCGGCGACCTCGGCGAGCAGGCGCCCGTCCTGGCCGGTGAACCGCGTCGCGTAGCGGTGTGTGCCGGCGCGGCGCTCGGCGATCGTCAGCGCCAGCTCGGCATCGCTCACGGATATGTCGGTCAGCGTCACGCCGGTCGAGGCATAGAAGTTGCCGCGCCCCAACGCCGCCCGGATCGCCGCCGGCGTCAGCTCGCCGGCACGGACCATGATCCACGCCTGCCCCGGCAAGGCCCCCTCCGGGTCGGGCGGCTCGCCGAAATCATGGCTGTCGTCGGTCGCGACGCCCCACACGATTCTGCCGGCGCTCAACAGCCGGTCCCAATAACCCTCCGCCGCGGGGCGGACGTCACCGGCGCCGTCGCCGCCGCCGAGATTGTTGACCAAAGGATGGCCGTTCCAGATCTCGAGCAGGGTGCCGTCGGGAATGCCGGCAAGGTCTTCCGGCCGCACCGACCAGAGGAAATTGGGGTGGTTGACCTGGGCGATGCCGCCCTGCGCCCGCACCGCCGCGATGTTGGTGCGGAAGGTCTCGGCGAGCGGCATCGCCGCCGGCGCCAGCGCGCCGCAGCTGCCGCCGACGCAGCGGCGGGTGCCGACCGGCCAGATCACCCGGGTCGTGAACAGCGAGTTGAGGTGCGCCGAAGCCCGCGCCGGGTCCTCGCTCCGCTGGGTGATCTCCTGGCCGGGAAGCACGAGGAAGCGGCCGGCGGCGCCGAACATGGCATTCAGGGGCGCAACGTCGGTGGCGAACTCGTGATCGGTGATGAAGACGAAATGATAGCCATGCTCGCGGTACCAGCGCACGACCAGGTCGGGCGAGCGATTGCCGTCCGAGTTGATCGTGTGGGCGTGGGTGTTGCCGCGGTACCAGTGGAGCGGCTGGGCGGACGCGGCCGCGGGCCAGATCGCCAGCATTGCGGCTGCCGCAAGCAGGCCCGTGAATTGCCCAGCCTTCATCGGCTTCCCCCCTTACTCTGTTGCGCTTCCAGTTTCGCACTCTCTAGCCGCCCGAGCCAGCCAAAGCCGATACGTTTGTCACACCGCCGGGGCGGTTGCCCCCGCCAATCTTTTGCTATACATGTATAGCGAGGAGATTTTCATGCTCGCATTGCGGCTCGACGAGGATACCGAACGCCGGCTGGCCGCGCTCGCCGCGCGGACCGGTCGGACCAAGAGCTTTTATGCCCGGGCTGCGATCGCCGCCCACCTCGACGACCTCGAAGACGTCTATATCGCCGAGCAGCGGCTGGCCGATTTCCGCGAAGGCGACGCCATCCCGCTGGCGCGGCTGAAGGCCGACCTTGGCCTGGACGATTGAGTTCCTGCCCGGGGCAGCGAAGGACCTTGCCAACCTCGACCGGGTCGCTGCCTCCCGGATCGTGAAAACCCTGGAGCGGCGCATCGCCTCCCTGGACGACCCGCGCACCCTGGGCGCTCCGCTGCATGGCGAGCATGCCGGGTTCTGGCGCTGGCGCATTGGCGACTACCGGGTGATCGCCCGCATCGAGGACAAGCGGCTGCTCATCCTCGTCGTGCGTGTCGCCCACCGGCGTCGGGTGTATCGATAGACATAAGGGTATCTGTGACAGCGCAACTGATCGCTATCGGCCTTCCCAGGCGCCGGCATCCTGTCTGTCTCTCGTCACGATCGCACAACCTGACGCGGATCGACCACTTCCAATTGCGGAAACAGACCCCGCATGTGCTTCACGTTCCAGGTGATGATCCGGGGGATGCGGTTCTGCACGGCGACCTCGCCGATCAGCCGGTCGTAAAGCCGCGCACCGGTGCCCCCACTCGCGGCAAATGTGCGGACCGCATTGATCGCCTGGTTGGGAGTCAGCCCGACGAGCGCCGTAACCGCGGCGATGCCCTCGAGCGCGATCCAGGCCTTGTTGGCGTTCCAACGAAACGGACCGATCCTGTCTCGTCGCGTCAGCGTGAGGTACGCCTCCGAGTAGGAATGCGCCGCGATGGCGTATGAAGGGCTGGCCGTCTGTTTGATAAGCGCGATCGAGCTCATGTGATGTTCGTGTGTTTCGGCCAGCGTGGCGATGACGACATTGCTGTCGAGCAACGCGCGCGGACCTGGCATCAGCCTCGCTCGAGACGCGAGGCCCGCAGCGCGGCCTCGGCTTGCTTCAACGTGACGCGCTTGCCTCGAGCCTTCACCACCAGAATGCCGTTTTTCCGGATCATCCCGGCCGGCACGTCGCTGGCGGCCTGCGGCCGGAAGGCGAGCAACGCCTCCTCGACGACCCGGGTGGTCGTCATCCCGGTTTCGCGCGCAATGGCCGTGGCGCGCTCGCGCGCCAGGCGCGATCGGACATTGAGCTGAACTTCATTGGTGCGGGCCATGGCGGGCCGAGTAGCACAAAGTGGCGATCTTGGCTAACCAAGATTTACTTGTGGCTAGCCACAGTGCAGAGACTTAGACAGAGGCGCAGGCGACCGATACGGCGGCGATGGCGATCATCACGCCGGGACTCCCCTCCCTTCCAGGGAGGGGTTGGGGGTGGGTGCCACGGTTGCGACGCGCCGGTGTGTTCGGGAGGCGTCTCCCAGCGCAGCACCTCCTCTTTCTTGACAACCGACAAGAAACGTGTTAACCGTCCATAGCTCCGGAATCGGCTCTTTGACACGTTTATTGTGAATCGTCGGCAGCGAACTGCCGCAGGACGCCCGCCTGTGTAGGATTGGGTGGCAGCCACCCCCCGCTGGCCGTCGCCCAATCCTACCGAAGATGACGAAAGTGACACGTCCCACGCGATCGCGCGCGAGAGATTCCCGGGCGGGCCCAACCCCTGATCTGGCGAACCGCGTTCAGACGAGGTTCACTGACTGACTACAATTGTAGTCAAATGAGAACTTCCCTGATCGCTTCGGTCTTCGCTTTCGCCGCTCTTCCCCTCACCACCGCATCGGCCGCGGTGTTGCCCGTCCAGGTCGAGGCGATCGCACAATGCGCCGCGACCCTGGCCGCCCGCGACGAATTCGCCGGCGCGGTCGCCATCGCCGCCGGCGGCAAGATACTGCTGTCGCGCGCCTATGGCGGCGTCGATGCCAGCGCCGGTACGCCGCACAATATCGGCTCGCTCAACAAGATGTTCACCGCCGTCGCCATCGGCCAGCTGGCCGATGCCGGCCGCCTTTCGTTCGACGCTCCGGTCGGGCGCCATCTCCCCGATCTGCCCGCCGGGATCGGCCGCGTCACCCTCGCCCAGCTGCTCGCCCATAGCTCGGGCCTGGCCGATTATGCCCGGATCGAGAATCGCGCGGCGATGGCGGCGGCGCGCACCGCCACCGATCTGCTCCCTATCGCCGTCGCCGACGGGCTTCGCTTCGAGCCGGGCACCCGGCGTTCCTATTCCAATTCGGGCTACGTCCTGCTCGGCGCGGTCATCGAGCGCTTGGGCGGCCGGACCTGGAGCGAATATGTCGCCGCGCAGGTGCTGGCGCCCGCCGGCATGACTCGCACCTACACGACCAGGCCGTCGGACGCGGCGACGGCGTTGACCCGCCGTTCGATGGCGCCCGGCGCCGAACTCTCCGCCGAACGCCGCCCGGCGCCCTCGCTAGGCGGCGGCTACGCCAGCCCGGCAGGCAGCGCCTATAGCACCGCCGAGGATCTCGCCCGCTTCGCCGCCGCCTTGCTCGCCAACCGGCTGACCCGGCCGGAGACGACCGCGCGGCTGCTAACGATGAACGGCGCCGCCGGCCCGGCCAATCGCCGCGGCGAGACCGCCGGCTACGGCTTCGGCTTCAACCTGTGGGATACGCAGGGGACGCGCTTCGCCGGTCACGGCGGCGGCTCGCTCGGCGTCAACGCCGAGCTGTCGTTCAACCCGGCCGACGGCAGCATCGTGGCGGCGGTTTCGCATTACGATCCGCCCAGCGCCTCGCAGGTCGCTGCGTTCGGCCGCCGCCTGCTGGCGGGCAGCGCACCGGTCGATCCGGCACTGTGCGGCACGCTGGTCGAGCCGCCGCCGATGATGCGCGCGCCCCAGGTCCAGCGTCCTTCGCCCGGTCTGGCGCAATAACCCCCGGCCCGCTTACGAGCTGTAATACATGTCGTACTCGACCGCGCCCGGCGTCGTCTCCCAGCGCATCACTTCCTCCCACCTCAGCTCCATGTAGGCGTCGAGCTGGTCGTCGCTGAACACGTCGCCCTTGGTCAGGAAGGCGCGGTCGGCGCTGAGCGCCAGCAGCGCCTCGCGCAGCGATCCGCACACCGTCGGCACGTCGACCAGCTCCTGCGGCGGCAGGTCGTACAAATTCTTGTCGATCGGATCGCCCGGGTGGAGCCGGTTCTGGATGCCGTCGAGGCCCGCCATCAACAGCGCCGAGTAAGCGAGATAGGGGTTGGCGAGCGGGTCGGGAAAGCGGAACTCGACCCTTTTCGCTTTCTCGCCGGCGCCGTAGGGAATGCGGCACGAGGCGGAGCGATTGCGGCTCGAATAGGCAAGCAGCACCGGCGCCTCGAAGCCCGGTACCAGCCTTTTGTAGCTGTTGGTGGTCGGGTTGGTGATCGCGTTCAGCGCCCGCGCGTGTTTGATCACCCCGCCGATGAAGAACAGGGCCAGCTCGGAAAGCCCGGCATAGCCGTTGCCGGCGAACAGCGGCTTGCCGCCCTTCCACACCGACATGTGGGTGTGCATGCCCGATCCGTTGTCCGACTTGATCGGCTTGGGCATGAACGTCGCGGTCTTGCCGTAGGCGTGCGCGACCATGTGCACGACATATTTGTAGACCTGCATGCGGTCGGCGGTCTGGGTCAGCGTGCCGAACGTCAGCCCCAGCTCGTGCTGCGAGGCGCCGACCTCGTGATGGTGCTTGTCCATCGGTAGCCCCATCTCGATCATCGTCGCGACCATCTCGCCGCGAATGTCCATCGCGCTGTCGACCGGTGCGACCGGGAAGTAGCCGCCCTTGGCGCGCGGGCGGTGCCCGAGGTTACCCGTCTCGTATTTCTGTCCGGTATTGGTCGGGAGTTCGATGTCGTCGATCGAATAGCCCGAGCTCGAATAGCCGTCCTCGAAACGGACGTCGTCGAACATGAAGAACTCAGCCTCGGGGCCGACGTAAACCGTGTCGCCGTTGCCGCTCGCCTTCAGGTAGGCCTCGGAGCGCTTGGCGGTGGCGCGCGGGTCGCGGGTGTAGAGCTCGCCGGTGCCGGGATCGACGATGTCGCAGAACACCACCCCCATCGGCGTCGCGCTGAACGGGTCGACATACCAGGCGTCGAGGTCCGGCTTCAGGATCATGTCGGATTCGTTGATCGCCTTCCAGCCGGCGATCGAGCTGCCGTCGAACATGAAGCCGTCGGTGAGATTGTCCTCGTTCACCACCCCGGCGCACATCGCCAGATGCTGCCACTTGCCCTTGGGGTCGGTGAACCGCAGGTCCACCCACTCGATCTCCTGCTCCTTGATCGCCTTCAAAATCCTGCCTGTGTCGCTGGCCATGCGAATCGGTCCTTTGGCTAAAGATTGTGCAGCGCATCAAAAGCCGTGCGGCGGCGTCCGTCCAGCCACCGACTCGCCAAGGTGAACAATTCACCCGTTTGTCTTCCTCTCCCCTGTGGGGAGAGGGTGGCGCCGAAGGCGCCGGGTGAGGGGGAACCGAGTTAGTAAGGAGTCGCCCCGGCGCTAAGCAGCAATTCAGGCCAAGGACCCCCTCACCCTCGCCGCTGCGCGGCTTGCCCTCTCCCCGCCGGGGAGAGGGCGGTAAGCTAAAAACTCCTTCTTCGCGCCGCCACCAGCATCCGCAGCAACATCGCCACCGGCCGCGGCACCCCGACCTTGCCCTCCAGCCACAGGCTGACGGTCGAGCGGCTGACCCCGATCGCCGCGGCAAGGTCGTGCTGGGTGCGGTAGCCCAGGGTCTGCATCAGCGCGCGGATCTCCGCCGGCGCCATCGACGCCAACATCGCCCGGTCCGGCCCTGCGGCCTCCGTCTCGCGCGTCTCGTCCATCAGCGTTGCCATGGGCTCGGACCCACTACCGCAGGTAGCCGGGATCGGCCGGGGAAGGATGGATGGCAAGGAGAGGCCCGAAAGTCGGGCTAGACAGCCCGGGCGAGGGTTTCGACGTGGCCAGCCGCCTTCCCCGGCCGACCGCGACGCGGCGGGCGAAATTTGCCGACCGGACTTCGTCGCATCGTCGGTCACGATAGATGGACATCGTTCCTCTCCTCGCTCCTGGCCGGACCAACAAATTTCGCTCCGTCACGACTGCCTCCGGTGGTGGGTCCGAACCCTAGATCGCGTCGCTCCCCCGTTCGCCGGTGCGGATGCGCACCGCGGACTCGATAGGCACCAAGAATATCTTGCCGGAGACGATCCGCCCGGTGGCGGGGGC
>JBQTJR010000061.1:0-33104 GCA_052386895.1 Sphingosinicella sp.
GGCCCGGGCGCGCCGGATGCGCTGCGGATGATGTATTGCGACGCGGTCAGCTATCTGCCCGACGACATCCTTTGCAAGGTCGACCGGGCGGCAATGGCGGTCAGCCTCGAAACGCGCGTTCCCTATCTCGATCATCGCGTCGCCGAACTGGCCGCGCGCGTGCCCGTCGCGATGAAAGTGGCCGGCGGTCGCGGAAAAAGGATCCTGCGCAAACTGCTCTATCGCGAAGCGCCGCAGGCGCTGTTCGAGCGGCCCAAGGCCGGCTTCGGAATCCCGGTCGGCGACTGGATCAAGGGGCCGCTGCGGCCGTGGGCGGAATCGCTGATCGATCGCTCGCGGCTCGGCCAGGAGGGCTATTTCGACTCAGAACAGGTGCAGCAGCGCTGGCAGCAGCATTTGCGCGGCGAGCGCGATTCGACGCCGGCCCTGTGGGCTATCCTGATGTTCCAGGCCTGGCTGGCCGAGCAGACGGGCGGCGCGCGCGACGTCGGACTTGCCGCCTGACGCGGCCCAAGCGGGGTCGTTAACACCCTCTTTACCATTCCCATTCATGGTTGGTTGCGAACCCAGACAGGGGACGCAACATGGAGATCATCCTCGCTGCTTTGCTGGCCGGAAAGACGGTGCTGCCGGCAATCGATCGCTCGACGCTGGAGCTACAGGCGCGGGCGGAAGCGCTGCAGACCCCTTCGCATAGCGACGATCGGCAGGTGGCGCGGCGCGCCACGTCGCCGATGACGCTCGATCTCGACGCTGTGACCACCATCTGCCGCGCCGCCGGCCAGCAGGCCGACCCGGCGCGTTTCATCGCCCGGATCAGCCGCGCTTATGCGCTGCCGGCCGACGAAGCGCAGTCGCTGCGGGCAAGCTGTGCTGCCTATCTTGCCGGCGTCGCCGACGCTGCTGCCGGCAACTGATCCAGCGCTAGCCCAGCAGATTCCGATCGGTTTCATAAAGGCGGTCGCGGAGATGCGATTCCTCCGCCGCGAACGCCTGCTCGGCCTGCTCGCAGGCGCTGCCGAACCAGGCGCAGGTACCGCCTATTTCTCCCTGCGCGGTGCTGGCCCGGTTTTCCATGTCCGCCCATTGCACGTCGGTGATGCGCACGTCACCATCGCCGCGCACGGTGCTGGCAGGCCGGTGGATGGCAGCAAGGCCGTCGCGCAAGGCTTGAAGCGCCATCGAAACCTCGGCCAGTGCCGACTCGATGTCCGGTGAGCCGCGGTTGGTGGCGCGGAAATCTTCCAGCCTGCCGGACAATGTCGCCGCCTGCTGCTCCTGCCCGAATGCCCAGGCCGGCTCGATCGGCCCCTGCCCCATTTCGCTGCGCCAGGCGATCTCCCGCCCGACCTCGTCGCGAAACTTCGCCAGCATCGGCAGAATCGCGTTCCTTTGACCTTCGCTCTCACGCAGGCGCTGACCGAGATATTCGCGAAACATCGCGTCCGACTGGTTGCGCAGGCGCTTGAGCTGGCGCCACAGGGGAATGGCAAACAGCAACGCAGCGAGAAGAATGAGCAGGCCGGCGACCAGCGCCTGGTAATCCCGGATGAAGGCCGCGATCGATGCCAGCATGGTCCTGCTCTACCATGCCTGCATTTCAGCGCGAAACGGCGGTACTCAGCCGGCGGCTCAGGCCGGCAGCGTCGATGACCAACGACCGTTCTATTTCACGAATCTCGCGCAGGGCGGCGAGATGGACGCGATAGTCGCCCTTCAGCGTCCCATTCGCTTCATAGAAGAGGCCGGCAGGCGCGCCGGCCAGCTGCATCAGGCGTGTCTCGGTGAAGGCGTTGTAGCGTACATACCGCTCGCCGATGGAATCCATGTTGTTGATGATTCGCGCGACATCGAACAGCAAATCGGGCGGCAGCAGCCGCGCGCCTCCTGACGCGATCAGCGCATCCCAGATCTGTGTAGGCGGCCGCTCGCCACGATACTCGCGGTAATAGGGCGGCACAGGGCGCTCGCCGCGATTCCTGGCTGCTTCGAACACCGCAAGCTGGCGATCAATGCCGCGCCAGGCGGTGCGGTCGTGCTGGCGCAGATCATCGAGAAACTGTTCGAGTGACGCGACGACCAGCCGCCGTTGCTCGTCGTCGGCCCGCGCCCGGCGCCAGTCGTCGACCTGCGAAGCCCCGTAGACGCCGAGGAAGACGATCGCCAGCTCTGCGAGCAGCCAGCGCCAGATGCGCCGGCGACGCGGCGACGCAAACCCCCTGAACGATGCCAATGCTCGCGCGCGTAGCCCGAGCGGCGGCAATGGCGGTGGAGATGGCTTCGCCCCCCGGCGTACCATGTCAGGCTTCCAGCTCGACGTCCCAGTAGAGATAGTCGCGCCAGCTTTCGTGGAGATAGTTGGGCGGGAATCGGCGGCCATGATCCTGCAGCTGCCAGCTGGTCGGCCGGTAAGGCGAGCGGCGCAGCTGCATGCGCGCGTGAAGGGGCGTGCGTCCGCCTTTCTTCAAATTGCACGGCGCGCAGGCGGTGGCGACATTCTCCCAAGTGGTGCGGCCGCCGTGCGAGCGCGGTACGACATGGTCGAAGGTAAGCTCGCGCGAGTCGCCGCAATATTGGCAGGCGAAGCGATCGCGCAGGAACAGGTTGAACCGGGTGAAGGCGGGGTGCTGCGACGGCCGGACATATTTCCTCAATGCGATCACCGAGGGCAGGCTCATCTCGATGCTCGGGCTGTGCACCTTGCGCTCATATTGAGCGACGATATCGACGCGCTCGAGGAACACCGCCTTGACCGCCGTCTGCCACGGCCACAGGCTCAAGGGATAATAGCTCAGCGGCTGGTAGTCCGCGTTCAGCACCAGCGTCGGACAGCTCTCGGGATGCCGCAGGAGGTCCGGGTGGTACAAGGCCAGCAAGCTCCCTTCCTGTGGAGAGCGCCCTCGGACCCTGTCGCACCCAGAACGAGGGAGATCGAGCCTTGCGGCCCCCTCTCCTTGGTTCCATCACGCGCCCCATTGCCGCGTGACGCCTTCATGACACCATATTGGAAGCCGGGGTTCAAGTTCGAATGAAGCCGGTTTCCCGCTTCGCGCCCAGCCCGACCGGGCCACTGCACCTCGGTCACGCTTATTCGGCGCTGCTCGCGCACGATTTCGCGCGGTCCCGCGACGGGACATTCCTGCTCCGGATCGAGGACATCGACCCCGGCCGCGCACGCCCTGAACATGTCGATGCGATCCTCGCCGACCTGCTGTGGCTCGGCCTCGAATGGGACGGTGAGATCGCCTACCAGTCCGAGCGGCTCGGTCTCTACGCCGACGCGCTTGAGCGACTGCGCGAACAGCATCTCATCTATCCGTGCTTCTGCACCCGCGCCGAGATATCTGCCGAGATCGCTGCGAGCGCGCTCGCCCCGCACCAGGGCGAACAAGCCCGACTCTATCCCCGCACCTGCCGCCGGCTGGGCGCGGCCGAACGCGAGCGGCGAATGCAGCAGCAGTCCCATGCCTGGCGCCTCGACATGGCCAGGGCGATTGCGTGCACCGGGCCGCTCACCTGGCGCGACCATGGCCGCGAGCGAAAGGCGGAGCCAGAGAAGTTCGGCGACGTCGTGCTGGCGCGCAAGGATGCTCCGGCCAGCTACCATCTCGCCGTCACCGTCGACGATGCGATGCAGGGAATCACCGACGTGGTGCGGGGCTGCGACCTTATCGATTGCACCCACGTCCACCGGCTGCTGCAAGCGCTGCTCGGCCTGCCGGTGCCCGCCTGGCACCATCATGCGCTGGTCACCGACGGCCTGGGTAAGCGGCTCGCCAAGCGCCACGGCGCCCCGACCCTCGCCGCGCTGCGCGCCAAGGGCACCGAACCCGAGGAACTCAAGGCCCGGCTGCGGACCGGAGAATTCGTCGGTGAATCCCGCTCCGAACCGGCCTAGAAAGCCGCCATGGAGCCCATCCTCATCGTGCTGCTCGCGCTCGCCGCCGGCGCCACGCTCTACATCCTGGCCAAGGGCGTGATCGGCATGGCCCAGCAGAAAGACATAACCGGCCGGCGCTCGCAGGACCTGATGCGCAAGCGGGTGATGTTCCAGGCGATCGCTATCCTGATCGTGGTGATCCTGCTGTTGGTCGCCAACGACTGATGGTCCGCCTCAACCGCATCTACACCCGCACCGGCGATGCCGGCCAAACCGGCCTGGTCGACGGCTCGCGCCGGTCCAAGGCCGACCCGTTGCTGGCGGCGATCGGCGATGTCGACGAGGCAAACAGCGCAATCGGCCTGTGCCTGGCGGAGGTGGACGAAGCCACCGCCAGCCTGCTCGGCCGCGTCCAGAACGAAATGTTCGACCTCGGTGCCGATCTCGCGACGCCGGGCGAGCGGTTCGACCTGGGCAACCAGGCGCTTCGCATCAGCCAAGGCCAGGTTGACAGGCTCGAGCGCGACATTGATTTGGCCAATCAAGGGCTCGCCCCGCTGCGCAGCTTCGTGCTGCCGGCCGGAGGCGCCGGCGCCGACCGGCTTTATCTCGCCCGCGCCATCGTTCGCCGCGCCGAGCGATCCGCCGTCGCGGCCGCGGTGTCGCAGCCGCTCAACCCGTTGGCGCTCGCTTACCTCAACCGGCTGTCCGACTTGCTCTTCGTGCTCGCCCGCCGCGCTGCCTTGAGCGAAGGCGGCGAAGCCCTGTGGCGGCCGGGCGCCAGCCGCGATTCCTGACTCGCCGCTCCAAGCCATGTAAGGAAGCGGCGATGGCGACCCGGGCCCAATCCTCCGACAGCCTTGCCGAACTTTATGCGGCGGTGCGCGCGCTCAGCCTCGACCTCGCTTCGCCGCTGTCAGATGCCGACGCGACGATCCAGCCGATGCCCGATGCGTCGCCGGCCAAGTGGCACCTTGCCCACACTAGCTGGTTTTTCGAGAGCTTCGTGCTGCGCGACCACCTGCCCGGATACCAGCCCTACGACCAAGACTGGGCCTATCTGTTCAACTCCTATTACGAGGGCGAAGGCGCGCGCCTGCCACGCGCGCGCCGCGGCATGCTCAGCCGACCTTCGCTCGCGGAGATCGTCAATTACCGCAGAATCGTCGACGAACATCTGCTTGCCGGCATTGCCCGGCTGCCGGCCGGATTGATCGAGCTCGGGCTCAACCACGAGCAACAGCACCAGGAACTGATGCTGATGGACATGCTCGCGACGATGGCCGAGAATCCGTTGCGCCCGGCGATCTGGCCCGCCGAACGCGACGGCGAGGATCCCGGATCTACGGCGTCCTGCAGCTGGCGCGAATTTCCGGGCGGCATCGCCGAGATCGGCCATGACGGCGCGGGCTTTGCGTTCGACTGCGAAGGGCCGCGCCACCGTATCTTCCTGCGCCCCTACACGCTGGCCGAGCAGCCGGTGAACAACGGGGAATGGCAGCAGTTCATCGACGATGGCGGCTATCGCGATCCGGCCCTGTGGCTCGCCGACGGCTGGGCCTGGGTGCAGGAAAATGCGATCCAGGCACCGCTCTATTGGCACCGCGGCAACGACGGCTGGTCGCGCTTCGGCCTCGATGGGATGCGCCCGCTAGCGCCCGGTGCGCCGGTCTGCCACGTCTCCTATTTCGAAGCCGAGGCCTATGCGCGATGGGCCGGGGGGCGCCTGCCGACCGAGGCGGAATGGGAGCACGCCGCCGCCGCGTTCGACCCGGACGCGGGACACCAGCTCGACCAAGCGCGTCCGGTGCAGCCAGCTGCTACGCCAGGCGAAGGAATCCGCGACCTTTTCGGCAATGTCTGGGAATGGACGTCCAGCGCCTTCTGCCCCTATCCCGGGTTCCGGCCGGCCGAGGGCACAATCGGCGAATATAACGGCAAGTTCATGGCCTCGCAGATGGTGTTGCGCGGCGGCAGCTGCGCCACCCCCCGCGGCCACGTGCGCCCCAGCTACCGCAATTTCTTTTATCCCCACCAGCGCTGGATGTTTGCCGGCGCAAGGCTCGCTCGAGACGCCTGAATGGATGCACCCCGCGCCCTGCTCGCCGCCGACCCGGCCTTTCGTGCCGATGTGCTCGCCGGCCTCGCTCTGCCGCAACCGGCGGTGCCGGCGCGCTGGCTTTACGACCGCCACGGCGCCGAGTTGTTCGAGGAAATTACCCGGCAGCCCGAATATTATCTCACCCGCACCGAGACCGGGCTGCTGCGCGACCATGCGGGAGAGATCGCGGCGTGCACTCCCCTCGGGGCGATCGTCGTCGAGTTCGGCGCCGGGTCGGCCGCCAAGACGCCGATTCTGCTCGAGGCGCTGGCCCCTGCCGCCTACGTGCCGATCGACATTTGCGGCGACTTCCTCGCCGAGGCAGCAGCGGCAATCCGCGCGCGCTTCCCCGGTCTTGGCGTGCATCCGATGGAAGCCGATTTCCTGCACCCGCTAGCGCTGCCGGGCGACTATGATGGCCTTTCGCGCGTCGGTTTTTTCCCCGGCTCGACGATCGGCAATCTCAACCCGGAGGCCGCGGTCGATTTGCTGCGGACGATGCGAACGACCTTGGGCGAAGGCGCGCGCCTGCTGATCGGCATGGACCGGATCAAGGACCGCGACCTCCTACTCGCCGCCTATGACGATGCCGCCGGCGTCACGGCGCGGTTCAACCTAAACCTGCTGGCGCGGATCAATCGCGAGCTCGACGGCACCATCCCGGTCGAGGCCTTTCGCCATCGCATCGCCTGGAACGAGGCGGCCGCGCGCATCGAGATGCACCTCGAGGCGATGCGGGACATCGCCTTCACGATTTGCGGCCAGGCCTTCGCGATGCAGGCCGGCGAGACGATCCACAGCGAGAATTGCCACAAATACGGCCCGCGTGACGCGCGGTTGCTGCTGCGCGCCGGCGGCTGGACTCCGGTCGGCGAATGGACCGATGCGCGCGACTGGTTTTCAGTGCTGCTTGCAGAGGCACAACCGCTGTCCCGAGCACCCTGACGGCGCCATTGCTCCCCTGAGGGTGCCCGGCTAGACCCCTCCGACCCCGATTCCCGGAGCCGACATGCTGCTCAGCCTTATCCAGATTCTGATCATCCTGTTGACGGTATTGTGGTGGCTGATCGTCGTGCAGGCGATCCTGAGCTGGCTGGTCGCGTTCAACGTCATCAACACCTACAACAATTTCGTGCGCCAGCTGCTCTATGCGCTCGACCGCCTCACCGGCCCGCTCTACCGTCCGATCCGGCGCATACTGCCCGATTTCGGTGGCCTCGATTTCAGCCCGCTGGTCGTGCTGGTGGTGATCATCATCATCGACCGGCTGCTCCAAGGCGTCGCGCTCGACATCGCTGCGGGCTATTTGTGACCACGGCGGTCATCGACGGCCGCGCCCTCGCCGACCAACTCCGCGCCCGCGTCGCCGCCGCCGTTCCTCAATTTAGCGCCCATGCCGGCCGGCCGCCGGGGCTCGCCACCGTGCTGGTCGGCGAGGACCCGGCAAGCCAGGTCTATGTCCGCGCCAAGGGCAAGGCGACCCGCGAGGCGGGCATGACGAGCTTCGAGCTGCGCTTGCCGGAGAGCGTCTCGCAGAAGGAATTGGTGGCCGAGATTGCGCGATTGAACGGCGACGAGGCGGTCGATGGCATCCTCATCCAGCTGCCGCTGCCAGGCGGGATCGACGAGGCGGCCGTTGCCAATGCGGTCGATCCGGCCAAGGACGTCGACGGGTTTCACGTCGCCAATGCCGGCAAGCTCGCCTCCGGACTAAACGGGCTGGTGCCGTGCACGCCGCTCGGCTGCCTGATGCTGATCGAGCGCCAGGTCGGCGAGCTGGCCGGCCTCGAAGCCGTGGTGATCGGCCGCTCCAACATCGTCGGCAAGCCGATGGCGCAGCTGCTGCTGCGGCGTCACTGCACTGTCACCCTTGCCCATAGCCGCACTCGCGACTTGCCGGCGGTGGTCCGACGCGGTGACATCGTCGTCGCCGCCGTCGGCCGGCCCGCGCTGGTCAAGGGCGAGTGGCTGAAGCCGGGCGCGACGGTGATCGATGTCGGCATCAGCCGGATCGACGGCAAGCTGGCCGGTGACGTCGATTTTGCGAGCGCGTCAGGCGTCGCCGGCGCGATCACGCCGGTACCGGGCGGGGTTGGGCCGATGACCATCGCCGTCCTGATGCGCAACACCCTGGCCGCCGCCTGCGCGCGTGCCGCGATCGCGCTACCGGAGGACCTGTGATCGAAACCTTCGTCACCGCGCTCGTCACCTTCCTGGTGGTGATCGACCCGCCGGGCTGTGCGCCGATCTTTGCCTCGCTCACCCGCAGCGCGGCAGCCTCGCACCGAAGGGCAATGGCGGTGCGCTCGGTGCTGGTCGCCGCCGGCATCCTGCTGTTTTTCGCCCTGCTCGGCGAAGACCTGCTGCGCGCGCTCGGCATCAGCCTCAGCGCCTTTCGCATCGCCGGCGGCATCATGCTGTTCCTGATCGCGATCGACATGGTGTTCGAGCGCCGCACCGAACGCCGCGAGACTCGCGCCGAGGAAGTCAGTGCCCGCGAAGTCGACGACATCTCGGTCTTTCCGATGGGCATCCCGATGATCGCTGGACCCGGCTCGATCGCCTCGGTGATGCTGCTGATGGCGCGTGCCGACGGCCTGGTTTCATCGCTGCTGGTGCTGGGCGCGCTGCTGCTAACCCTGGCGTTGACCCTGGTCGCGCTGCTCGCCGCCGGGCCGCTGTTGCGGCTGCTCGGTCACCGCATGGAAGCGATGATCACCCGCATCCTCGGCGTGATCCTCGCCGCGCTCGCCACCCAGTTCGTGATCGACGGGATCGAGCGCAGCTTCAGCTAGCGGGAAGCACTCGCCACATCCGGTAGGGCGAATCGGCCGGCAGCGGCACTCTCTGCAGCCAAGCCGGCGCCCTGTCGCGCAACAGCCCAGCGTAGAACCCGCGCGGCGCTTCCGCGCGGTAAATGGTCGATTCCGACAGATTCGGACAGATCAGCAGATAATCGACGCCATAGCGGCGCACCGTCGCCAGCGCGTTGGCGGCATCGCCACGCCAGGCGTGCATGACGTCGAGAATTTGGCGGGCATTGCGGTGATAGGGCCCGGCGAGCGCGTCATGATGGGTGACGGTAATCAGCCGGGGTCCGAGATCGACGAAGGTGAGCACCAGGCCCCTGGGCTGCTGCGCGACCGGCCGCAGCGCCCTCAGGGAAGGACAGCGGGAATTGGCGATGTTGACGGTGCGCCGAAAGTCGCTGACCGGCTCCGGGAACAGGCGCGTCGCGTAGAAGGTGACGAGGCCGGAGAAGAGCAGGAAGGCGCCGACCGCACCAAGTACGCGCACCAGCATCTGCGGCTGGCGCTGCAGCCAGGCCATGGCCGCCCAGGTGAGCGCGGTGGCACCGGGAATCGACAGTAATTGCGCATGCGGCCCGGCCCGGGTCTGCCACAGCAGCAACAAGGCGGCGATCAAGGCGGGCAACGCGATCGCCGCCCAGGCGATCAGCCGTTCGCGATCCGCCCGATGCGTCCACAGCACCAGCGCGTAGCCGGCGAGCCCTGCCACCGGCAGCGTCGCCACGGTCAGCGCAGTGTTCCTGCCGTGCCGCCAGAGCGGGATCGCCTCGCGTACCCTGCTCAGCCACAGCCGCTCGAGCTCGGCGCTCGGGCCTTCGAGCCGGCCGATGCAATCGGGCCAGGCGAGCACGAACGCCGCCGCCAGCGCCACCCCGGCGGCCGCCGCAAGGACAAGCCGGCCGCCGATACGGGCAGGTCCGAACCTCGCAAGCAGCACCGCCACCGCGCCGGCCGCGACCATCGCCGACAGCCATACCGGCGACAGCGCATCGCACACCGGCGCACGATTGCCCCGCGAGGCGAACGAGAGGAAAGCGAGCGCGCAGCCGCCGCCAAGCGCGACTCCGTAAGCGAACAGCCGCTCGCGCTCATCGCGGTCGACAAGCCACCGCCCGACGGTGACAGCGCCCGCGACGGCCAGGTAAAGCAGCATCTCCAGCCCGATCGCCAGCGAGGCCGCGGTGACCGCGCCGAGCAGCACGCCACCGCGGCCGCGCTTCGGATCGGACAATGCCATCACTGCCAAGGCGAGCAACGCCAGCTGCCAGCCATGATGATCGAGCCGCAGCGGCATCCACATGCCACGCGCCGACCCGGCGCACGCGAGCAAGGCGATCGCGATCGGGAAAGCGCGCGGTTCGACCAGCCGCCGCACCGTTACCGACAACGCCGCCATCGCCACCAGCATCGGAAGCATCGGCGCAAGAGTGACGGCGATCAGCTCCGCGGTGCGGCCGCCGGCCAGCGGCGTCAGCGTCAGCTTCAGCGCGGCGACCGGCAGATCGACCAGCCGCGTCCAGTGGATGTCGGCGCCGAACGGCGGATTGAGCCGGTACTGGCGCAAATCGTACCAGCCCTGCCCGTCGAGCAGCGCCCGCACCTGCATCATGCGCATATTGTCGTCGGTGTCGCCGAGCGCGAAGCCGCGAATCGCGTTCCAGCGCTCGAAGATCATGAACAGGGCGACCGCCGCCCAGCCCAGCAGCACCAGCGGCCGCCAATGCCGCTTGATCCAGGCGCCCGCCGCCGGCGCGTTCATGCTTGCCGTTTCATTTCCCGCCGGCCTTCGGCATTAGCCGTCCATGATTCAAGAGGGCAGGCGCAGTTGAAGACGCTGGTCGAACGTCATAGCGAGATCATCGGCCAGCTCGCCCGCTTCGGCATGACCGGCGGTCTGCTGACCGTACTGGTCGCCGGCGGCTACTGGATCGGCGCCGAGCTGGCCGGCATCGAGCCGATGCTGTCGCTAACCCTGAATTTCGTGCTGTTCACCGGACTCGGCTACCTGCTGCACAGCCGCTTCAGCTTTCGCGGCCACGGCTCGCGCGACAATGCCCCGGTTCGCACCGCCCGCTTCTTTGCCGTCAACGGGATCGGCTTTCTCGCCAACCAGATGTTCGTCTGGCTGCTGGTCAAGCAGCTCAATGGCCCAACCTGGTGGCCGGTGCTGCCGATACTTTTTGTCACGCCTTTACTAACATTTGCGCTTAATCGCCGCTGGGTGTTCGCATGACCGCACCGACGCTGTCGCTGATCGTGCCGGTGAAGGACGAGGCGGAGGCGATCGCGGCGTTCGTCGCGCGGGTTGTGCCGATCCTCGACGGGCTGTTCGACAAGCAATCAAATGCCTGGGAGATCGTGTTCGTCGACGATGGCAGCGAGGATGCGACGCTGGCGGCGATTGCGCTCGCCCATCAGCACGAAGGGCGCGTCAAGGCGCTGTCGCTGTCGCGCAATTTCGGCAAGGAAGCCGCGCTTACCGCCGGCCTCGATCATGCCTCGGGCGAAGCGGTGATCCCGATCGATGTCGATCTCCAGGACCCGCCGGAGGCGATCGGCGCGATGCTGGCCAAGTGGCGCGACGGCTATGAGGTGGTCTACGGTGTGCGCACCAACCGCCAGTCGGACAGCCTGCCGAAGCGGCTGACCGCTGATCTCTATTACCGTGCCCACAATTACCTCTCTTCAGACAAGATTCCCGAGCATGCCGGCGATTTCCGGCTGCTGGACCGCAAGGTGGTCGAGGTCATCCGGGCGATGCCCGAGCGCAATCGATTCATGAAAGGGTTGTTCGCCTGGTCCGGCTTCAAGCAGGCCGCGGTCGAATATGAGCGCCAGCCGCGCGCGTTCGGCCGCAGCAAGTTTCGCTATTGGCGGCTGTGGACACTGGCGCTCGACGGCATCACCTCGGCCTCGACCATGCCGCTCAGGATCTGGTCCTATATCGGCGTCGTCATCGCCGCTCTGTCCCTGCTTTACGCGCTCTACGTGATCGTGAAGACGATGGTCTTCGGCAGCGACGTGGCCGGCTATCCCTCGTTGATGGTTGCGATCCTGTTCTTCGGCGGGTTGCAGCTCATCTCGCTGGGCGTGCTGGGCGAATATGTCGGCCGCATCCTGATCGAGGCCAAGCGTCGCCCGCTCTACGTCGTGCGTACCCGCATCGGCCTCGCCGCGAGCGAGCGGGACTGATGGAGCGCGCGGTCTTCGACCGCATGGCGGAGCATGACGAGATCCACTGGTGGTATGTCGCACGCCGCCGCATCCTCGCCGAGTTGATCGAACGCCAAGTGCCGCTGCCGACCGACGCCCGCTTGCTCGAAATCGGCTGCGGCACCGGCCACAACCTGGCGATGCTGCGCCGCTTCGGGCGGCTCGATGCGGTAGAGCTCGACGCAACCGCCCGGGCCCTCGCCAGCCGGCGGCTCGGCCACGCTGTCATGGCGGCGCGACTTCCCGAGCTCGAGGGCATCGCCGAGCGTCACTACCATCTCATCGCCTTGCTCGACGTGCTCGAACATGTCGACGACGACCGGTCGGCGCTGGCCGCGATCGCCACCAAGCTAGCGCCGGGGGGGCGCATCCTGCTCACCGTTCCCGCCTTCCAGTGGATGTGGAGCGCGCACGATGCCGCTCATCATCACAAGCGCCGTTATTCGCGCCGCGCGTTGAAGCGGGTGATCGCCGGAGCGGGCTTGCGGCCATTGAAAATCGGCTATTTCAACAGCCTTCTGTTTCCACTGGCAGCGGCAGCAAGAATCGCCGGGCGGGTTACCGGCCGCCAGGCCAGCGACGACAGATTGCCACCGGCGCCGCTCAACCGCCTGCTCGGTGCCTTGTTCGGGCTCGAGCGTCACCTCGTCGGACGGTTGCCGTTGCCTCCCGGGCTGTCGTTGTTCGCGCTGCTGGAAGCCCGCTCGACCCGGTAGAGGATGCTGGCACCGTCGCGCCACAACGGTTGCAGGCCCCGCGCCAATGCGGGGTCGAACGGCGGCGGCGAAATCAGCCACACATAGTCGAACGCCTCGCGCGGAAAGCGCCTTAACGCTCCATCGATGGTATACCAGATTTCCCGGCCGCATTTCCGGTCGGTGACGATCTGGCTGGGGTCCTGGATAAACGGCCAGCCGGCAGCGTAGCGCACACGCAACAGCTGTGCGCCGGCCATTGTCCACTGATCGTTGGAGAAGGCCTGGCGGCGGACGATCGCCATTCCCGGCAAGTGCAGCAGCCGGGACATCGCCCAAGGCTCCCGGCATCCCCGGCCGACGAAGCTCACCATCGCCGCGCCGTGCGGCACATGATCGAGCGCGGCCAGTTCGCGGTCATAGGTGCGGTCGTACAGCACCATGCTCCAGGTCGTGCCGGCGGTCCGAACCAGCAAGAAGGCGGCGCCGGCGATGCCCAGCAAGGTCGTCAGGCGTTGCCCGCCCGCGTGCGGCAGGCGGATGGCAATCAGCGCGATCGCAAACAAATAGGGCGCAAGCCGCATATCGGCGTAGGCCGAGCCGAACACGATCCGCGGCAGCATCGCGAACACCAGTGAGAGGAACAGGACCGAGGCGGCGAGATTGCGCGAATAGGCTATGCGCCGACTGACCATCGCCCAGCCGATGATCGCCACGGCGAAAGCGAGCGCGCCGACATCGAACCACTCCCAGCGGTCGCGGAGAGCCATTTGCAGCCACTCAAGCTTGCGGTCCCAGTTCAGCCAGTCGGCGGTGCGGCCGGCCGCGCCGCTGCGCCAAACCAGAATCAGCGCCACCGGCGGCGCCAGCGCCAGCGCGTGGAAACCCGAGCGCACCGCCGAACCGAGGAAAGTGTGGCCGCGGTCGAACTGGCGAACCAGCTCGGACGAAAATGCCAGCACGCCCAAGGTTCCCCAGCCGAACGCATGGACCAGCCACAACAGCAGGGACAGCGGCGCGAACAGCAGGGCGCGGATGGTCAAATGCTCGAACCGTGCCAGGCGCAGCCACAACGCAAAGGCATTGAGCGCGAGCGCCATCGCCAGTGCAAAATTGGCAAAGCCGAACAGGAACGGAAAATTGTAGGCGAATGGCAAGGCGATGAGCGCGGTCGGCGGGATGCGGCCGTGCACTTCGTATGCAACCCACAGCAGACCGAAGGCGATGAGCGGCGGGATGGCGATGACGATTGCCTTTGCCGCCGGCTCGAGGCCGACCAGCGGCGCCAGCGCTTCCACCAGCAGGTCGACGCCGAGATTGCCGATCAGTGCCCACTGGAAATCATAATAAAGCTGCAGCGCCGGCGAATCAGCGAGGTCGAGCTGGACGCGATAACGGCCCATGTGGCCGGGCAGGTCGAGCAGCGGCGGCACGTCCGGCCACAACAAGGGCAAGGCGCTCAGCACCAGCAGCGCGGCAAGAAAGGCCGGATGCTCCCAGAAAGGTCGCGGCTCGTCGGCAGCCCGCGGATGGAAGTGGCCGTAGTCCATCGATCGCCGCTATCTGCCTAGTTGCGGCGCGACGCCAGACACCAGCCGCCGGTAGGCCCGTTCGCAGTCCGTTTATGGTAAACGTTCGTCAACCAGCGCCTGCCTAGATTGAGCGGTGCGCCAGCGGGGAGGGAAGATGTCGGCCGAGCCTTCGCGTCCGTTCGCTTCCCCGCTGCAGCTCGGCGGCCGGTCAATCGGCGGATGGCGAGGATTGTGGATTTTCACCCTTGCGGTCGGCGCAATGCTATTCTTGCGCGATCTCTTCAACAGCGGCGCCGGCCTGTCGATTTCCGGCGATGCCCTGTGGGGGCGCGATTTCGTCAACGTCTATAGCGCGGGCGCGCTAACGCTGAGCGGTCAGCTCGAACTGCTCTATTCGATCGATGCCTATCGTCAGTTCCAGCTGGACCTGTTCGGGACGGGCCTGCGCTATCACAATTATTCCTATCCCCCGGTCACCCTCCTCTACACCTGGCTGTTCGCCTTGCTTCCCTATCCGGCCGCCCTGCTCGCCTGGCTGGGGGGCACCGGCGCCCTTTTCGGCCTCGCTGCCCGTCCCTACTGCCGCGAGGCGGGCTTGCCGCTATGGGCAGCCTTGCTGGCCCCCGCTTGCCTGATCAGCCTGTGGGCCGGCCACTACGGTTTCCTGCTTGGTGCCTTGTGGCTGGGTGCCTTTTCCTTGCTCGATCGTCGGCCTTTGCTCGCCGGACTCCTGATCGGGGTAATGGTGGTGAAGCCGCACCTGGCCATGCTGATACCCCTGGTGCTGCTGCGCCGGCGTGCCTGGACCGCCTTTGCCGCTGCCGCCGCTACTGCGATCCTGCTGGTATTGTTGTCCGGCGCGGTCTTCGGATTCGAGCTCTGGCAAACCTATCTGACCGAGACGGCGATGGTGCAGGCGGCGATGGTCGACGATGTCGGCGCCTTCTTCCTGACGATGATGCCCACGCTTACCCCCGCGCTTTCGATCGCCGGATTGCCAGTCGGGCTGGCGCTGGCAGGGCAAGCGATGGTCGCGCTCGCGGCGATTTTCGTGCTGTTAGCACGGTTGCCGGCCGATCCGCGCCAGGCCGGCCTTGCCACCGCGCTCGCGACCTTCCTCGTCCTTCCCTATGCCTTCTCCTATGACATGACCGTTGCCGGCCTCGCCGGGCTGATCCTGTTCCGCCAGGCGCTGGCGCAGGGTTCGCGCGGCCAGGCACTGATCGCCGGCGTGGCGGCATTCGCACCGATGGCGGTGATGTATTTGAACGTTATCCCTCTTCCGGTAGCGCCGCTGTTGATCGCCTGGCAGCTGGCCGCGATAGTGGGGTTGGTGCGCTGGAAAGGATGAACCGCCTGCCGGTCGCCCTGGCCGCGCTGGCGCTGCTTGTCGCGGCGGCGCTGTTGCGCCTGTGGGGAGTCGCCGAGCGGCCGCTGTGGCTCGACGAATCGTGGAGCCGCTGGATGGTCGAGCAGGACTGGCGCGCGCTGATCGACAGCGCCCGGCTCTACGACGCTCACCCGCCGTTCTACTATCTGCTGCTCAAGAGCTGGTCGGTCCTGTTCAGCACGTCGGCGCTCGGGCTTCGCCTGGTTTCGGTGCTCGCCGGCCTGGCCATGCTGCCGCTGGCCTGGGCCTGCGCGCGCCGGATCGGCCTCGAGCGGGCCGGCACCGCGGCCCTCATCGCCGCGACGGCGCTGTCGCCGGTGCTGATCGTCGCCTCGCGCCAGGCGCGGCCTTACGCCTTGTTCGCACTCGCCTTCGCCGTCGCGCTCCATGCCGCACTGGGATTGATCCGCGGCCAATGGCGGACTTCGCGCCAGCGGACGCTCGCCTGGCTTGCCTACTTTGCCGGGATCGAACTGGTGATGTGGCTGCACGGACTCGGCCTGTTCTTCGCCGCCTCGCTCGGCGGCGGGTTGCTGCTGGCCTGCTGGAAGGGTGGCCGGTTGCGCCAGGAATGGCGCGCCTTCACCCTGGTTCATGCCGGCGCGCTCGCGGCCTGGATTCCCTGTCTCTTGATCCTGTTGCGCCAGCGCCAGGCCTGGGACGATACCTGGTTGCGCTTCGCCTGGGGGGACATTCTGCCCGGCCTCGGCAGCGGTCTCGCCGCGCCGGGCGTGATCGGCCTGGCCGTCGTCGCAGCCGGCGCCGGCGCCGCCATGTTGCTCGCGCGCCGGCACGAGCTTCGGCCGCCTGTCCTGTTGCTGGCAGCCTGCACCTTCGGACCGGCGCTGCTCGCCATCCTCTACTCCGCCGTGGCGACGCCAATATTCCTGCCGCGCACCCTCGCACCCTCGGCACTGCCGCTGTTGCTGCTGGCGATTACCGGGATCGAACGCCTTCGCGCGCGTGCCCTGCGCGCCGGCTTGATGCTCGTCGTTCCACTGCTGCTTGGTTTCGCCGCGGCCGCGCAGGTGCTGCGGCCGCCAGAGGAAAAATGGGACCAGCTGGTCCGCTGGCTCGAGCCTCGCATCGGCACGGGCGATGAAGTCTGGCTGCTGCCCAACGAGCTGGTCTTGCCACTAACCTATGGCGGAGGCAGCGCGCTGTCGGTGCGCGGCATCCCGGCGCCTTTCCCGGCGCCCGATCACCCGTCGCCGCGTTACTCGGGCACCCGCGCCGTCCCGGCGATGGACGATGAGGACGCGGCGCGGCTGGTGGCCGATGCGCGGCGGCGAAACGCTTCCGGAATATGGCTGGTCAGCCGTTTCGGGCCCTGGTTCGACCGAGGGGCCAGTCTCAATCGGGCGCTCGGCGCGCCTTCAAGCCGCGAAATCCGCTTCGCGCCGCTGCTGATCGAGCATTACCGGCTGGCGACTATTCCGCCGCGCGGCTGAGGTGCCAGACCGGCGGCTCCTCGAGAGCGCGCAGCCTTGCCTGCTCCTCGAACATGAAATCGCGGATGATCGGGATCGCGTCGCGCTGCTTGAGATATTGCAGGTGCCAGTTGACCAAGCCGCCATAACGGAAGGCGGCCTCGGCGCCGGCGAGATAAAACAGCCACATCCGGTAGAAGCGTTCGTCGTAGAGCTCGATAATCTCCTCGCGCGCGGCAATCGTGCGATAATACCATTGCTCCAGGGTGTAGGCGTAATGGTAGCGCAGCACTTCGACGTCGGAGATGATGAAACCGTGCTTCTCCGCCTCGGTGACCAGTTCCGATAGCGCAGGAATATAACCGCCGGGAAAGATGTATTTGCGGGTCCAGGCGTCGGTGGTGCCCGCGGGCGGGCCGAGCCGGCCGCAGCAGTGCGAGAACATGACGCCGTCATCCTTCAGCAGGCGGGCCGTGTGCTCGTAGAAGGTCGGATAATGCGGGCGGCCGAGATGCTCGATCAGCCCGACACTGCTAATGCGGTCGAACTGGCCCTCGACCTCGCGGTAATCCTTGAGCTCGAATTTCACCCGGTGAGCAACGCCCGCGGCTTCGGCGCGCTCGTTGGCGAAGGCGATCTGGTCCGGCGCCAGCGCCACCCCGAGCACGTCGACGTCGTAATGGCGGTTCACATAGAGGGCGAGGCCACCCCAGCCGCAGCCGATATCGAGCACCCGCATGCCCGGCTTGATGTGCAGCTTGGCGGCGATGTGCGCCTTCTTGTCGAGCTGTGCCTGCTCGAGGCTGTTGTCGGGATGGCGATAATATGCGCAGGTATATTGCCGGTCCTCGTCGAGGAACAACTCGTAGAGCCGGCGGGTGAGGTTATAGGTGTGCTCGGCGTTCCGGCGTGAACGGCTCTGCCAGTTGATCTGGTCGAGCTTGCCGACGATCTTGGCGCCGAGCTGGCGCAACACCCCCCTCGGGTTGAGAACCTCCGAATCTTCCCAGGGCGCATTGTAGCGCGCGAACAGCAGCAGGTCGCGGATGTCGTGCGGCGGCTCGACTACCATCCGCCCGTCCATGAACACCTCGCCGGCACCAATCCGCGGGTCCTTGGCGACATGAAAGGCGGCGCCGCGATCGGTCAGCCGCACCGTGATCGGACCGTGCACCGGATCGGGCGCACCGTAACGGTAGGTCTTGCCGTCATGGTCGATGACGATCAGCTCGCCTTTCGTGACGAGCTTGCGAAGCAACTTGTCGAGCAGCCACATTTTCATTCCCCGAGCCGCGTTTCACCGCGGGAGCGACAACATAATCCTCGAAACGCCGAGCGCAATCAGGCGAGCGCCGCCTGCTTCTCCGCAGCAATTCGGTCGAGCTCGGCGCGGCTCTTGCGTTCAGCCGCCGACTTGAGCTGGCCGCAGGCGGCCATGATGGCGCGCCCGCGCGGCCGCCTGACCGGGGCGCTGATCCCCGCCTCGAAGACGATCTCGGAAAAGCGGCGGATACGCTCCTCGGACGAACTCTCATAGGGCGCGCCCGGCCAAGGGTTAAACGGGATCAGGTTCACCTTGGCCGGCAGCCGGAATTTGCGCAGCAGCCGCACCAGCTCGCGCGCATCCTCGTCGCTGTCATTGACGTCCTTCAGCATCACATATTCGAAGGTAATGCGCCGCGCATTGTTGGTTCCCGGATAGGCGGCGCACGCCTCGAGCAGCGATGCCAGCCGGTACTTGCGGTTCAGCGGCACGATCTCGTTGCGTACCTTGTCGCTGACTGCGTGCAGCGACACCGCCAGGTTGACCCCGATTTCGTCGCCGGCGCGCGCCATCATCGGCACCACCCCCGAGGTCGACAGAGTGATTCGGCGCCGCGACAGGCCGAGCCCGTCGCCGTCCATCACGATCTTGAGTGCGTCGCGGACATTGTCGAAATTGTACAAGGGCTCGCCCATCCCCATCATCACGATGTTGGACAGCAGCCGGCCGCCCGGTGGGGAGGGCCATTCGCCGATCGCGTCGCGGGCGAGCAGCACCTGGCCGACGATCTCCCCGGCGGTGAGATTGCGTACCAGCCGCATGGTGCCGGTGTGGCAGAAGCGACAGTTGAGCGTGCAGCCGACCTGGCTGGAAACGCACAGGGTGCCGCGATCGGCGTCGGGAATGAACACCATTTCGAAATCGTGGCCGTCGGCTGTGCGCAGCAGCCACTTGCGGGTGCCGTCGCTCGAAACCAGCTCGGTCACCACCTGCGGACGGCCGATGACGAACCGCTCGGCGAGCCATGCGCGCAGTGGCTTGGCGATGTCGCTCATGCCGATGAAATCGTGTCGGCCGCGATGGTAGATCTGGTGCCACAACTGCTTGGCCCGCAGCCGCGCCTGGCGCGGCTCGAGCCCCGCTTCGGCCAGCGCCTGCTCAATGCCCTTTCGCGTCAGACCGACCAGGTCGAGGCGCGCGTCTGAGCCGGCATCGGCGCGCGGCACCGGCACCGGGTCAAAAACTCCGGGAATGGCCATCAGCTCGGTCATGATCGCTCTATCTAGGGCGCAGGGCCCTGATTTTCGAGGGCAAGGAAGGTCAGTTGCCCGCCCAGCAGGCGAGCGCGGCCGCGTCCATCGCGGTGGCAGCGCCGCGCAGCGGGTAGAGGTCGCGGATCACGTGTCCGTCCGCGGCGCGCGTTTCGATACTCATTTCCAGTCCGATGCGCATCGCCGCGACGATCTCGTCGTCCGCCTGCCCGCCGGGAGCCCAGGCAAAGCGGCCGCGTCCGTTGAGCAGGAAGCTGCGGCCGTCGATCCGCAGCAGCACCGCCGAGCCGTCGCGCTTGGGGCGGCTCAGCCGCGCCGAGACCTGGCTGCCAAGACGACGGCGCGGCCAGTGGGCCACCGCGACGTAGGCACCGCCGCCTGGTGTTTCGGTTTCCGTCGGCTGGGTAATGGCGTAGCAGGAATCGCCGCTGCGGAAGGCGCCCCACAAGCCGTAAATCCCTAACCCCTGCGGCTGTGCAATGGCCTTCGTCGCCAACCCCACCGCCATAAGCGCGACGCACAGCGGTAACAACACCCTCGGCAAGAGCTTCAAACTGTTGTGTTTTTGCGACATCTCAACGATTTCGTCCTGCCGGACTTGGGTGGGCGGCCGATGGCGATAGGTGCCCGCATCCCCAATTCATTCCAAGGAGATTATGCGAGGCGTTGCAAGCGCGCTGCTGCGCCTGTCGCGACGGCCTTCGCCCACGACGATAGCGACACCGGGGGCCGCGGCGGCAACGCCCCAGCCGTCTTACATTCCACTGGCGGGCACCGTGCGCGCCGCTATAAAGTTGCGCACGCGTCCATCCGGGCTTCCAGGGGTAATCGATGAAGGCGACGATCGAGCGGGCGACGCTCCTCAAGGGATTGGGCCACGTCCATTCCGTGGTCGAACGGCGGAACACGATTCCGATCCTGTCGAACGTGCTGATCGAGGCTGCCGAAGGCGGCCTGCGGCTGATGGCGACCGACCTCGACCTCCAGATCAACGAGACGATCGAGGCCAATATCGGCGAGGCCGGCGCGACCACCGTTCCCGCCCACACCCTGTTCGAGATCGTCCGCAAGCTGCCCGAGGGTGCGCAGGTCGAACTGATTGCCGCCGAGAGCCGGCTGCAGGTCAACGCCGGTCGCGCCCGTTTCACCCTCGCCTCGCTGCCGCGCGACGATTTTCCGATCATCGCCGAGGGCGAGCTGCCGACCCACTTCGAGCTGCCTGCAGCGACACTGCGCCAGATCATCGACAAGACCCGCTTCGCCATCTCCAACGAGGAGACGCGCTATTATCTCAACGGCATCTATCTGCATGTCAGCGAGGGCGAGGGCGAAGCGGGCGCCGGCCTGCTGAAGGCGGCCGCCACCGACGGCCATCGGCTGGCCCGCGTCACGGTGACGCGCCCCGAGGGAGCGCAGGGCATGCCGGGCGTGATCATTCCGCGCAAATGCGTCGGCGAGCTGCGCAAGCTACTCGACGAGGTCGACGGCAACGTCCAGCTGTCGCTATCCGACAGCAAAATCCGCTTCGGCCTCGGCAGCGCTGTGCTGACCTCGAAACTGATCGATGGCACCTTTCCGGATTATAGCCGGGTGATACCGACCGCGAACGACAAGTTGCTCAAGATCGACCCGCGAGGTTTCGAGGAAGGGGTCGATCGCGTCTCGACGATCGCCAGCGAGCGCACACGCGCGGTCAAGATAGTGCTCGACCGCGATCGCGTCACCCTCTCGGTCACTTCGCCCGAGAACGGCACCGCCGCCGAGGAGGTGCCGGCCGACTATGGCTCTGACTCGCTCGAGATCGGCTTCAACGCCCGCTACCTGCTCGACATTCTGGGCCAGATCGAGGGCGATATCGTCGAGGTTCATCTCGCCGATGCCGCCGCACCGACTCTGCTGCGGGAGAATGAGAAAGCCTCGGCGCTGTACGTGCTGATGCCGATGCGGGTGTGAGCGCGGTCAAATTGACAATGACAGTGGCCATCGCTACCTAGCGCGCCTTCCTGAAAAACCTTGATATTCCTGGAGCTGCCGGATGGCGCGCGTCACCGTTGAAGATTGCGTCGACAAGATTCAGAACCGGTTCGAGCTGGTTCTCCTTTCCGCGCAGCGAGCCCGCCAGATTTCCGGTGGCGCCGATCTGACCATCGATCGCGACCGCGACAAGAACCCGGTGGTGGCGCTGCGCGAGATCGCCGAGGAAACGGTCAAGCCGAAGGACCTCGAGGAAGCGATGGTCACCAGCCTGCAGCGCGTCCAGATCGACGAGGACGATGTCGCCGACGAGGTCGGCTCGCTGAGCCAGTCCGCCGAAGCATTGCGGCTGACCGCAGCCGCGCCCCAGCGCAACAACAATAGCGGCAGCGATTACGAAGGCTGAGGCTCGGCCTCAGAATCCAGAAAATTACGCTCTCCGGACCGGACCGCCCAATTCGGGCAGCTCCGAACGATCGAGCCATTCAAGATCGCTGAGCGACAGCGGCCGGCCTTCGCACGAGCAGACGGCGATCGGGGCAATCGGCTGGCGGGTACGGCGATCGACCAGCACCGGGTTGCTCGGCCTGTCCGATACCCATCTTTCGCCCCACTGCCGCAGCGACAGCAGCACCGGCAGCAGGTCGCGGCCCTTGTCGGTGAGGCGATAGCTGATCTTGCGCCTGTCGGTGCTATCGGGAATGCGCTCGAGAATGCCGGCCCCCACCAGCCGCGCCAGCCGGTTGGCAAGGATGTTGCGGGCGATGCCGAGCGTTGTCTGGAATTCCTCGAAGTGATCGAGCCCGTTGAACGCGGCGCGAAGGATCAGGAACGACCAGCGTTCGCCCACCGCCTCGAGCGCGGCGGCGATCGAGCATTGCCGCAGCCAGTCACGATGCCGCTGCAGGTCGAGCATCAGCAATCGATTACTCCCTGAATGGCCAGACGATAGGCAAGGCCAGGGTGAGTTGCAAATCGGAACTCGTATGCCCACGGTCCGGTTCCGCTTCGGGCAGGGCGCCCAATCCGCATTTTGGGTTGCATCGGGGCCAAGCCGCGCCCCATCTTGGTCGCCGATGCTGCGGCAATACGAACTGGTGGAAAAGGTCCGCAACTACGATGCGGACGCCGACGAGGCGCTGATCAACCGCGCCTACGTCTTCACCATGAAGGCGCATGGCAGCCAGACGCGCGCCTCGGGCGACCCTTATTTCAGCCATCCGATCGAGGTGGCCGGCATTCTCACCGACCTCCGGCTCGACGACGAAACCATCGTCACCGCCTTGCTCCACGACACCATCGAGGACACGCTCGCAACCCCTGCCGAGATAAAGAGCCTGTTCGGCACCCGGGTCGCCCGTCTGGTCGATGGCGTGACCAAGCTCTCGAAGATCGAGGCGCAAAGCGAGAATCAGCGCGCCGCCGAGAATTTGCGCAAGTTCCTGCTCGCCATGTCCGGCGACATCAGGGTGCTGCTGGTGAAGCTCGCCGATCGGCTGCACAACATGCGCACGCTTCATTTCATCGACGATGCCGAGAAAAGGCGGCGCATCGCCCGCGAGACGATGGAAATCTACGCGCCGCTCGCGGAGCGGATCGGCATGTACGAGTTCATGACCGAGATGCAGACGCTCGCTTTCCGCGAGCTCGAGCCCGACGCCTTCGAATCGATCACCCGCCGGCTGGATCGACTTCACCAGGGCGGTGGCGGCGACCTGATCCAGCGGATCGGCGAAGGGCTGAAAGCGCATCTCCTCGAACATGAGGTCGAAGCCGAAGTACAGGGACGCGAAAAACATCCCTATTCGATCTGGCGCAAGATGGCCGAGCAGCATGTCAGCTTCGAGCAGCTGTCCGACGTGATGGCGTTCCGCGCGATCGTCGCCACCGTCGAGGATTGCTATCGCGCGCTGGGAGTCATCCACCAGCGCTGGCCGATGGTGCCCGGCCGCTTCAAGGACTTCATCTCGACCCCGAAACGCAATGGTTATCGCTCGCTCCACACCGCGATCATCCACGACGAGCAGATGCGGATCGAGATCCAGATTCGCACCCGCGACATGCACGCCCAGGCCGAGCACGGGCTGGCGGCGCACTGGGCCTACAAGGAAGGCAAGATCGCCGCCAAGACCAAGCATCCGTGGATCAACGACCTGGTCGAGATCCTCGAACATGCCGCGACCGCCGAGGAGTTGCTCGAGCACACCCGGATGGCGATGTACCAGGATCGCATCTTCGCCTTCACGCCCAAGGGCGAACTGATCCAACTGCCCAAGGGCGCGACCCCGATCGATTTCGCCTATGCGGTTCATACCGATCTCGGCGACCAGACGGTCGGCGCCAAGATCAACGGCCGGGTGATGCCACTGCGCACGCCGCTCAACAATGGCGACCAGGTGGAGATACTCGTTTCCAAGGGCCAGCACCCGCAGCCGGCCTGGCTGGGTTACGTCGTTACCGGCAAGGCACGGGCGAAAATCCGCCGCTGGGTCAAGTCGAAGGAGCGAGAGGAAACGGTCGCGTTGGGCCGCAAGATCTTCGACGAGATCGTCCAGCGGCTGCCGGTCACCCTTGGCTGGGAGGCGATGGCGGAGGCGCTGCGGCGACTGCATCTCTCCAATGACGAGGCGCTGATGGAGGCGATCGCGCTGAAGCGGATCGACGATATCGCGGTGATGGAAGCGCTGATGCCCGGTTCGACCTCAAAGGTCGGCGCCAAACCGCCACCACAGCGCACCGCCATCTCGATCAAGGGACTGACGCCCGGCGTCGCCTTTCAGCTCGCCGAGTGCTGCCGTCCGATTCCAGGCGACCGCATCGTCGGCCTGCGCCGCGAAGGCGAAGGCATCGAGGTGCACATGATCGGTTGCGACAACCTCGCCAGTGGTATCGACGCCGACTGGGTCGATCTCGCCTGGGGCGACGAAACCGACGGCGGCACAGCGCGCTTGTCGATGATCATCCGCAACCAGCCGGGCTCGCTGGCTGTGGTGGCCGGCATCCTCGGCGGCCACGGCGCCAACATCGTCCACATGGACCAGACCGCCCGCGACGGTGCTTTCCATACCTTCCATTTCGATGTCGAGGTGCACGATCTGCCGCACCTGATGCGCATCCTCGCGGCGTTGCGCGCGGCCGAGGTCGTCTCCACCGCCGAACGCGCCTGACCGGCGGCTTCAGGCGGGCTCGACCCGGAAAATCTCGCCGTCGAAATCGACGATGTAGAGGTGGCCGGCCTGATCGGTACCAAAGCTGACGACGTTGGTGATCGCCCCCTGATTGGGGACGAAAGCGCCGGTACGGATCGTGAACTGGCTGCTGGGCAGGGTGGCGCCGATCGCGACGCGCGCGACCGGGATCGACCAGATGTTGGCGGTGACGAAATCGCCGAAGAAATAATTGCCGCGCAACGCCTCGACCGGGCCGCGATAGACGTAGCCGCCAGTCACCGAGCGTCCCTGCAGCGCGCCGCTGCCATGGCCATATTCGGCGACCGGCGGCACCGTGCCAGGAATCGCCGGACCGGAGAAGACCTGCGTTCCCTCGAACACGCGCCAGCCGAAATTGGCGCCGCCGTCGCTCGGGCGCATCAGATCGATCTCCTCGAGCGCGCCCTGGCCGACGTCGCCGATCCACAGGAAGCCGGTCGCGGGATCGAAGCCGGCGCGGAACGGGTTGCGCAGCCCATAGGCCCAGATCTCCGCGCGGCCGCCGCCGCCGGCAAACGGGTTGCCGGCCGGAATCGCATAATCGCGCGCCGGGTCAGCCGGGAAAGCGTCGGCCGAGGGATCGATCCGCAGCATCTTGCCGAGCAAGCTGTTGAGGTTTTGCGCGTTGTTGCTGGGATCGCCGCCGCTGCCACCGTCGCCGACCGCGACATAGAGCTGATTGTCCGCCCCGAAGCCGATCCAACCGCCATTGTGGTTGCTGAAACCGGGGTGGGGGATGGTGAGGATGAGATCGGCGGTGGCAGGATCGAAACGGTCGCGATTGCCGGCGAGCGTGCGGTAGCGCCGCACCTCGATGTCGCCGGCATTGTTGGTGAGGAAGATGTAGAATGTGCCGCTGGCGTTGAAATCGGGCGCGGGCGCGAAGCCGAGCAGGCCACGTTCGCCGTCAGTGGTGGTCTGGCCGACGATGTCGAGGAACGGCGTGGCGAGGATGGCGCCGGTGGCCGGATTGAGGATGCGGATACGGCCGGCGCGCTCGACCACGAACACCCGGCCCGAGGCGTCCGGTACCGCCGCCAGGAACAAGGGCGAGGCGAAACCGGTGCCCACGCGGCTGACGCGGAAGGCATCGGGGCCGACATTGGTGACGTTGACGACGAGATCGAGCACGGCGCTGGTAATCCCGTCGCTGACCGCGATTTGCACCAGGTAGCTGTTGTCGGCGTTGGCGTCGGCCGGCTGCTCGAAATCGGGCGACGCCACGAACGACAGCGCGCCGCCGGCGGTGATCTGGAATCGCGCCTGGTCGACGCCGCCCGAGAGCGAAAAGGTCAAGGCGTTGTCATCGGGATCGCTGGCGGTGGCGGTGAAGATGGTGCCGACGCTGTTTTCGGCGACCGCCACCGGCCCGGCATTGGTAAAGGCTGGCGGCCGGTTCATCGCCGGAGGCGGCGTTCCGCCGCCGCCGCCGCCACCGCCGCCGCCGCACCCGGCGAGCATGGCCGCCGCCATCAGACTTCCCGTGATAAGCCCCCGCTCTCGCCGCATATCCACCTCCGGGTTCGTTTAACGTCCGAAACGCTCGTTTGCTGCATCGGCCTGGCATGTTAGGCGAAGGTCGATGTCCGATCGCATGACCTATGGCGGCTATCTCGCGCTCGATGAACTGCTGGGGGCCCAGCATCCGATTTCCGACCAGCATGACGAAATGCTGTTCATCGTCATCCACCAGGCGAAGGAATTGTGGCTCAAGCAGATCATCCACGAACTCAATCTGGCGCTCGAGCTGGTCGGTTCCGACAAGTTGATCGAGGTCCACAAGAACCTGTCGCGGGTGTCGCGCATCCAGGCGCTGATGACCCAGAGCTGGGACATCCTGGCGACCATGACCCCGGCCGACTATCTCAAGTTCCGCGACGTGCTGGGTACGTCGAGCGGCTTCCAGTCCGCCCAGTTCCGCACCGTCGAATTCCTGCTCGGCATTCGGCTGGAAGGGCACCTCGCCAACCAGGCGGAGGGCTCGGAGGGCCACCGGATGATGCGCGAGGCGCTCCACCGGCCGAGCCTGTGGGACGAAGCCAATCGAGCGCTGTCGCGCGGCGGCTTCGAGCTGCCGCCGGCCGTGCTCGAGCGAACCTGGTCGACCGCCTACCAGCCGAACGAGGAAGTCGAGCGCGCCTGGGCGCAAATCTACCGCGATCCCGACCGCCATTGGCCGTTCTACCAGTTGGCAGAGAAACTGGTCGACATCGACGATGCTTTTGCCACCTGGCGGCACAAGCACGTGCTCACCGTCGAGCGCATCATCGGCTTCAAGAAGGGGACCGGCGGCACCCCGGGCGTGCCCTATCTGCAATCGACCCTGGCCAAGCGCGCCTTCCCCGAACTGTGGAGTCTGCGCACCAGGCTTTAGGCTAAGTCCCGCAACACGCGCTCGACGACAAGCTCGGCGGCCGCCTCCGGGGTGAGAACCGCCGAGTCGATGTGCACGTCCGGCTGTTCGGGCGGTTCGTAAGGGCTGTCGATGCCGGTAAAATGCGGAAGCTCGCCGCGGCGGGCCTTGGCATACAAGCCCTTGGGGTCGCGCTGCTCGGCAACGGCGAGCGGCGTATCGACGAAAATCTCGACGAATTCGCCCGGCGGCAGCATTTCGCGCACCATGCGCCGCTCGGCACGGAACGGCGAAATGAACGCGCACAGCACGAGAAGGCCGGCATCGGCCATCAGCTTTGCGACCTCGCCGATCCGGCGGATGTTCTCCACGCGGTCGGCGTCGGTAAAGCCGAGATCGCGATTGAGCCCGTGGCGGACGTTGTCGCCGTCGAGCAGGAAGGTGTGACGGCCGAGCCGGTGCAGTTTCTTTTCGACCAGATTGGCGATGGTCGACTTGCCGGCGCCCGACAGGCCGGTGAACCACAGCACTTTCGGCCGCTGGCCCTTCAACGCGGCATGCGCCTCGCGCTTCACTTCGACATGCTGCCAGGGAATGTTGTGCGACCGGCGGAGCGCGAACCGGATCAGGCCGGCGCCGGCGGTGGCATTGGTCAGCCGGTCGATGAGGATGAAGCCGCCGAGCTCGCGGCTGTCGGCATAGGGTGCGAAAGGCAGATTGCGGCTCAATGCGATGTTGACCCTGCCGATCGCGTTGAGGGCCAGCTCGCGCGCGGCCATTTCCTCGCGCGTATCGACGTTGATCTCGTGCTTGATCGCGGTGACCGAGGCGGTGGTGGTGACGGTGCCTAGTTTCAGCCAGTAGGAGCGGCCGGGGAGCATCGGCTCGCCATCGAGCCATATCAGGTCGGCTTCGAACTGGTCCGAGGTTTCCAGCGGCGCGTCCGCCTGCGCCACGACGTCGCCGCGTGCGCAATCTATTTCGTCGGCAAAGCTCAAAGTCACCGCCTGCCCGGCCACCGCCCGTTCGAGGTCGCCATCGGCAGCGCCGATCCGCGCTACCCGCGTCGTCACGCCGGAAGGCGCGATCCGCAAGCGATCGCCGGCCGCAACGGTGCCGCTGACGATCAGGCCGGCATAGAAGCGATAGCCGGCTTCGTCCCGGATGACCCACTGCCCCGGCATTCGAAAGGGCAAAGGCGGCAGCGCCTCGAGATCGACGGGCGCCTGCTCGATCTGCTCGAGCAGGGTCGGTCCGTCATACCATGCCATTTTGGGCGACCGCGTAACGACATTGTCGCCACGAAGCGCCGACAACGGCAGCGATGATGTTTGGCAATCTTCGCTTTCGACCAAGGTCGCCAGCTCCGCAGCAATCGCGTCGAACCGGTCCTGCCGGAATTCGACCAGATCCATCTTGTTGACCGCAAAGATGATTTGTCGGACGCCGAGCAGGCGGACGATGTGCAGGTGCCGCCGGGTCTGGGTGACCACGCCCTTCGCGGCATCGACCAGGATGATGGCAAGATCGGCGGTCGAAGCACCGGTCGCGAGGTTGCGCGTATATTGTTCGTGCCCCGGGGCATCGGCGAGGATGAAGTGCCGCTTCGCAGATGCGAAATAGCGATAGGCGACATCGATGGTGATGCCCTGTTCGCGCTCGGCCTCGAGCCCGTCGAGCAACAGCGCAAGGTCGAGGTCCCGGCCCTGCGTCCCCCAACGCTGCGAATCCGCACCAGCGGCGGCAAGCTGATCCTCGTGCACCCATTGGCTGTCGTGCAGCAGCCGTCCGACAAGGGTCGACTTGCCGTCGTCGACCGAGCCGCAGGTTATCAGCCGCAACAAGTCGCGCTCGGCCCAGTGCTGCTGCGCCTGGATCATCAGAAATAGCCTTCGCGCTTCTTGCGCTCCATGCTCGCGCTCGCATCCTGGTCGATCGCCCGCCCCTGCCGCTCCGACAGCGGCGAGGCCTCCATCTCGGCGATGATGTCGGCAACGCTGGCCGCCTCGCTCGCGATCGCACCGGTAAGAGGATAGCAGCCCAGGGTGCGGAAGCGGACCGAGCGGATCTGCGCCGTCTCGCCGGGGGCGAGCGGAAAGCGCTCGTCGTCGACCATCAGGATCAGGCCGTCGCGGACCACCGTCGGCCGCGGCGCAGCGAAATAAAGCGGCACCACTTCGATGCCGTGGCGCGCGACATAGTGCCAGACGTCGAGCTCGGTCCAATTGGACAGCGGGAACACACGCAGGCTGTCGCCATCGTTGAGCCGGGCATTGTACAGCCGCCACAATTCCGGCCGCTGACTGCGAGGGTCCCAGCGATGGCCGGCCGCGCGCACGCTGAGAATGCGTTCCTTGGCGCGGCTCTTTTCCTCGTCACGCCGCGCACCGCCGAACGCGGCATCAAAGCCGCCGGCATCGAGCGCCTGGCGAAGCCCGACGGTCTTCCACAGGTCCGTGTGGCGCGAGCCATGATCGAACGGATTGATGCCCGCCGCCATCGCCTCGGGGTTGCGATGGACGATCAGCTCCATTCCGGCTTCGGCAGCGACGCGATCGCGATATTCGTACATCGCCGCGAACTTCCAGGTGGTGTCGACATGGAGCAGCGGGAAAGGCGGCCGCGCCGGCCAGAAAGCCCTGCGCGCGATGTGGAGCATCACCGCCGAATCCTTTCCGCCGGAGTACAGCATCACCGGCCGTCGCGTCTCCGCCACCACCTCGCGAAATATGTGAAGGCTCTCGGCCTCGAGGCGTTGGAGATGATCGAGCCGCAGCGCCGGCCGTCTACCGGAGGCGGTCATCTCAGCCGGCGACGCCTTTCGAGTCTGGCATCGGCGCCTGCTCCTTAAAGACCGCGTCGACGACAGGTGCCTTCTTCTCCCACACCGCCGGCACCAGGATGCGCCGGTCCTGATGGGCCGAAAGCAGGTCGGGCGCGAACTTGCCGAGCAGGAGCAGCAGAGTCGGCAACAGCAAGAACAACAGCAGGGCACCGGCAATCGGGCCGACCTCGCTACGGCTGAAATAACCGTCGGCAAGACCTTCGGCGAGCCCGTCGGCCAAGCCGAGCACCACCACCGCCAACCACGGCAGGCCGCTGGAAAGCGCCCGGCGCATGGCCAGCGCCGCAAGCAGGCAGAGCAGGAGCGAAACAAGTATCGCCAGTGCGTCGCCATCGATGCCGGAAGCATCGACAATCCGTTGCTTGAACAACAACCAGTCGCGCATCGCCACCGGTTAGGCTGGAAGCGCTCCGGCGCGTCAACCTCAAATTCGTTCGACTGGCTACCACCGGGACCAGTGCCTATGGAGCCGCGATGTTCTGGGCCCAGTTCAAGATCGCGCTGTCCGGGCTGACCGGCGTCAGCCAGGATGCCTATCACGTGCTCGTCGGTGTCGCACTGCAACTGTTCATGGCGGCCGTGCTGCGCCGACGGGTATCGAACCTGGCGCCCTGGCTGTTCGTCGCGCTGCTTGCGATCCTCAACGAATGGGCCGACCTCTGGATCGATCATTGGCCCGATCGCTCGACGCAGTGGCTGGAATCGCTAAAGGACGTGGCAGTGACACTGGCACTTCCCACTGTCTTGCTGGTTGTCAGCCGGGCGGCCCCGGCCCTGTTCGGGCCGCCGGTGGACGATACGGGTAACCGCGCATGATCGATAGCTTGGTCACGCTCGCCGTGCTGGTGGCGATGTTCCTCGTCGCGTTGCCGGCCATCGCCGCGATTTCTCTCGGCCGCTCGGGCCTGGCCGCCGTGCCTTTCTATCTTGTCCTGGTAGCCGGCCTGTTCACCTATCATTTCGGGCTGTCGCTCGGCGCTCGCCTGCCTCCCGCCAGCCTCGCGGGGCAGGCGCCGGCCGGCCTTTGCGCCCAGCTCCTCACCCGGTCCGAGCAGGCCGGCCTGATTCTTGGCCGCCGCGACGCCGATCCGGTCAGGGTCGATCGTACGCTCTGGGTGCAGCTGCCCGATCAGGGACAGGAAGCGATAGGTCTCTGCCTCGACCTGGCGCGGCCGTCCGACCGGCGCGACAACCCGGTGAATATCGTCGAGGCCCTGCCCCGCTGAAGTACAAATCGGACTTGGCGGCAGCGCTTTTTACTCTCTAAGGCATTCGCGCGCGGCGACTTCCGGCCGCCAGCTGGGGCGGGTGTCGCTTGTCTATGCAAGACCAGAAAGTCTTCGTCGTCGGTCTCGGCTATGTCGGTTTGCCGCTGGCGATCGCGCTTGCGCGCCATTACGGCGTCACCGGCTTCGACATCGACAGGAGCCGCATCGACGAACTGTCGCGGGGACACGACCGTACCGGCGAGGTCGAAGCAACCGAGCTCGCCGCCAGCAAGCTGCGCCTGACCGGTGACGCGGCCGAAGGCCGCGACGCCGACATCTATATCATTACCGTGCCGACACCCGTCGATGCCAATAACCGGCCCGATCTCGGCGCGGTGGTCGGTGCGACCGAAACGGTCGCGGGCCTGCTCGATGCGGCACGGCGACCGATCGTCGTCTACGAGAGCACGGTCTATCCCGGCGTGACCGAGGAGATTTGCGGACCCTTGCTGACCAGCCGCTCCGGGCTGGAATGCGGCCGCGATTTCTTTCTCGGCTACTCGCCCGAACGGATCAATCCCGGCGACCGCGAGCATCGCGTCGAGAATATCGTCAAGGTGGTTGCCGGCCAGGATGCGGAGGTGACCGAGCGGCTGGCCATGCTCTACGGATCGGTGACATCGGCCGGCGTCTTCCGCGCAGCCTCGATCAAGGCGGCCGAGGCAGCCAAGGTGATCGAAAACGCACAGCGCGACGTCAACATTGCTTTCATGAACGAGATTACCCAGATTTTCGCCCGGCTCGACCTGTCCATCTGGGACGTGCTCGCAGCGGCAGGCACCAAATGGAATTTTCTGCCCTTTCAGCCCGGCCTGGTCGGTGGTCACTGCATCGGTGTCGATCCCTATTATCTAAGCCACCGTGCCCAACAGTTGGGCCATGAACCGGAGATCATCCTCGCCGGCCGCTCGATCAACGATGGCATGGGCCGCTGGATCGCCGACACTCTCCATCAGCGCCGCGGCAAGGCGGGCGCTGCGCTGGTGATGGGTCTGACCTTCAAGGAGGACGTGCCTGACCTGCGCAACAGCCGGGTGGTCGACCTCATCCGCCGCCTGTCCGGGCTGGGGCACGACGTCACCGTCCACGATCCGCTGGCGGACAGGGGAGAAGCCGATCGCGAATACGGCCTGGAATTATCGGCGGACGCCCTTTTGCACAGCTACGACCTGGTCGTCGCCGCGGTCGCCCATCGCGATTATCGCAAGCTCAATGCCGCGGCGATTCAGGGGTTGGTGAAACCGGGCGGCTGCGTGGCCGACCTCAAGGGCATCTGGCGCAGGATTGACTTGGGCGAGAATGTCGACCGCTGGACGCTATAGCTCTCACACGCCGTGATAGTCGCGGTACCAGGCGACAAAGCGCGGGATACCGACATCGATCGCCGTCGTCGGCTGGAAGCCGAGGTCGCGCTGGATCGCGCTGATGTCGGCATAGGTGTCGCGTACGTCGCCGGGCTGCATCGCCAGGTAATTCTTTTCGGCCTTTCGCCCACAGGCCTCTTCGATCAGCTCTATCATTCGGCCCAGTTCCTCGGAACGGTTGTTGCCGATGTTATAGAGCCGATGCGGTCCGAGGCTGCCGCCGGCTTTTTCCCGGCCGTCATCGGGCGGCGGGCTGTCGAGCGCGGCGACGACTCCAGCGATGATGTCGTCGATAAAGGTGAAATCGCGGCGCATATTGCCCTCGCCGAACACGTCGATCGGCCGGGAAGCGAAGATGGCATCGGTGAACAGCCACATCGCCATGTCGGGCCGCCCCCACGGGCCGTAGACGGTAAAAAAACGCAGGCCGGTCTGCGGCAGGCGGTAGAGATGGGCGTAGGTCTCGCTCATCAGCTCGTCGGCCTTCTTGGTGGCGGCGTAAAGC
>JBQTJR010000062.1:0-5287 GCA_052386895.1 Sphingosinicella sp.
CCTTCAAGGCCGCGGCCGGGCGCTCGATCACCTCGCCGGCGGCGATGCGGTTGACGAGATGCTCGGGGAGCCGGCGGATCATCCTTCACCCCTATAGCAACCCCGTGCGAGCGCGCGAGGCCTGTCGCAAAGCGGGCCGCAGCGCCGATGGAGAAGGGGTGGACCGGGCGAAGCGGCGTCCTATATGGGGTTTGTTAATGGAGGCCATTCCACAGCGGCCCTGGTTTCTCCATAAGTCTAGGAAAAAAGCGCGCAAATGGGTCTTTCCGATCTCTTCCGGCTGCCGTCGCAGGACATGGCGATCGATCTCGGCACCGCCAACACCGTCGTCTACGTTCGCGGCCGCGGTGTCGTCCTCAACGAGCCGTCGGTGGTGGCGATCGAGACGATCAACGGCGTCAAGAGAGTGAAGGCGGTCGGCGACGACGCCAAGCTGATGATGGGCAAGACGCCCGACCAGATCGAGGCGATCCGGCCGCTGCGCGACGGCGTCATCGCCGACATCGACGTCGCCGAGCAGATGATCAAGCATTTCATCCAGAAGGTGCACGGCCGCCGCCGCTTTCCGCGCTGGCCCGAGATCGTGATCTGCGTGCCCTCCGGTTCGACCTCGGTGGAGCGGCGCGCGATCCGCGACGCCGCTTCCAACGCCGGCGCGCGCCAGGTCTATCTGATCGAGGAGCCGATGGCGGCGGCGATCGGCGCCGACATGCCGGTGACCGAGCCGATCGGATCGATGGTGGTCGACGTCGGCGGCGGCACCACCGAGGTGGCGGTGCTGAGCTTGCGCGGCCTTGCCTACACCACCTCGGTGAGGGTCGGCGGCGACAAGATGGACGAGGCGATCTCCTCCTACGTGCGGCGCAACCACAATCTGCTGATCGGGGAAGCGACCGCCGAGCGGATCAAGAAGCAGGTCGGCATCGCCAAGCCGCCGCCCAACGGCGCCGACGGCGAAACGGTGCACATCAAGGGCCGCGACCTGGTCAACGGCGTGCCCAAGGAGATCGCGATCAACCAGCGCCAGATCGCCGAGGCGCTGTCCGAGCCGGTCGGGACGATCGTAGAGGGCGTCAGGATCGCGCTCGAGAATACCGCGCCCGAGCTGGCCGCGGACATCGTCGACCAGGGCATCGTGCTGACCGGCGGCGGCGCGCTGCTCAAGGGACTCGACGAGGTGCTGCGCGACGAGACCGGGCTGCCGGTGACGGTGGCCGACGATCCGCTGACCTGCGTCGCGATCGGCACCGGCCGGGCGATGGAGGAAGAGATTTTCCGCGGCGTGCTGCAGACCGCCTGATTTACCGACGGGCGCACAGGCGTCCCTTGCCGGCACGGCCGCTCGCGCGCGGATGACTTGAGCGAATAAGTTTGTAACGAACACAAAGCCGGCGCGGGCCCGGCGGTGTCAGGTGTTAGGGCAAGCAAGATGGAGCGGGGCGATCGGTTTGAATCGATCTGGGCGGCGCCGGCCCGCTCCCCCACCCAGCCTCCCGACAGGGTAAGCTCTGGGAGGCTGGGTGGGGGAGCGCGCTGGAGCAGGACGCGCGCGGCGCGACCCGTGACGTCCCGCGAGCGCCCGAGCCGCGCGCCAGGACGGCGTCGCCGATGACGCCCGCCAGCCGCCACCGCGGATTCTCGCGCAAGGCGCAATACGGGCTGCTGTTCGGCTACATCATCGCCGTCTTGGGCCTCTTGGCCGCGGTGTTCCTGATCGGCGTCGCGGTGATCGACCCGCGCGGCTTTTCGGCGATCCGCGGCGCCGCATTGGACGCGGCCAAGCCGTTGAACGCGGCCGGCGGCAGCGTCGCCCGCTTCTTCTCCGACCTCGGCACCAGCGTCGGCGACTATGTGCAGGCGGCCAGCGAGAACGTGCGGCTGCGGCGCGAGCTCGAGGACACGAGGCGCGCGCTGGTGCAGATGAAGACGATCGAGGCGCAGAATGCGCGCCTGACCGGCCTGCTGCGGCTGGCGCGCGAGGCCAGCGACGAGGTGGCGGTCGCCCGCATCGTCGGCTCGAGCTACGATTCGCCGCGGCGGCTGGCGACCCTGTCGGCGGGCAGCGCCCACGGCGTCCGCGTCGGCCAGCCGGTGCGCTCGGCCGACGGCCTCATCGGCCGCATTCTCGAGGCCGGCGCCTGGGCGTCGCGGGTGCTGCTGGTCAGCGACGGCGCCTCGAGCGTGCCGGTACGGCTGGTGCGCACCAACCTGCCGGCGCTGGCGGTGGGGCGCGGCGACGGCACGATCGAGCTGCGCACCCTCGAGGTCGGCGAGAACCCGTTCCGCCGCGGCGACATTCTTGTCACCACCGGCGTCGGCGGCATCTTCCCGCCCGACGTGCCGGTGGCGCGGGTGGTGCGCCTTGAAGGCGACACCGGCATCGCCCGCCCGCTTGCCGATCCGGCGCGCGCCGACCGGGTGATCGTGCAGCCGATCTACCAGCCGGCCGCGGCGGGTGAACTCGCCGAATCGCCGCGCACCGAGCCGGCGCCACCGGTGGCGGCGCCGCCGGTGCCGGGCGAAGGCGGCACGCCGCCGGTGCTGCAGCGCGACCCCCGCTACCAGCCGGCGCTGCAGCGCCCGCAGCCCGGGCAAAGGGTGCGAAGATGAACCGCTCCTCGCTTGTCTTGCCGACAAAGCTCGGCACCCACCCCTTGTTCGGGTCGCCATGTCCCCCGGACATGGCTGCGACGTGCGGGGCACGTCACACCCGAACAACTGCGCGACTCCCCTCCCTCGAAGGGAGGGGGTTGGGGGTGCGAAGATGAGCCCGCGCGCCCGCATCGCGCGCTCGGACCGCGAGCTGGCGCTGCGCGACCTCAGGCTGCGCTGGGTGCCGCTGGCCTCGGTGCTGCTGGCGATCCTATTGAGCCTGGTGCCGATCGTGACGGTGACGCCGATCATTCCCGACCTCGGCCTGATGATGCTGATCGGCTGGCGGCTGCTGCGGCCCGAATTGTGGGGGGCGCGGACCGCGCTCGCGCTCGGCCTTTTCGCCGATCTCGTCTCGGGCGACCCGCTTGGCCAGTCGATGCTGCTGTGGGCCGCAACCTTCCTGGTGTTCGAGGCGATCGACCGCACCGCCAGCTTTCGCGATTACTGGATGGAATGGCTGGTGGCAGCGGCGGCGATCGCGTTCAACAGCCTCGGCGCGTGGTACATTGCCCTCTTGGTCGGAAGCGACATATCCTATCTGGTGATGGTGCCGCAGCTGCTGCTCGCGATCTTCGCCTACCCGCTCGTCTCGCGGCTGGTGCTGGGGCTCGACCGCTGGCGGTTCGCGCGATGAGAAAGAGCAAGCGCCAACAGCAGAACGGGCCGCAGGTCACCGAAGGGCTGCAGCAGGCGATGTTCAACCGCCGCATGCTGCTGATCGGCGGCCTGCAGGGCGGGGTCGGCGCGCTCTTGGGCGCGCGCATGGCCTATATCGCCATCGCCCGGCAGCAGGAATTCGCGCAGGCGGCCGAGGAAAACAGGGTGCACATGCGGCTGATCCCGCCGCGGCGCGGCTGGATCGTCGACCGCAACGGCCAGCCGATGGCGGTCAACCGCAGCGATTTCCGCGTCGATCTGATTCCCGACCGGCTGCAGGAAAAGGATCGGGTGATCGCGACGCTGGCGCGGATCCTCGAATTGAAGCCCGAGGAGGTGGCGCGGATCGAGGAGGATCTGGCGCAAGCCGCCGGCTTCCAGCCGGTGCCGGTCGCAGAGCACCTCTCGTTCGAGAAGTTCGCGGCGGTCAGCCTGAATCTGCCCGAGCTGCCGGGCGTGTCGCTGCTGCGCGCTTTTTCGCGCTTCTACCCCGAGGGCGCGGCGGTCGGCCATCTGATGGGCTATGTCGGCACGCCCAACCGCGAGGAATATGACGCCGAGGACCGCAATCCGTTGCTGATCGCGCCAGGCTTCAAGATCGGCAAGGAAGGCATCGAGAAAGTGATGGAGCAGAGGCTGCGCGGCCGGCCCGGGGCGATGCGGGTCGAGGTGACCGCGCGCGGCCGGCTGGTACGCGAGCTGCGCGCCTTGCCCGACGTCTCCGGCCCGCCGCTGCGGACGACGATCGACGCCGGCCTGCAGAGCTTCGCGGCGCGGCGGCTGGGCGACGAATCGGGCGCCTGCGTGGTGATGGACTGCCGCTCCGGCGACCTGCTCGCCTTCGCCTCGATGCCGGCCTACGACCCCAACAGTTTCTCCGACGGCATCGGCCACAGCGAATGGCGGATGTTCCGATCGGACGAGCGGCGGCCCTTGCTCAACAAGGTGCTGAACGCGCTCTACCCGCCGGGATCGACGATCAAGCCGGCGGTGGCGATGGCGCTGCTCGAGGCGGGGATCGACCCCGAGGAGCGGATCGTCTGCGGCGGCGGCTACCAGCTCGGCAACCGTTTTTTCCGCTGCCTCGGCCGGCACGGGCCGATGAACCTGCACACCGCGATCGCGCGCAGCTGCAACACCTATTTCTACGCGATGGGCCGGCGCATCGGCTTCGACCGGATCGCGCCGGTGGCGCGCGCGCTCGGCCTCGGCGAACGGTTCGACCTGCCGGTGGTGTCGCAAAGTTTCGGCACCGTCCCCGACAGCGCGTGGAAGCGACGCAAGTACGAAGCGAACCCGAAGCTCTACATGCGCCCCGACTGGACCGATTCGGACACATTGAACGCCGCGATCGGCCAGGGCTACGTCATCCTCAACCCGCTGCAGCTGGCGACGATGGCGGCGTGCGTCGCCTCGGGGACGCGGGTGCGGCCGCGGCTGATCCGCGGCGAGGGCGTGCCGGCGATTCCGTTGCCGTTCGCGGCCGATAATTTCGCGCGGGTGCGCGCCGGCATGAACGAGGTGGTCAACGGCCACGGCACCGCCGGCGCCAGCCGCCTGCCCTTTGCCACCATCGCGATGGCGGGAAAGACCGGCACCGCGCAGGTGCGGCGGATCGAGAGCGGCCAGCGCGGCCAGAGCGGCGCCTGGCGCTATCGCGACCATGGCCTGTTCGTGTTCTTCGCGCCGGTGCACCAGCCGCTCTACGCCGGCGCGGTGGTGATCGAGCACGGGCTCGGCGGCGCCCGCGCGGCGGCGCCGGTGGCGAAGGACGTGCTCACCTATCTGTTCGACAAGGACGTGGCGATGACCAACCTCGTCGCGCTCGAGCAGCAATGGGGCGGCAGCATCGCCGAGCGGATGGAACGGCGCGCGCAAGCCTGGGCGGCGAATGGCGGCGGCCAGGCGAGGGAAGACGAAGCATGAAACTGGTGGCCCGCCCCCCCCCCCCACCGCCCGGGCCCCCTGGTGCCCC
>JBQTJR010000063.1:0-18050 GCA_052386895.1 Sphingosinicella sp.
CGTCGCCTCCCGGTGGCCGGGCCGCCCGGTGGGCTAGAGGACGGCCCGGCTGTCCGACGAAACGGGTTGATGCGCGCTTGCCAGCTGGGCGGCCGGCGACGCGGGAGCAACCGCCGCGAGCGAGGGCGCGATGCCGGGCGCAGTGGCCAGGCTCATCGAAATAAGGCCAGCCGAGAAAGCGGCAACGAGAGCGAGGGGACGAAGGCCCATGGTACAGACTCCTATCAAGCGACCGGTCGGGGCAGGGGTAGGTCCCTGCCGGCCGCCTGCGTGCCCTGGCGAACCTGCGCGCTGAGCGCCGCTGCGATTCGACTGCAGGTCCAGCGCCTTCGGCGAACGTCGTCGGCGTTCGACCAAGCGCGTGGGCGGCTCGACGAGCCGGAGTTTCGCCCCGGCTTTACCGGGTCGGCGGTGCGGGATCGAGCGGCGGCGGCGGCGGCACAAGATCGACGATCGGGATCGGCGGGGCGAGCGGATCGCCGCCGCGCTCGAGCACGGCGCAGGGCGATTCATTGCCGGCCGGTCCGGCCGCGCCCCAGCGGCGGAAACCGCGGGTGTCGACGTGGAAGCGCACGAACGCGTAGAAGCCGAGGCCGGACTCGACGGCCGGCCCGATGCGGGCATGAAGAGGACAAAGCCGGCGGAATAGTTCGAGGCGATCGATCGCGAACAGCGGCACCAGGTCGAGCGCGAAGAAATCGAGATGGGCGCTGCGTGCCGAGCCGCGCGCGCACTGGTTGAGCACCGGGTTGCGATAGCCGGACACCGCCTCGACCGGCCCCAGCGCCGGGCGAACATGGTCGCGGATGAAGCGCAAGGTGCGCACCATGTCCGGCCAGAATTGGTGCGGCGGCACCTCGAACGGCGGTCCGCCGCATTCGCGCCACATGCTGGCGGTGCGCAGCAACTGCCAGGTGGGCAGCACGCCGCGCACGCCGGCTACATCCTGCCAATATTCGAAGCCGAGCACCTGGGCGCGCACGCCGGGGCTGGAGTCAAGCCAGGCACGATACTCGGCTTCCCCCTGCCCTTCCGGAAGTTCCTGGGCGGCCAGCGGGGCGGCCAGCAGCATTGCAAGGAAGGACACGATCCAGCGCATCGCCGGCGAGTATAGCAGCCCGATGGTTGCGCGCATGTTGCCATCACGACCGACGCCATCTTAAATCGGAGGCGATGAAAAGCCTGGCTGCCCTGATGCTGTTTGTCGCCACCGCCTGCGCACCTTCCGAAGGGCCGGCCGCGCGGGAAGCCGAGGCGGCCGGCGCCGGCATGCTGCTGGTCGGCAACAAGGGCGAAAACTCGTTGAGCTTCATCGACCTTGCATCGGGGCGCGAGCTGGGGCGGGCCGCGACCGGGCCGATGCCGCACGAAATCGCGATCTCGCCCGATGGCCGACAGGCGGCGGTGGTTGCCTATGGCGGCCGTACCATCGACATTTTCGATATCGCCTCGCGGTCGCGCGTGCGGACGATCGACCTGTCGCCGAACGAGGGCCCGCACGGCATTTCGTGGCTCAGCGACGGGCGGATCCTGGCCACCACCGAGCGCAGCCGCAGCCTGACCATCGTCGACACCAACAATGGCGACGCGGTTTCGTCGATCGCCACCGACCAGCCGGGCACGCACATGGTCGCGGTCTCGCCCGACCGCCGCCGCGCCTTCACCGCCAACATCGCCGGCGGCACGGTGAGCGTGCTCGACCTCGCCAACGGCACCAGGCTGCGCGACATCGCGGTTGGAGGCAGACCGGAGGGCATCGCGCTTTCCGACGAGGGAGCGGTGCTGTGGGTCGCCGACCTGGCCGGCGCCCGCGTCCAGGCGTTCGACACCACGACGTTCGCGCGGATAGCGGAAGTGGAGACCGGCCGGGTGCCGATCCGGGTCGCGGTCAGCCCGGACGGGCGCTGGGTCGTCACCTCCAATCTCGAAGACGGCAGCCTTACCCTTATCGATGCGCGCACCCGCACGCGCGTGCGCGACCTGCCGGTGAGCGGCGTGGCCGAGGCACGGCAGGTGACGATCCTGTTCTCCGCCGACGGCAGTCGAATCTACGCAGCGGAAACCGGCCGCAACCAGGTAGCCGAGATCGAGCTGGCGAGCGGACGTGTGCTGCGGCGATTGAACGCGGGCGCTCAGGTGGATGGGCTGGCGATCGCCAGCCTGGACTGAAGGGGGCGATCTCAAAATCCTGGCTAATACGGCGGTAACCAAGCCGATTGAGCGGACATTAGAGTTAATCCGGCAAATGCATCGCAACGAAGAGCCCGAATTGGGCCTGGAGGAAAGCGATGCGCAGAGAGAGCCGCAGGGGCGTCTCGACTCCGATTCGTGCGAAGAGCCGGCTTGCCCGGCTGGCCCGCGATACCAAAGGCAACACGCTGGCGGTGGTCGCCGCCGGCCTGATCCCGCTGACCGCGATGATCGGGTCGGGCGTCGACATGAGCCGCGCCTACATGGCGAAGACGCGGCTGCAAAGCGCCTGCGACGCCGCGGCTTTGGCCGGCCGGCGGGTGATGACCAACGACACGGTCGATTCGACCGTGATCAACGAGGCGCGGCGCTATTTCAATTTCAACTTCCCGCAGGCGCTTTACAACACCGCCGCGTTCACCGCTGCGGTCACTCGGCCTTCGTCGGGCACCGTCCGGGTGGCGGCAAGCACCACTATCCCGACCACGGTGATGAGCCTGTTCGGCTTCAACACGCTGCCGCTCGACGTCAGCTGCGACGCATCGCTCAATTTCGTCAACACCGACATATTGCTGGTGCTGGACACGACCGGCTCGATGGATTGGGACATCAACGGCAATTACACAGCCAGTGACAGCGCGCGACGAATTACCGCGCTACGCGACGCGGTCATGGCGCTGTACGACGAACTCACACCGGTCCAGACCCAGCTCGAGGCGAATGGCCTGAGGCTGCGCTATGGCATCGTTCCCTATTCGACGACGGTGAACGTCGGCTCGCTGATCCGCGGCATGAACAGCAACCATCTCGGCAGCGACGTCGAATATCAGACGCGGGTCGCCCGTTATTTGAGTGCGATCTACAATGCCAATCCGCAGCCGCCGCAGACGCCGGTAACTCAGATATACGGCAGTTCGATTTCGCAGTCGGACTGCGACAAATATGGCCGCAACGTCAGCTTCTCGGGCTTCACGCCGAGTGCAACCACCGGCGGCGGCCCGCCGCCAATCACGACCTGGACGCGCACTTTTTCGAACAATGAGGCCGCCGGCGTCGACTGGGGCTGGTCGGGAGCGCCCGATGCCTCGGGTTCGACCCGCAGCTGCCGGCGGCGTTACGTCCAGACCGACACGACCTATACCACCGTGTACGGATTCACGACCTGGGCGTACGAAGCCGACTCGCTCGACACCAGCCAGTACAAGCTGGGCAACTCGGTCACCTTTGCCACGGCGAACGGCAGCGGTAATCCGGGCGGCACGGTACCCACAGCCGGCACTTACAACATGATCGAGCTGGCCCAGATCGGCACCGGCGTTACCACGACCTCCGCCAGCTGGAACGGCTGCATCGAGGAGCGCGACACGGTCAGCACGATAACGTCATCGTCCGGCTATTCGATTCCGCCCAACGCCTACGATCTCAACATCAACCTGATTCCGTACAGCGACGAGACCCGCTGGCGGCCGATGTGGCCTCGGCTCGAATATCGCCGCGCAGCAGGATCGATCACCTCCGCGACAGGCACGTCGATGGCGAGCGCGCCCTGCCCCGTGCCGGCCCGGCGGCTGCAAGCCTGGACCCGCAGCAACATGGAGAGCTACATCCAGACGCTCGATCCGGGCGGCAATACCTATCATGACAGCGGCATGATCTGGGGCGCCCGGCTCATCTCCAACGCCGGGATCTTCGCCGACAGCCCGGACACGTTCGGCGGCATGCCGGTCTCGCGGCACGTCATCTTCATGAGCGACGGCCAGATGGACACCGACGATGGCATCTACGGCCTCTACGGCATCGAGCGCAACGACATGCGCATCAGCGGCCAGCCGGTGCCCAGCTCGAGCAACCTGGACGGCCGGCACATGCAGCGCTTCAAGATGACCTGCAACGCGCTGAAGGGCATGAACGTATCGATCTGGGTGATCGCGTTCGGCACCACGCTCAGCGCCGAAATGCAGGAATGCGCGAGCAATTCCAGCCAGGCCTCGACCGCGGCAAACCGCGACGCACTGATCGCGCGGTTCCGCGAGATCGGTTCGAACATCGGCGCGCTGAGGCTGACGCTGTGAGGCCCGCCATGCTCAAGCGACTCCGCCGCGACGACAAAGGCGTCACCATCGTCGAATTCTCGATGATCCTGCCCGCCTTGTGCGTGCTGCTGCTCGGCATCTTCGACCTCGGCTACCGCTCTTATGCCGGGTCGGTGGTGCAGGGCGCGCTGCACGAGGCGGCGCGGATGGCAACAGTCGGCAACGTCTCGCTGTCGACCATTGACGCTCGCGTGCGCCAACGGCTGTCCAATTTCGCCACCAACTCGACGGTGACGACCAGCGTGCGCAGCTATTACGATTTCGCCGGCGTCGACATGCCGGAGAAGATCACTTCCGACACGGCACCGACCGGCCAGTACAATGTCGGCGACTGCTACGAAGACGCCAACGGCAACAGCCAGTACGACACCGACCGCGGCCGCAGCGGCAGCATGGGCGGCGCCGACGACATCGTCCGCTACCAGGTGTCGATGTCCTTCCCGCGGATCGTGCCGCTGGCCGGCCTGCTCGGCTGGAGCAACAGCGAGACGATCACGGCCAACACGGTCCTTCGCACCCAGCCCTATGCCGGGCGCAGCGTTTCTACGGTGGTGAGATGCAGCTGATGATTCACACGCCCCTCAGCCGGGTCAAGACGCTCGTCACGCGGCTGCGCGGCTGCACCCGCGGCGTCGCGCTGACCGAGTTCGGCATGGCGGTGCCGGTGCTGCTGACCCTGGGCCTGTTCGGGCTCGAGACCGCCAATTTGGCGATGGCGCACCTCAGGGTGAGCAATATCGCGATGCTGACCGCCGATAATGCCTCGCGGGTGCGCACCAGCATCGACGAAGCGGACGTGATCGAATTGTTCATCGGCGCGAAGATGACCGGCGCCGGCATCGGTTTCGCGCAGAATGGGCGGATCGTGCTGTCGAGCATCGAGCGCAACGCCGCCGGCAACGGCCAGTGGATCCGCTGGCAGCGCTGCGACGGGGCGCGGGTGTTCAGCTCGGCCTACGGCGTCCAGGACCGCGGCCAGAGCGACGCCACCCTGCAATATGTCGGCACCGCGGCGACCCCGATCTCGGCGGCCGCCGGCACCGCGGTGAACCTGGCGGAGGTCAGCTACGTCTACCAGCCGATCATTCCGAACAGCTTCCTGACCGGGATCGAGATCCGATACTAAAGCGCGTTCAACGTCCGCCAGCGGACTAACCAGGCGATCACCAACACCGCCGGCGCGACGCCACGCAACTGCAACACCTACCAAGCCTGACGCCGGCCTGTTAGCATGGACGGGTGAACGCGCCCGTCCAGGTCGACCTGCCGCACCGGCTCGGCGCCGATGAGGCGAGGCGCCGGATCGACGGCGGCATCGATAAGCTGCAGAATTTCCTGCCTGGCGCGGCCGAGGTGCGGCACGCCTGGACCGGCGACCAGCTCGGTCTCAACATCAACACGCTGGGGCAGGAAGTGAACGCCCGCATCGACGTCAAGGACAGCTTCGTGCGGGTCGAGCTGATGCTGCCGCCGGCGTTGGCATTCTTCGGCAAGGCGATCGAGGCTGGTCTGCGCCACCAGGGCCGCGCCCTGCTGGAAGACAAAAGCAAGACCTAGAGGCCCCGGAATAAAATACCGGATTCTAGCTTGGCTCTCTGCGGGGCGATTTGTCTGCCATGATTAAAATATGGCGATCTAGGCTCGCCCGCAGAGGGAGCAGGCGGCCGAATCCGGCAACAGCCATTTTGGGCAATTTATCGGGGCAAGCGGGCGCTTGCCGCTCCCGGCCCAATTGCTAAGCAGCAAGGAGGGGCATGCACCACGTCGCGATCATCGGTACCGGGCCGGCCGGATATTACTGCGCGGAAGCGCTCCAGAAGCAGCTCGGCGACCAGGTAAGGATCGACATGATCGACCGGATGCCGGTGCCGTACGGGCTGATCCGGTTCGGCGTCGCACCCGACCACCAGTCGATCAAGGCGGTGTACAAGCGCTACGAGAAAGTGGCGCTTTCCGACCACGTCCGCTTTGTCGGCAACGTACTGGTCGGCCGCGACGTCACCATCGAGGAATTGCGCGGCCTCTATGACGCGGTGATCCTTGCCACCGGCGCGCCCAATGACCGGCCGATCAGAATCCCGGGCGACGATCTTCCCGGAGTGATCGGATCGGGCGCGTTCGTCGGCTGGTACAACGGCCATCCCGATTTCGCGGACCTTAATCCGCCGCTCGACATCGCGGCGGCCTCGGTGATCGGCAACGGCAACGTCGCGCTCGACGTCGCACGTATCCTCGCCAAGACGACGAACGAGTTTTCGGGATCGGACATTGCCGGCCATGCGCTCGCAGCGCTCGCCGCTTCTCCGCTCGGGTCGATACACGTGCTCGGCCGCAGGGGCCCGCACCAGATCGCGATGACGCCGAAGGAACTGGGCGAGCTCGGACACCTGGAGAATGCAGCTCCGAAGGTGGAGCTGGCGGATTTCCCGCCGGAAGCCGAGGATGCGCCGCTCGAGCCGGGGCTGCGCAAGTCGGTCAGCCACTTGCGCGCATTCGCCGACATCGAACAGGGCACGAAGCGCAAGGCGATCGTCTTCGATTTCTTTGCCAAGCCGGTGGCGATCGAGGGCGACGGCAAGGTCGAGCGGATTCGAGTCGAGCGCACTAAGCTCGACGAGCGCCAGGCGGCGGTCGGCACCGGTGAAATGTACGACGTCCCTTGCGGTCTGGTGGTGAGCTGCATCGGCTATTTGACATCGCCTATCGAGGGCGTGGCCTACGAGACCGACAAAGGCCGCTTCGCCAGTGACGAGGGCGTGATCGGCGGCGGGCTCTATTGCGTCGGCTGGGCGCGGCGCGGCCCGACCGGCACGATCGGCACCAACCGGCCCGACGGCTTCGAAGTGGCGGAGAAGATCGCCACCTCGTTCGCGGCGCAGGGCGAAAGCGGCAAGCAAGGCGGTGCGGAGCTGGACCGGGTGCTGGCGAGCCGCGGCGCCGGCGCGATCGGCTTTTCCGAGTGGCAGCTGATCGATGCGGCGGAGACGGCGCGGGCGCGCGAAGGCAGCCCGCGCGAGAAATTCGTGATGGTGGCCGACATGCTGAAGGCGATCGGCCGGACCGGCTGAGGGGGAGAGAGAATGGCGAATGGAACAAAGCTGCCGGCGGCGGGCGCCGCCGAGGAAGTGGTGTGGCGGGTGGCGATCGGGCCACGCACGGATTTCTACCTCGCCCGCTGGCGGACGATGGCCGAAAAAGGCTCGAAGCTGAGCTGGAACTGGGCGGCCTGCCTGCTCAGCGTGTTCTGGTTCGCGTGGCGCAGAATGCCGGGCCATGCGGCCCTGTTCGGGGCGATCATGGTCGTCTTTGCCGCGATCGGCGCGCTCGATCCCGACTGGCTGCGCCCGTCGCTGTTCGCCAGTGTCGCCGTCGGTTTCGGCACCGGCTCCTACGGCAATCATTTCTACCGTGAGCGGACCGCCAGGCTGGTCGCAACCACGGCGGGGATGGAGGCCGAGCCGCGGCTGGCCGAACTGAGCCGGCGCGGCGGCGTCTCGATGCCGGCGCTGATCGCCGCGATCGTCCTGTTCGCCGCGGCGATGGTGGGGGTTTCGATGGCGCTGGCGCCGATGCCCGCGCTGCCGGCTTCTTGAAGTCGCGCAGGGCGGTTCTTATTAGACCCCTCACTCCCGGTCGGGGAGTAGCTCAGCCTGGTAGAGCACTGCCTTCGGGAGGCAGGGGCCGGAGGTTCGAATCCTCTCTCCCCGACCATCCTGCGTCGCCCGCTGAAGCGAGCTATGCAGGATTGCCCGGCATAGCCCTGGCGACGCAGGGCGGAACACCACGCGGATGAGGCAACTAACCCAATTCCGGTCTTGAATTTGCCCGCGCGCTGGGCTGTCAGCTTCGCTTCATGACGCGCTTCACGGTCAACGGCCAGCCAGTCCATTACCGCATGGACCCGGAGACGCCCTTGCTGTGGGCGCTGCGCGACGCCTCCAACCTCACCGGCACCAAATATGGCTGCGGCACCGGCCATTGCGGCGCCTGCACCGTCCACATCGACAGCAATGCGGTGCGCAGCTGCCGGGTCAGGATCGTCGACATCGAGGGCAGCTTCGTCACCACCATCGAGGGCTTGTCGCGCGACCGGTCGCACCCGGTGCAGCAGGCATTTGCCGCCGGCATGGTGGTGCAGTGCGGCTATTGCATCCCGGGGATGATCATGGCGGCGGCGGCCCTCGTCGACCGTAACGACAGCCTGACCGACGCGCAGATCGACGCAGCGATCACCAACATCTGCCGCTGCGGCGTCTATCCGCGGCTGCGCGAGGCGATCCGGCTGGCGCTGAGGATCAAGGCGGGCCGCGAGACGGTGGCCGGCGCGCCGCCGCCGGGCATTTCGCCCGCAGATGCGGCACGGACGGTGCCGGCGATGCGGCGGCGAAGGGTGCGGCCCGCGAGGCCCGGGCAGCGCTGACCGTCCAACCTGTCGGCGTGGTTGCCACGCGGTTCATCAACCGCTCATCGAAGCTCGCGCACAGTTCGTCCGGCGTGGGCGGGGGGTATGCCGCCCGGTTTGAGGAGCGAGAGGAATGCGCAAGGCATTGGTGGGTCTGATACTGGCGGCGAGCGCGCTGAGCCCGGTCGCGGCCTTGGCACAGGAAGACGAGCAGGGCCGCCCGATCATGCGACGCAGCGAGCGCGCAGGCGACATCCAGCCGGGATGGCGCGCCGAGGCGCGCGCGGAGCGGCAGGCGGCCAGGGCCGAGCAGCGCGCCGAGCGCCAGCAGAGCCACGATCCGGAACCCGCGCGGGCCCAGGCGCAAGCGAATGCGCAGGCCGACTTCGAGGCGCGGGCGGCACGCCGCCAAGCGCGGATCGACGCGCAGCAGCAGGCCCAGGGCGACTTCGAGGCGCGGGCCGCGCGCCGGCAGGCGCAGGTCGACGCGCAGGCCGAAGCGCAGGCGCAGGCCGGCTTCGGGGGCCCTCGCCGCGACCGCGACGGCCGCTGGCAGGGCCGTCCGGGCAGTGTCTATCCCGACGCCTGGCAAGGCAATCCCAACTCGTCCGACCTGCGGCGCTACCAGCGGCGCGAGCTGGAGAACCAGCGGCGCTTCGGCGCCGCCGAGCAGCGCTCGCAGACTCGCGACTGGCGCGGCGACCGGCGCGACGATCATGGCGACCTGCATCGCGATTACCGGCGCGAGCATCGCGACCTGCACCGCAGCGACCCGACCCGGCGCGAGCATCGTACCTGGCACCGCGACGCCGCGCGCGATCATCGCCAGATCCATCGCGACGAGCATCGCGACCTGCATGCCAGCGGGCCGACGCGACGCGAGCATCGCCGGTGGCACCGACAATGGGACGCGGGCTGGCGCGGCGACCGGCGCTACGACTGGGCGAGCTGGCGTTTCCGCAACCGCAGCCTGTTCCGGCTGGGAAGCTATTATTCGCCGTACCGCAACCACCGCTATTCGCGGTTCAGCATCGGTTTCTACCTGGATCCTGGCTTCTACGGCCGCAACTACTGGGTCAACGACCCCTGGTATTACCGGCTGCCGCCGGCGCCCCCGGGCACCCAGTGGATCCGTTATTATGACGACGTGCTGCTGGTCGACATCTACAGCGGTTACGTGATCGACGTGATCTACGACTTCTTCTGGTAGGTGCCGCGATCTATGGCCTTGCCGGGCAAGGCCATAGCGGCGCCTCCGCCGGAGGCATGGCGTCCCGCCGGGAAACCGGCGGGGCGCTTTTGTTTCTCGGTCGCAGCGGCTAGGATCGCACCGGAAGTGGGAATCCGATGCCTCGCACTATCCAAATCAGCCGCCGCAGTTTCGCGGCGGGCGCATTCGCAACCGCCGGCCTCGCCGTCGCCGGCCGCACTCTAGCCCACCCGACGCGCACGCCGACGCCCGAATCGGCGATGGGGCCGTTCTACCCGGTCGAGCGGCCGGCCGAGAGCGATGCCGACCTCACTTGGCTCGCCGGCCATTCGCAGCGCGCAGCGGGCACGGTGATCGAGGTACGCGGGCGGGTGCTCGACCGGCGCGGCAACCCGCTCACGGGCGCTTCGCTCGAACTGTGGCAGTGCAACGCCGCCGGGCGCTATGCCCACCCCAACGACCCGGCCACGGCGCCGCTCGACCCGCATTTCCAGGGCTTTGCCGCGCTCACCAGCGACGCGTCGGGTGGCTGGCGGATCGTCACGATCAAGCCCGGCGGCTACGATTCGCCGATCGGCCACCGGCCGCCGCATTTGCACTGGGACCTGCGGGGAGCCCGCGACCGCCGCGTGGCGCAGATGTATTTCCCGGAAGATGCCGAAGCGAACGCCGCCGACTCGCTGTATCGCGCACTCGGGGCGGCGGCGCCGTTGTCGGTGGCGCGCGCGGAGGCATCCAACATCTACCACTGGGATGTCGTCCTCGACGAAGGCTGACCGGGCTTGTCAGCGCGGCGGCGGCTGGCGCATGAAACCGCCATGCTGAACCGCCTGCTCGCGCTGTTTTGCGCTCTCTTCGCCGTGCTGGCCCTGGCCCAGGCACCCGCCACTCCACCCCAGACCATCATCGTCCATGCCGGCCGGCTGATCGCCGACCCGGGCCAGCCGCCGCGCGGGCCTTCCACCATCGTCATACGCGATGGCCGGATCGAGAGCGTCAGCGACGGGCTGCAAGCGGCGCCGGCGGGGGCGCGGCTGATCGATCTTTCCAGCCGGACGGTGCTGCCGGGGCTGATCGACGCCCACGTCCATCTCTCGGGCAATCCCACCGGCGACTATTGGCGCGAGGCGATCGACCCCGACGAATGGGGCATGGTCCTCGGCGTCGAAAATGCCCGGACGACGCTGCGGGCAGGCTTCACCACCGTGCGCGACGTCGGCTCGGGGCCGCAGGTCGGCCACATGCTCAGGCGCGGTACCGCGGAAGGGCGGATCGTCGGCCCGCGCATCCTCTCGTCCGGGCCGGCCATCTCGATCATCGGCGGCCACGGCGACGTCAGCGGCTTTCGCCGGGAAGTGATCGAGGCGCTGTCGGCGGGAAATACCTGCACCGGCGCCGAGCAATGCGCGGCGCGGGTGCGCGAGGCCTCGCGGGCCGGCGCCGACCTGATCAAGATCACCGCCACCGGCGGGGTATTGTCGCAGCAGGGCCGCGGGCTCGAAGCGCATTTCACCGACGATGAACTTCGCGCCATCGTCACCACCGCCCACTCGCTCGGCCTCAAGGTAGCGGCCCACGCCCACGGCGCCCGCGGCATCGAGGCGGCGGCGCGCGCCGGGGTCGATTCGATCGATCACGGCACCTTCGCCGACGCCGCGGCGATCCAGGCGATGCGCCGCACCGGGGCGGTGATGGTGCCGACGCTGATGGCGTTCACCGGCGTGCGCGAGGGGCTCGCCGCCAACCGCTTCACGCCGACGGTGGCGGTCAAGGCGCGCGAGGCGCTGGCGCGGCTCGGCCAGGCGGCGCGGGCGGCGCGGGCGGCGGGGGTGCGGATCGCGTTCGGCACCGATGCCGGCGTGTTCGAACATGGCCGCAACGCCCAGGAATTCGCGATGCTGATCGAGCTGGTCGGGATGAGCCCGGCCGAGGCGATCGCGTCGGCGACCACCGAGGCGGCGCGGCTGCTCGGCCTCGAGAGCGAGATCGGGAGGATCGCGCCGGGCTATTCGGCCGACCTGATCGCGGTCGGTGGCGACCCGCTCGCCGACGTGCGGGTGCTCGAACGGGTCGAGTTCGTGATGGTGCGCGGCCGCCCTCTTGAATGACCACCGCGCAAGAGATTCTCGACTACCGCGCCGCGGTCGGCCGCTGGGTGTGCGATCGGCTGACGCGCAACCCGCAAGCGTTCCGGATCCCGTCGAACGACCTCGACATCTTCGTGGTGCGGAGCTTCCTGACGGCGGCCGAGTGCGAGGGGCTGATCGCGCTGATCGACGCCGACCGGGTACCCTCCGGGCTATTGTCGCCCACCGAGGATCCTGAGTTTCGCACCAGCGAGAGCTGCAACCTCGATCCGATGAATCCGCTGGTGCAGCAGATCGAGGACAAGATCACCGATTTGATCGGCATCCAGCCCGAGCATGGCGAGACGATCCAAGGCCAGCGCTACGCGCCTGGCCAGCAATTCAAGCTGCACCACGATTTCTTCCACGAAAGCGAGGCCTACTGGCCGGCGATGGAGCAATGCGGCGGCCAGCGCACCTGGACGGCGATGATGTTCCTGAACGAGCCCGAGGAAGGCGGCCAGACCGCGTTCGACACAGCCGGCATCAAGGTGACGCCGCGGACCGGCAATCTGCTGACCTGGAACAACCTCGACAAGTTCGGACTGCAGAATCGCTTTTCGCTTCACCAGGGCTGCCCGGTGCGTGCCGGCACCAAATACATCATCACCAAATGGTATCGCGAGCGGCCCTGGAGCTATTCGGAGTTCCAGCCGTATTGAAAGCGGGCTGCCGCTGCCGCGGGGCCGCAATTACGACGATGTCGTCTCCCGTGCCGAATGTCCGTCGAAAATAAGTGCACCGTCACCGAATTTCGGCTGCCTTGCCTGCCAACAACCACTGTATTATTTCGCTCGCACACCTGATTCGGGGAGGATTCCAGATGAAAAGCCGCTTCCTGCTGCTCGCCGCCACCGCTCTCTCGCTCGCCGCCTGCGCGACCGCGTCAACCGATACGCCGGCCCCGGCCGCTTCCGAGCCCGCCGCCGCGGCGCCCGCCGAGAGCGCGCACGACCGGCTGTTCCGCCTGTTCCGCGAAAGCGACGAGGCCAATTTGCAGCGCAACCCGATCAGCGCCATGTTTCGCGGCGACTTCCGCTACGCCGACCGGCTCGGCGACTTCATCACCGACGCCTATTTCGCCGCCGAGCGGGCGGCGGCGGTGGCCGACCTGGAAGCGCTGGCGAGGATCGACCGCAATGCGCTGTCGCCGACCGACCGGCTCGCTTACGATACGTTCAAATATAACCGCGAGGACGCGGTGCTCGACAATTCGGCCGAGCTGCTGGCGCTGACCGCGGTGCGTCCGATCAACCATTTCTCCGGCTTCCACACCTTTTACCCGGTGTTCGCATCGGGCCGCAACGTGGCGCCGTTCCGCAACGTCCTGGACTATGACAACAACGTCAAACGCCACCGCGAATATGTCATCGGCATCGACCGGGCGATCGGCCGCTTCCGCCAGGGCATGGAGAGCGGAGTGGTCGAGACCAAGATGACCATCCGCAACGTCATCGGCCAGCTCGATACCCAGCTGGCGATGCCGGTCGAGGAGTCGCCGTTTGCCGGCCCGCTGGCGAATATCCCCGAGACGATTCCCGAGGCGGAGCGGGCGCGGCTGCGGTCCGAGCTGCTCGCTTCGATCCGCGACGGCATCTACCCGGCGCATCGGCGACTGCGCGATTTCCTGCACAACGAGTATCTGCCGGTCGCGCGCGACGGCGTGGGGCTGGTGCACATGCGCGGCGGCGACCGGCTCTACGAGCACCTGATCCTCGAGAACACGACGCTGCCGCTGACCGCCGACCATGTCCACAATCTCGGCCTTAGCGAGGTGGCGCGAATCCGCGCCGAGATGGAGGCGATCAAGACCCGGGTCGGCTTTACCGGCACGCTTGCCCAGTTCTTCGAGCATATCCGCACCGATCCACAGTTCCGGCCGGCGAGCCGCGAATGGCTGCGCGACCGCTATTACGCGATCGGACGGACGGTCGACGCACGGATCGGCGAATTCTTCTCGACGCTGCCGCGCAGCCGGCTCGAGATCCGCGAAGTCGAGGCCTTCAGGGAGCGCAACGAAGCAGGCGGCTCCTACCAGCAAGGAACGCCGGACGGCTCGCGGCCCGGCATCTTCTATTTCAACGCCTACGACCTGCCGTCGCGCAGCACCCACGGCATGGAAACGCTCTATTTGCACGAGGGCGCGCCGGGGCATCATTTCCAGATCAGCCTCGCGCAGGAGAATACCGAGCTGCCCAACTTCATGCGGTTCGGCGGCAACACCGCGTTCGTCGAGGGCTGGGCGCTCTATGCCGAGACCTTGTGGGACGAGCTGGGGATGGAGACCGACCCCTACCAGCGCTTCGGCGGGCTCGACGACGAGATGCTGCGGGCGATGCGGCTGGTGGTCGATACCGGCATCCACGCCAAGGGTTGGACCCGCGAACAGGCGATCCGCTACATGCTCGACAATTCGGGCATGAGCGAGACCGAGGCGACCACCGAGGTGGAGCGCTACATCGCCATTCCCGGCCAGGCGCTCGCCTCCAAGGTCGGCCAGCTGAAGATCCTGGAGCTGCGCGCCCGCGCCGAGCGGGCGCTGGGATCGCGCTTCGATCTCAAGGATTTCCACGCCCAGGTGCTGATGACCGGCTCGCTGCCCCTCACCGTGCTCGAGCGCAAGATCGACGAGTGGATCGCGGCAAGACGGGCGGGCTAGCGGGTTTCCGCCCCCCTTAAATCCGCACGCGGTCGGGGGGCGGTGAAAGCGGCGTCGTTCACGTCGCCGGTGCTCGACGCCGGCCGGGACGACGACAGATCGCCCGGGCCGAAGCCTGTTCATGCCCGCGACAGGCTATTCGATTACAGCTGTAGTCGAAAGGGAGAAAGGGATGCGCAAGTTGATGTTGAGCGTGGCAGCGTTGGCGATGGCAACGGCAGCGGGAGCGATCGGGCAGCCGACGGCAATGACCCCGCAAGCGCCGCAGGCACCGGCCGAGGACGAAGCATCGCGAGCCGAAGTGGTGGAGAATCTCGCACGCACTCTCGAGGAGGTGTTCGTCTTTCCGGACATCGCGTCGCGTTACGCCCAGGCGCTGAGAACCAAGGCAGCGGCCGGCGGCTACCGCAATCTGGGGCCGCGCTTTGCCGAAACACTGGAGGCCGATCTGCAGGCGGTCCACCGCGACCGGCACCTCAGAATCGGTGCGGCGGCGCAGATGGCGACGCCCGGCCGACGGATGGTGCGGGCGCCGCAGCCCGGGGCTGGCGCAAGCCCCGCCCCTGCGCCAACGGCCGCGCCCGCTCCGGCTTCGCCCTCCGACGGCACGCCGCGGCGAGTGATGCGGATGCCCGATCCGGCGAGCGCGATCGGTCGCTCGGGCTGGGTCGCCGACGGCGTCGCCTATCTCGAGCTCGGACTGTTTCCCGGAAATCCCGAGACGCTCGAACGGCTGGCGCGCTTGCTCGACGAATTCGCAAGCGCCCGCACCCTGATCCTCGACATCCGCAACCACCAGGGCGGCGGGCTGGCCGAGATGGACGTCATTTTCTCGCGCCTGTTCGCGCGCGAGACGGCGCTAGTGACGATGGACACAAGGCTTGCGGTCGCGCAGCGCCTGGGCGAAGCGATACCCGACAGCGTCTACCTGCGCCGCGAGTCCGGACCGGAAGGAATCAACCGGCGGGTTCATTACGCGGTGCCCGGCGCTACGCCTTCGCCGCTTCGCAATGCGCGCGTGTTCCTGTTGACCTCGGCCCGAAGCGGGTCGGCGGCCGAGCATTTCGCGCTGGCGCTGAAGCGGACCGGCCGCGCGACCCTGATCGGCGAAACGACGACCGGCGCCGGCCATTACGGCATGCCAAGGCAAATCGGTCATGGCTATGCCGCGTTCATCCCGTTCGGGCGGACGTTCAATCCCGATACCGGCCAGGGATGGGAAGGCACCGGCGTCGCCCCGAACGTAAGCGTTGCGGCTGAGCAGGCGCTCGACGAGGCGCTGCGGCGGGCAGGCATCGACCCGGCGCAGGCGCGGACGCTGGCCTCATTGCACTAAACGAAGATGGTACCCGACTGCCGGATTATTCCGGCACGTTCTCGGCCTTGCGCTTCAAGGCTTCGGCGATGAGCTTGCGGCTGTTGGCGATGCCATAGAGGGCGATGAAGCTGCCCATGCGCGGCCCCTGGCTGGTGCCGAGCAGGGTCTCGTAGAGCGCGCGGAACCAGTCGCGCAGATTCTCGAACGGATGCGCCTTGCCGACCTCGTAGACCTCGGTCTGGATGGTTTCGCCGTCGACGTCGTCGGGCAAGCGGGCGAGGCGCGCGTCGAGATCCTGAAGCGCAGCCGCCTCGGCCTCGTCGGGCGGCCGCTTGCGCAGCGAATCGGCGATGAAATCGCGGAAGTAAGCGAGCGCGAAATCGAGCAGGGCGTCGAGCTCGCGATGCGTCCTGGGCGCGACGTCCGGGCAGTAGCGGCGCACGAAACCCCACAGCAAAGCCTTGTCGTCGGTCGAGGCGACCGCGACCAGGTTCAGCACTAAAGCGAAGGTGAGCGGCATGCGCGCCGGCGGCACCTGGCCGGCATGAACGTGGTGGACCGGGTTGCCGAGCTGTTTTTCGAGCGGCTGGCCGGGATAGGCCTCGAGGAACTGGTAATATTCGTCGACCGCCTTGGGGATGACCGACAGCGACAACTGCTTGGCCTTCTTCGGCTCGCGATAGAGGTAGAACGCCAGGCTCTCCTCGTGGGCGTAGGTCAGCCACTCGTCGAGGGTGACGCCGTTGCCCTTGGTCTTGGAAATCTTCTCGCCATTCTCGTCGAGGAACATCTCGTAGATGAAGCCCTCGGGCGGCTTGCCGCCGAGAATGCGAGCGATTTTCGAGCTTTCCCGCACCGAATCGATCAGATCCTTGCCGGCCATCTCGTAATCGACGCCGAGCGCCACCCAGCGCATCGCCCAGTCGACCTTCCATTGCAGCTTGGCGCCGCCGGCGAGAATGCAATGCTCGACGCGCTCGCCCTCGTCCTCGAACGCGACCAGGCCTGAATCGACGTCGAGCAACTCGACCGGCACCTGCAGCACACGCCCCGATTTCGGGCTGACCGGCAGCACCGGCGAATAGGTCTTGCGCCGCTCCTCGCGCAGGGTGGGCAGCATCACCTCCATGATCGCGTCGTAATTCCCGAGCACATCCCGCAGCGTGTCGTCGAAGCGGCCCGACGCGTAACATTCGCTCGAAGCGCGGAACTCGTATTCGAAACCGAAGCGATCGAGGAACTGGCGCAACAGGCCGTTATTGTGAGCCGCAAAGCTGTCATGGCCGCAGCCATAGGGATCGGGCACCTGGCACAGCGGCCGGTCGAGATGATCGTGCATCAGGTCCTGGTGCGGCACGCCCGGCGGCACCTTGCGCATGCCGTCCATGTCGTCGGAAAAAGCGATCAGCCGGCTCGGCCAATCGGTCATTTCCGCCAGCGCATGGCGCACCATCTGGGTGCGCGCGACTTCCTGGAAGGTGCCGAGATGCGGCAGGCCGGACGGGCCGTAGCCGGTCTCGAACAGGATCGGCTTGTCGCCGGGGCCGTCGGGATAGCGATCGAGCAGCTTGCGCGCTTCCTCGTAGGGCCAGGCCTTCGAGACGCGGGCGGCCCCGCGCAGCTTTGCGGACACTTTCGCGGTCACATCGGCGGCCTACCGGCTGGGTCAAGGCCGCTCAATCAAAAGTCTCGAAAACAGGTGCCCTGTCACCGGAATTGGTGGCACCGGAATTGGCGGCTATGCCGGCAGCATGCCGGCCGCCCTGCCCTACCCTGCCTTGCATGCCACCCATGCCGGCATCTGGATCGCCGAGGCGGATGGGAGAGTGGTCACCGCCAGCCGGGGCGAGGCGATCGCGCGCGCCGCCGACACGCCAACGATCCTGCTCAACGCACCCTTGACCGGCAACCGCATCGGCTATCCCGATTTGAGCGGGCTCGACCTGCTGGAATTGTTCGCGTTCGTACACCCGGCCCGGTTCACGGTGCCGACGCCGAACGGGCTGGCGCAGGCGCTGGGGCTGGAGGCTCCCGGCGATGACGGCCCGGCGG
>JBQTJR010000064.1:0-17838 GCA_052386895.1 Sphingosinicella sp.
GTCGGGCACGATGCAACAAACATCGCTCCGCTCCCTCGCTCCTAGCCGAATCGGCAAATGCCGCTCCGTCGCGACTGCCTCCGGTCGTGGGTCCTGACCCTAGCCGGCGATCTCAACAGGCGCAGCCGCAACCGGCGGCCCCGCCGAGGCCGGATCGCCCTGGACGATCGTCACCCGGTCGCCGACCCGCACCAGCGCGAACAGGCGGGCGGCAAATTCCACGGGGACGCCGACGCAACCGCGGCTCGCCCAGCCATAGCGCACATTGCTGCCGTGCACCGCGATCCCGTCGTTGGTCAGCCGCAGCATCCAGGGCATCGGCGCCGGCGTGTCGGGCCGCGCGGTCGAATCGTAGAGGTTCGACACGTGGTCGGCGTCCTTCTCGAGAATCGGAAAGCTTCCCAGCGGGGTCGGGTTTTCCTCGGTACCGTAGAGGATGACCGTGCGGGCGATTTCCCGGTCGCCGCGGAACACCGACAGGGTCTGGGCCGAAAGGTCGACGAGGATGGAGAGCGGGCCCGTCGGCGCGCCGTCCTCGTGCCAGACATAGTCGCCGTGCAGCAGCTGCCGGCCGACGACGAGCCGTTGCATGTTGCCGAAGGCCGGCCTCGCTGCGGTGCGCACCGCGGCTGGCGGGGGAATCGTCGGCGCGGAATAAGGGGGACGTGCCTCCAGGGTGGGCGAAGAATAAGAGAGGCGTGGCTCCACGGCCGGCGCAGACGACGCCGAGGCCTCGATCGCCGCCAACTGCGAACCGAGCACGCCGAGCAGCGCGAAAACCGAGAGCCTGATTCCGACCCCCATCCAATAGGGGACGGGACGGCCTGCGATCGTCGGGAGCGCTCTTGCCATGGCGCGCCTTGATGCAATTCCAGAAGCTCGGCCAGCGGGAAAAAAACGCTGTTCCGCCGCGGGACGGCGGCGTGGGCGATCGTTGCTTCGGCTCGGAAGACGAAGGGAAAACGCTCAGGCCAGATCTACGAAGCTGTCGAGCACCCGCTTGCGCCCGGCTTTCTCGAACTCGATCTCGAGCTTGTTGCCCTCGACTTCGGCGACCTCGCCGTAGCCGAATTTCTCGTGGAAGACGCGCTGGCCGACGGCGATGTCCGAGCGGCCGGGATTGCCGAAGCTGACCGCGCTCGCCCGCGCCTCGATCACCTTCGGCGGCGTCCGCTCGAAAAGGTGGCCGGTAGCGGTGGCGCGCCGCCAGCCGGGACCGCGCCCGGCCGCGCGCGCAACATTGGCGAACGGGTCGGCGCGCTCCGACCAGTTGGCGCGCCACAGCGATTCCCCGCCGGTCATCGTCGTTTCCTGCTCGATATGGGCTTCCGGCAGCTCGGCGACGAAGCGTGAGGGGATCGACGAGGTCCACTGGCCGTAGATGCGGCGATTGGCGGCGTGGAGCACGATGCAGCGCTGCCGGGCGCGGGTGAGTGCGACATAGGCCAGCCGCCTTTCCTCCTCGAGGCTGGCTGCGCCGCCCTCGTCGAGCGCGCGCTGGGACGGGAACACGCCTTCCTCCCAGCCGGCGAGGAAGACGATGTCGAACTCCAGCCCCTTGGCGGCGTGGATGGTCATGATCGTCACCTTGTCGGCCTCGGCGTCGGCGTCGTTGTCCATCACCAGGCTGACATGCTCGAGAAAGGCGCCGAGCGATTCGTAATCTTCCATCGCGCGGATCAGTTCGGCGAGGTTCTCGAGCCGACCGGCGCTCTCGGCCGAGCGCTCGGCTTGCAGCATCGCGCTGTAGCCCGATTCGTCGAGTACCAGCCGCGCCAGCTCAGGATGCGAGAGCTCATCGAGCTTGCCGCGCCAGCGGGCGAAATCGGCGAAGAGATTGCCGAGCGAGCGCTTGGCTTGCCCGGTCAGCTCGTCGGAATCGAGAATCCGCGCCGCCGCCAGGCTTAGCGGCACGTCCTCGGCGCGGGCGAGCGCATGCAGCCGCGCCACCGCCTTGTCGCCGAGCCCGCGCTTGGGCACGTTGACGATCCGCTCGAACGCGAGATCGTCCGCCGGCTGCGCGATCACCCGCAGGTAGGCGAGCGCGTCGCGGATCTCGGCGCGCTCGTAGAAGCGAAAGCCGCCGACGATGCGGTAGGGCAGGCCGATCGCGATGAAACGGTCCTCGAACTCGCGGGTCTGGAACTGGGCGCGCACCAGGATCGCACAATTTTCGAGTTTGCCGCCGCGGCGCTGGATTGCCTCGAGCTCGTCGCCGGCGCGGCGCGCTTCCTCCGGGCCGTCCCAGACGCCGATCACCTGCACTCTCTCCCCCTCGGGAAGCTCGGTCCAAAGCGTCTTGCCCAGCCGGCCGAAATTCTGCGCGATCAGGCCGGCGGCGGCGCCCAATATGTGCGGGGTCGAGCGATAGTTCTGCTCGAGCCGGATGATCCTGGCGCCCGGAAAATCCTTCTCGAAACGCAGGATGTTGCTCACCTCGGCGCCGCGCCAGGAGTAGATCGACTGGTCGTCGTCGCCGACGCAGCACAGGTTGCGCCGCTCCTGCGCCAGCAGACGCAGCCACAGATACTGCGCCTGGTTGGTGTCCTGATATTCGTCGACCAGGATATATTTGAAGCGCTGCTGGTAATGTTCGAGCACGTCGCGGTGGCTGCGCAGGATGACCAGCATGTGCAGCAGCAGGTCGCCGAAATCGCAGGCGTTCAATTGCTTCAGCCGCTCCTGGCAGACGCGGTAGAGCTTGGCGCCCTGGCCGTTGGCGAACGCCTCCGCCTCGCCGTCGTCGACCTGGTCGGGCGCCCAGCCCTTGTTCTTCCAGCGGTCGATCAGCCCGGCCATCAACCGCGCCGGCCATCTTTTCTCGTCGATGCCGGCGGCCGTGATCAGCTGTTTCAGCAGCCGCAGCTGATCGTCGGGGTCGAGGATGGTGAAATTGCTCTTGAGGCCAACCAGCTCGGCGTGGCGGCGAAGCATGCGGGCGCCGACAGCGTGGAAGGTGCCGAGCCAGGGCATGCCCTCGACGACTTCGCCGACCAGCCGGCCGACGCGATCCTTCATCTCGCGCGCCGCCTTGTTGGTGAAGGTGACTGCGAGGATTTCGGACGGCCAGGCGCGGCGGCTGTAGAGGAGGTGGGTGAGCCGCGCGGTCAAGGCCGCGGTTTTGCCCGTGCCGGCGCCCGCCAGCACCAGCACCGGCCCCTCGGTGGTCAGCACCGCCTCGCGCTGCGGCGGGTTGAGGCCGGCGAGGTAAGGCGGCTCGGCCTGGGGGGTGGCGGCGGCGTCGGTCACGGTGAACAGCTAGGGAACATTCGCTGCGGACTCAACGCCTCAGCCTTTGTGGCGGGCCAGCCAGAGGGTCGCCTTGCCGAAGCGGCGCTCGGCATCGAGGGTGAGAGAAGCGGGCAGGGTAGGGGCCTCGCCGTGCAGCTCGATGCTGACCCAGGCGCCGGGCGCGAGCCAGCTCGCATCGGCAATCCGGTGGAGCGCGCGCTGGGCGAGGCCGGTCCCATAGGGCGGGTCGAGCAGGACGAGATCGCAGGGTTGCGCCGGCGGTTGCGCCTGTTCCGCCGCGCCGGCTCGAACGTCGGCGCGCGAGCCGGCGCCGAGTTTTTCGACATTGGCGCGCAACGCTGCCAACGCCGTGCCGTCCTGCTCGACGAAGGTGCAGTGCGCCGCGCCGCGCGACAGCGCCTCGAGCCCGAGCGCACCCGAGCCGGCGAACAGGTCGGCGACCTGCAGATCCTCGTAGCTGCCCAGCCGGCTGGTGAGCATCGAGAACAGGCCCTCGCGGGCGCGGTCGCTGGTCGGGCGGGTGGTTTGGCCCGGCGGCGCCGCGAACGGCCTGCCGCGCCACTGGCCGGCAATGATCCTCATGCGTCGTCCCGGCGCAGCGAGGTTCTGAACGCCGCCAGCTCGCGCGCATGCACCTCCTCGATGGCCCCGGCTTCGAGAGCACCGAGCACGAACGGCCCGTACGAGGTCCGGATCAGCCGCGACACCTTGAGGCCGAGATGCTCGAGCACCTTGCGGACCTCGCGATTCTTGCCTTCGCGCAGCCTCATCTCGATCCATTGGTTGCGGCCGGTGCGGCGCTCGAGGTTGGCATCGATCGAACCGTAGCGGATGCCGCCGATGGTCACGCCCTGGCTGAGCGCTTCCAGCCGCCGCTGCGACACCTCGCCGAACGCGCGGGCGCGATAGGCCCTTTCCAGCCCGGTCGCCGGCAGTTCGAGCTGGCGCTTCAACTCGCCGTCGGTGGTGAGCAGCAGCAGGCCTTCCGTGTTCCAATCGAGCCGCCCGACCGGCATCAGCCGCGGCAGGTCGCGCGGCAGCCTGTCGTAGATGGTCGGCCGTCCCTTTGGGTCGCGCTCGGTGGTGAGCAGGCCGGCCGGCTTGTGAAAACGGAACAGGCGCGCCGCCGGCGCCGGCTTCACCGGCCGCCCGTCGACCGTCACCCCTTTTAGCGACGCCAACAGGGTGGCCGGCGTCGCGACCGGCTGGCCATCGATCGCGACCCGGCCCTCGCCGATCATCCGCTCGACCTCGCGGCGCGAGGCGATGCCGGCGCGGGCGAGCAGCTTGGCGATGCGCTGTGGCGGAGGCATTTTTCTCCAGTTCCGGTGCCGGCCGTGTCGGACCGCGGCACCATCGGCGAAATCGCTCGTTACCCGCCACACAGCCGACCGGTAAGGCCGCTACCATGCTGCTGGGCAGGGACAAGAGGACGATTCGCCGCATCCTCGTCGTCGAGGACGAGCCGCTCGTCGCTTTCGACAACGAGCATCTGCTCAAGGATGCCGGCTACGAAGTGGTGGCGACGGTCGATATTTTCGAAGCGGCGCGCGAGGTGATCGAAAACGAGCAGCTCGACCTGGTGCTGACCGATCTCCGGCTGGCCGGCGAGGACGATCCGGAGCAGAGCGGCGAAGGCGGTGGCTACGGCGTCGCCCGCGCCGCGCGTCAGCGCAATGTGCCGGTGCTGTTCGTCACCGCGCACGCGGTGGAGAATGATGAGCACGCGCTCGGCGTGCTCGCCAAGCCCTATTCGAACGGGGATCTGCGTGCCGCGCTCGCCGCGGTCGACCGGCTGCGGCAGGGCCGCCGTCCGCGCCGACTGCCGCCGCAATTGCGCCTGTTCGAGCCAGTCTAGCCCGCGAGCGCTTTCTCGACCTGTTCGTAGAAGACATGAACGCCGCTCTCGAGCGTGCCGAGCGTCAGCGTGTCCAGCGCGCCCGATTGCAGGCCTTCGTGGCAGAGCGCGGCGGCGCGATAGTCCTCGCCGGCGAACACGCCCTCGTCGAGCAGGGTCCAGCTCTTCTGCCAGTGATCCTCTTCCTCCGCGTTGCGCGGCGGCTCAGGGATCAGCATGAAATCCTCGACCAGCGTGCGGCCGACCGACTGCGGCATCAGCACCATCAGGTTCACATAATCCGGGCTCATGATGATGATCGTGGCCGGGAACAATTGATAGGCGAAGGTGATCACCGCGCGCAGCTTCGCCCAGTCCTCTTCATCGACCCCGGCGAGATATTCGGTGCGGCCGACCGCCGAACGCTGGTGAATGCCGATCGTGTCGGCGGCGGTGATGCCGTCGGTGAAGAAGCGGGCGATGGTCTGGGCGTGCAGCCGCTGGACGTGGTAGCTTTCGAGGAACGCGTCCATGATCAGCTTCCAGTTGGCGGGCACGTCGTGGACGCGACGACGGTAAAGATGGTGGCCGGCGAGGCCGAACGCATCGAATTCAGGCGCTAGCGCCAGCGCATCGGAAAAATCGGCTCCACTCCCTTCGTGGGCAAACCAGATCAGCCCGCCCGCCTCGACCGAGGGCAGTGCCCGCAAATGATGCTCGGCCTTGTCGAGCCCGGGAAAACTGTCCGGCCGCGGCATGCCGACCAGCCGGCCGTCGGCGGCGTAGCACCAGGCATGATAGGGGCAGGAGATACGCTTCGCCCTGACCGGCTCGCCCGGTTCCATGAGGCGGGTGCCGCGGTGGCGGCAGACATTCCAGAAGACGTGCGCCTTGCCGTCGCGATCGCGACTGAGCAGCAAAGGCATGCCGAAGCCGTCATGCGCGACCACCATCTCGGGATCGGGGAGCAAGGCCGAGGGCGCGATCACCTGCGGCAGGCGCTGGAACAGGCGTGCCTGCTCGGCGGTGAAGCGCTCCTTGCTGATGTAAGCCGAGGCGGGGACGTGGCGGACGGCGCGCCCGACTGTCGCCTCGCCACTGGCGATGACCTTCGCGAGCTTGAGCTGCCCCTCGGTCGGACGGGTGCGAACCGGCATGTCCATGGCGTAATGATGCGGTGCCGGCGCGCGGCTGGCAAGCGGGGGCTTCCCGCCCCGGGCGGTGCCGCTAAAAGGCTTGCATGAGCGAAGACAGCAAAGCCGCAGCGCCGCGCTACCGCGGCCAGCTTCCGAATTTCGCCCGCGCTCTCGGCTTGCTGGCGCTGCTGAGCTTTGCCTTGCCTTGGCTGTGGACGGCGCCCGCCTCGGCGCCTCGTGGGCTGGACTATCTGACCGGCGCTGCCACGCCGACGGGCACGCCGTCGATCGTCCTGGTGCTGGCGCTCTCCGCCACTGCGGTCACTCTGCTGCTTTCCCTGGCCATGGAGCGCGTAAGGGGCGCCGCCGTCTCCATGGCCGGCTACTTCATTGCGTTCATCCTGTTCGCGATATTCGCGCTACAGGCGATCTTCAGCTGGGGCGTGCCGCTCGGCCTTGGCGCCTGGGTCGGTTTGGCCGCGCTCGTTGCGGCGGTCATCGTCGATCGCATGATCCTGCCGGCGGACTGGCGAAGCGTCCTGCCCGAGGGTGTGCTACCTTATACCGAGAAGGCGCCGCTGGCCGCTTTGTTTGTTGGCATGTCTTCGGGCTTTCCCTACGCGATGATCGGCGCGACGCTGACTACGCGGCTCGCCCAGGATGACATCACCAAGTCGACCGTTACCGCGTTCGCGCTCGCCTTCCTGGTCTACAATCTCAAGTTCCTGTGGTCCTGGGTCGTCGACGGTGTCCGAATCCCCGTACTCGGCCGACTAGGCCAGCGGGTTTCCTGGCTGATCTTCTCCGGATTGCTCGTCATCGCCGCGGTGGCGAACCTCGCTTTCCAGGATCCATCGGCCGACATCTATAGCACCGCGCTTGCAGCTATCCTGGTCGGCTTCGCCGGCGCCACCTTCGACATCGTCATCGACGCCTACCGGATCGAGCTGCTGGAGCCGCGTCAGCTCGGCGTGGGCTCGGGCATGTCGCAATATGGCTGGCGGATCGGCGCCTTCCTTGCCGGCGCGCTGGCGCTGGTGCTGGCCGCGCGCATCGGGTGGGAGCTGGCCTACCTGGCCTGCGCCGTTTTCGCGTTACCGGCAATGATCACCGGCCTGGTGGTCGGCGAGCCGAAACGCCGCCGCGAGCCGGGCGAACGCAAGCGCTTCGGCGAGACATGGGTGGCGATCATCGGGCCCTTCCTCGAATTCTTCAAACGGCAGGGTGCCTGGCTCGTCCTGCTGTTCATACTTTTGCACAAGATTGGCGACACGCTGGCCAACCTCGTCCTCAGGCTTTTGCTCGACGACATGGGCTACACCAATGACGAGATCGCGATCTGGGACGTCGGCATCGGTTTTTGGGCGTTCCTGGTCGGCATCTTCATCGGTGGCATCCTCTACGCCCAGCTCGGGTTGAAGCGCTCGGTATTGCTCGCGCTGGTGCTGATGGGAATTTCGAACGCCAGCTTTGCGCTGCTCGCCATGGCCGGCCACTCCAATCTCGGCCTCGCCGCGACGATGACATTCGAGAATGTTGCTAGCGGTTTCGGTGGCGTCGTCGTGGTCGCTTATTTCTCGGCCCTGACCGATCTCAGGTTCACCGCTTCGCAATATGCGTTGATTTCGGCGGCGGCGAGCGTCGTTGGTCGCATTCTGACCGGCACGACCGCCGGCGCGATCGTCGACTCCGTCGGCTTCGTAAACTTCTATTGGCTTACCACGCTGGCGGCGCTGCCCGGCATCCTGCTCTTCTGGTGGATGATCCGCGCTGGCCTGCTCGACGCGTCGATCGGCACCGCCGGCACGGTCGGCGAAGGCGACGTGCGCAAGGAGACTCAGACGGGAGGCTGATCGTTCGCCCTGAGTACCTCGCCGGCAAGGTAGAGCGAGCCGAGGATCAGCACCGTCGGCGGCCGCACCGCTTTGCTGTTGGCCGAAATTGCCAGCAGGGCCGTGGTCACATCGGCTTGCGATTCAGCTTCCATGCCGAGCGAGCGGGCGGTGCCGGCCAGCGCTTCCGGCGAATGATGCTCATGGCCGGGCACCGGCACGGCCCAGATGCGCGGCTCGAGCTCGGCAAATGGCGCCAGCACGCCTTGCGCGTCCTTGTTGGCAAGCAGGCCGAAGACGATATGGAAAGGCGCTGCCGTTCGCTCTCTGAAGAAAATGGCGACCGCTCTCGCCGCCGCGGGATTGTGCGCGCCATCGAGCCATAACTCGGCACCGCCAGGCAGTAATCTCGTCAGCGGCCCAGGCCGCAATCGCTGCAGTCGCGCCGGCCAGTTGGCGTTGGTCATCATGGTTTCGAAAGCGCCTGGTTCGATCGTGAGCGGCTGCTGGCTGCGAAGCATGGCCATCGCGAGCGCAGCATTGGCCGCCTGGTGGTCCCCGGCGAGCGCAGGTCGGGGCAGGTCGAGCGATCCGTCATTATCGCGATAATGAAGCCGGTCGCCGCGCAACTCGAACGCCCAGGCCTCGCCAGGCGGCCGCCAAACTGCGCCGACTGCATCTGCCACTGTGGCGATCGCCGTAGCCGCCGGTAGGGCATAAGCGAGCGTAACGAGCGGCACCCCCGCGCGGGCAATGCCGGCCTTTTCTGCCGCCACTTGCTCGATGCGCTCGCCGAGGAAGGCCTGGTGATCGAGGCCGAGCTGGGCGATGCCGCAGACAAGCGGGCAAGGAATGACGTTGGTCGCGTCGAGCCGTCCGCCCAGCCCGACTTCGACGATGCAGGCATCGGCCGGAGTCTCGGCGAAGATGCGGAAGGCGGCGGCGGTGGTCGCCTCGAAGAAGCTGATCTCCTGGCTCGCGGCGGCGTCGAGCACCTCCTTCAGCAAGGCAGCGAGGACCTCGTCCTCGATCAGCCGGCCGCGCAGCCGGATGCGCTCGTTGAACCGCACCAGATGCGGGCTTGTGTAAACGTGCACCTGGTGGCCCGCCGCCTCGAGCGCAGCGCGCAAGAAAGCGCAGGTCGAGCCCTTGCCGTTGGTGCCGGCGACATGGAACACCGGCGGCAGCTTGCGTTCCGGATTGCCGAGCTTCGTCAGCAGCCGCGAGATGCGGTCGAGCCCCAGCGTATCCCAGCCTGGGCCAAGGGCGGTCAGCCGGTCGAGCTGCGCCTGGACGTCGGGATGGGACGAAACGGCTCGGTCCATTGCCGCCGGAGTGACGATCGTAATGCTAGGCCACTCTTTTGCGCGGCTCGAGATAGTCGAGCAGCAGCGCCAGCCGCGCTTTCAAGTCGCGGCGATGCACGACCATGTCGACCATGCCGTGATCGAGCAGATATTCGGCGCGCTGGAACCCTTCCGGCAGTTTTTCGCGGATGGTCGATTCGATCACCCGCTGGCCGGCAAAGCCGATCAAGGCGCCTGGCTCGGCGATGTGGACGTCGCCAAGCATCGCGTAGGACGCGGTGACGCCGCCGGTGGTCGGGTCGGCGAGCACGACGATGTAGGGCAGGCCGGCGTCGCGCAACTCGGCGATCGCCACCGTCGCCTTGGGCATCTGCATCAGCGACAATATGCCTTCCTGCATGCGCGCGCCGCCGGCGGCGGTGACGATGACATAGCCGCATCGCCGCTCGATCGCGGCGCGGGCGCCAGCAACGAACGCAGCGCCGACCGCCATCCCCATCGAGCCGCCCATGAACGAGAAATCCTGGACGCCGAGCACGACGCGGCGTCCCTCGATCGTGCCGCTCGCGTTCAAGAGGGCATCGGGCTCGCCGGTCTGCTGGCGTGCCGCCTTCAGCCGGTCGGTATAGCGCTTGGAATCTCGGAACTTGAGGGGGTCTTCCTGAACCTGTGGCAGCGGCAGCAGCTCGTAACCCTCGTCGAGCAGCATGTCGAAGCGCTCCTCGGCGCCGATCCGGCCATGGTGCTCGCAGCGCGGGCAGACGAACAGATTCTCCTCATATTCCTTGAGGAAGATCATCGCGTCGCATTCCGGGCACTTGTGCCAAAGCGTTTCCGACGTCTCGCGCTTGGGCAGGAATGGAATTCGATTGCGGACCCGGTTCAGCCAGCTCATCAGAGGGTTGCCTCGATCGCGCGGGCGGCGAGGTCAGGATCCTTGGCCTGGGTGATCGGCCGCCCGACCACCAGGATCGAAGCACCGCTGTCGAGCGCTTCGCGCGGCGTGATCACCCTTTTCTGGTCGCCGTCCTGGGCCTCGGCGAGGCGGACGCCGGGAACGACGTAGAAGCCGCCCGGCCAGGCCCGCCGCGCGCTCGCCACCTCCTTCCCCGAGCAGACGATGCCGTCGAGCCCGGATTCGCGCGCCAGCGCGGCCAGCCGCTCGACCTGGCGATGGGTGCCGCCGGAAATGCCGGTTTCTGCCATGTCCTCGTCGTCGAGGCTGGTCAGCACCGTAACCGCGACCACCTTGCAGCCGGCCGCCGCCGCCGCCTTGGCTTCCTCGAGCATCGCCCGACCGCCGCCGGCGTGAACGGTGAGGATCGCCGGCTCCAGCGGCCTGAGCGCCTGGATCGCCTTGGCGACGGTGTTGGGGATGTCGTGCAGCTTCAAATCGAGGAAGATCGGGAGGCCATATTCGGCCATCGCCCGCACCCCGGCCGGGCCGTTGGCACAGAAATATTCGAGGCCCAGCTTCAGCCCGCCGACATGGTTTCGAACCTTGTCGACTGTCGCCCGCGCCACCTCGGGGTCGGGTGTGTCGAGCGCGAGATAGATAGCGCTCTTCATCCCGCCGGGCCCCCTGCGGCCTCAGCCGTGGTACGGCGAGCGGCGTAACGCGGCACGTTCGCCACCGCCGCCGGCTCCGCCGTGTCGAACCGCCGTTTCAGCGTCCAAAGCCGTGCGCGGTAGATGAGGAATGGGGGCAGAAAACCGAGCAGGAAGGCGCCGATCACCAGCACCGGCAGCTTCACGTCCGCCTGCAGCCCGCCCCACAAACTGACCGTCACCATCGTCCAGTTGGCGTTGGCGAACAGCACCAAGACCACGGCAAGCATCACCCAGAACAGGGTCTTCAGGAACTGCATGGCGGCTCACTCGGACAATTTGCCGGCAAGGTCCAGTCGCTTGCGGGAACGGGACTATCCGACCTCGCGCTCGAGCTGCTCGAACAGCCCGGGTATTCGCGTCAGTCGTTGCTTCTCCTCGGCGAGGATGGCGCGGAACGCCTGGCGCTTCGCCTCTTTTTCCTCGTCCGCGGAAAGGCGGTCCTCCTCGGCCAGCGTCGAAAGCAGGATGTCGATCAGCCGGTCGGCGCCGTGCAGCCGGCCCCACAAATAGTCGTTCTCGCGATAGGCGCGGCTGAAGAAGGCGCCGAAGCTGTTCAATTGCACGCCCTTCAGCGTCGCCGCGGCACCGCCTGCGCGGATTGCGACCGCGTCGTCGGGCGAGATGCGATCGACCCGGATCGGGTCGAACTCGTCGAGCTCCTCACCCTGCAGCAACGGCAAGGTCGCGACGTCGTAAAAGGGGTAGCCGAGATAAGCGAGAATCAGCCGACGCCGGTCTGCCTTGTCCAGGCCGGCGAACGCCGCGCTCAGCGCCAGGTCGGTTATTTCGTCGAGCGGCCGAAGATCCCAAGAGCGGGCCAGCGTCTCTAGCGCTGCCGCCGGCGCCTCAGCCGCCAGCGCGAATGGGCCCGGATCGTGCGGTCCGGTTTCGCCGCGATGCTGGTGGCGTTGCAGCAGGTCGTCGAACAAGGCCCGCATCCGCTTCGCTGCCTCGGCTTCCTCGACCAGTCTTTCCGAGCGGCGCACGATGAAGCGCAGCCGCCGGGTGCGGAAGCCGAGATCGAAATCGCGCAGAAACAGCACCGCGTGGTCGGCGAGCTGGCCGCCGCTGACGACTTGAGCGTCGGTCAGGCCCCGGCGCCGCACCTCCTTCCAGATCGCGTCGCGCACCCGCTCGCGCCGCGCCCGGTCGCCGCCGCCGCCGAGCGCGAAGATCGTCTGCGCGGCGTCCTCGGTGACCGCCGCGATCTTGAGGTGGGCGTAAGCGGCATAGGCATAGCCGGCGCTCTTCGCCGCCATGGCGTTGGCGCGGCCACGCCACGCCGACAGCCGCTTCGGCGTCGGCCGTGCCAGGAAGAAGGTCTTGCCCAGCGCTTTTTCAACCGCCGCCTCTACCTCGGGCTGCATCTCCTCGACGATCCGCCGCAGCCGGTGGATGCGCGCCGACAGTCGCTCGATCTCTTCGAGATTGTCACGGATCGGCTGCTCGCGTGGAATGTCGGACAGGGCGCCGAAGATGGTGGCGAAAAAGCCCGGCAGATCGGGCCCGGTGTTCCCGGTCAGCCGCACGCTCGGCGGGCCCGGACGCGGCTCGATATAAACGAAGCGGCGGTCGACTTCGCGCCGCGCCGGCCGCTTGGCGAGCGCCGCGATCGCCGGCCCGAACGGCGCGTTCGCCAGCACCGAGCCGTCGATCAGGATGGTGCGCCCGGCTTCCTCGAGGCTGCGCTTGGGCAGCACCCGTTGCAGGAACGCATCGCGCCCCGGCCAGACGCGCTCGTGGGCGCCGAGCACCGCGTCCAGCTCGCTCGCACGAAACGGCGGGAAGGCGCCGGGAAAGCTGGCGGTTGCGCGGGCGGCGAACAGGAGCTCGGGCACCTCGGCAAAGGTGCGCGCCCCGCCTGCCCCGGACGCCGATCCGGGGCCGGGATCATGGAATGACAAGGTCAGGCGATGCTCGCGCTCGATGATCTCGGGCGGGCTGTTGAGACGAACCCGCTCGGGAAAGCCGCGCAGGTCCGTGACGGTGACGAACAGGTCGAGCGGCTGGTAGGCCGGCAGCAAGGGCACACCGTCCGAACCCTGGTCCATCGCGTCGAACGCGGCGAGTAGCAGCCGGGTGAAGCGCATGCCGCCGAACGGCGGCGCGAACCAGCGCGCCCGCACGAAGCTGGCGAGTTTCGAGCGCACTTCGTCGCGGTGGCCGGCTTCGACGGTGCGGTCGATCGTGCCCGAGCGCAAGGCCAGCGCCCAGGCGAGCGGCACCGCCAGCCCCTTGAAAAAGCGCTTCACTGGCCCGCCGGCCGGCTCGATCAAGCGGTCGACGTCGGCCGAATGCAGCCACAATTCGGTGAGCGGGTCGAGCGGCCGGCCACTGGCGATGGCATGAGCGAGGAAGATGGCGTTGATGCCGCCTGCGCTGGCGCCGGCGAGGATGTCGACCATGACCCGGACGCGGGTTGCGCCGGCTTCCTCCATCCGGCTCAGCAACGCGTGATAGACGCGCTCGCTGCCCTCGCTCGGCGCCTTTTTCTCATGGAAGGCGCGGCTCGCCCGCGCTAGCCGCAAGACTTCCTTGGTGACGCCGTGCATGTAGACCGCGAGGCTGATGCCGCCATAGCAGATGAGCGCAATCCGCAGCTCTTTCTCGCGCATTTGACTCGGTTCCTCGCACCTCTGCGCCCGCCTGTCGATAACGGGACACAAGTTCCTCGAATCTCGTCTTTCTTTTAGGACTCGGGAAAGCTAGGTTGGACTAGCCTGGGAGGCGAAGCGGAACTGCGGGGAGGGAGCGGGGTTCGTGTCCGTAACGATGCGTCGTATCGTCGGCCTGCTGCTGCTCCTGTTCAGCGCCTATGGCGCATTGTGGCTGTTCGAAGACGGCGATCCCATCCCCACCACCGCCCGCCCTGCGCAGCAAGCGGGCCGGTTCGACCTTTTGGTCGGCGAGGCGCGCGCCAGCTTGCCCAGCGCGATCGACTATGTCCGCATCGACCAGCGGCTGCAGCAGCTGATGGAGGAACCGGCAATGGTCGGGCTCGCGGTCGCGATCGTCGAGGACGGCCAGATCCGCTTCGCCCGCGGCTATGGCGAGACGTTGGCGGGCAGCGGCGAACCGGTGCGGCCCGACACGGTGTTCCGCTGGGCGTCGCTTTCGAAAGGCGTTGCTGCCGATCTCGTCACCTTGCTCGCGCAGGAAAACCGGCTTGGGCTCTACGATCCGGTCGGCCGCCACGCGCCGTCGTTGCGGCTGCCGGGCGGTGCCGAGCATCGTGCCACTGTCTCAGACCTCTTGTCGCACCGGCTCGGTCTGTTTGGCCATGCCCACGATTCGAAGCTCGAGGACGGCGAGCACCCGGCGTGGCTGCGCGGCTCGCTGGCGACTCTGCATTCGATCTGCGCGCCGGGCACCTGCCACGCCTACCAGAATGTCGCGTTCGACGCGGCCTCGGAGATCGTCGAGCGCGCCACCGGCCGGCCTTATGCGATGGCGGTGCAGGAGCGGCTGTTCGGCCCCTTGGGCATGACCGGAGCCTCGTTCGGCCGCGCGGCGCTGATGCGCGCGCGCAGCTGGGCGCGGCCGCATCCGGCCGGGAGGAACGGTCGCACGGTCGAAATCACCGAGCCCTATTACCGGGTGCCTGCGGCGGGCGGGGTCAATGGCTCGATTTCGGACCTCGCCGTGTGGATGGTGGCGCAAATGGGCGGCGCGCCGGACATCCTGCCGCCGCAGGTGCTGGAAGAGGTGCAGCGGCCGCGGGCGATTACCCCGCGCGAGACGTCACGCCGGCGCGCCTATCGCGAGCGCACCCGGGTTACGACCTACGCGCTTGGCTGGCGGGTGATCGATTATGCCGGGCGGCGACTGGTCGGCCACCATGGCGGCGTGCGCGGCTACCGCTCGCTGATCCTGTTCGATCCCGAACGGCGCGCCGGAATCGTCGCATTGTGGAACTCGTCGACCGGGTGGCCGAACGGGCTCGAATATGAAGTGATGGACATGGTCTATCGCCTGCCGCCGCGCGACTGGCTGGCCATCGACGAACGCAACCTTCGCGCCATAGCCCGCACCGTCGGCCGGAACGAAGGCAGCCTCTGAGGCTCTTCGGCGGGCCGCAAATCCGCCCAAATCGGGAGATGATCGGAGGCGCGCCGCGCGATGGCGGTGGCGTGGGCTCCGCTGGCGACGATCTCGAGGTCGGGCGAAACCATGATGCGGTCGAGCCGGGCGATCGGGTTGTGAGCGTGAAACGAGCGGCCGCAGGGTGCGAAATGGTGGCGGGTGCCGAACACCCGCAGGCAGCCGCCGCGCTCGCTCCACTCGTTGAGATCGCCCATAAGCACGGTCGGCGTCGCGCCGTCGCGCTCGGCGATATGGGCGAGGATCGCCTGGGCCTGGCGGCGGCGCCAAAGCCCGGAAAGGTCAAGATGCATGCCGACCACGCATAGCCTCAGCCCGTAGAGCTCGATGTCGGCGAGCACCGCGCCGCGCGGTTCCAGCGAGGGCAGGCGGAACAGATGGCATTCGGCGATGTCGACATGCTTGCGCACCAGCAACGCATTGCCGTGCCAGCCAAGGCTGGACGCGCGCGATCCCAGCGGTACGGGCTTGTAGTCGCTGCCGCCGAGGATCAATTCCGGCGGCAGGGCGCTGGCCCGAGAGCCGAAGCGGCGATCGGCTTCCTGCAGCGCGATGACGTCGGCGTCGAGCTCGTTCAGCACTTGCAGGGTGCGCTCGGGACGGCGTTGGCGGTCAGTGCCGATCGCCTTGCGCATATTGTAGCTCGCGACGCGGATCATCGGCCGTCGCTGTGGCGAGCGGCTCGCGCGCGTGCAAGCGCACTTGTATCTTTACGTTCACCGTTTGTTCTGATACCAATCCACCATGGGAAAACTGAAGAGGCGCTACGTTTGCCAGTTGTGCGGGGGGATCGGCACCCGCTGGACCGGCCAATGCGGCGATTGCGGCGAATGGAACAGCCTGGTCGAGGACGCGGCCGGCGTCGTGACGCCGTTCGCAGCCCGCCACGATCTGCGCGGCGGCGGCCGCCGCATCGAATTGGTCGGGCTCGATGCGGAGACTGATTTGCCGGCGCGTATCGCCACCGGCATCGCCGAGTTCGATCGCGCACTCGGCGGTGGGCTCGTCCCCGGTTCGGCGACGCTCATCGGAGGCGATCCCGGCATCGGCAAGTCGACGTTGCTGCTGCAGGCGGCGGCGCAAGTGGCGGGGCAGGGGCTGAGCGTTGCCTACATTTCCGGCGAGGAAGCCGCCGACCAGGTACGGCTGCGCTCCCGCCGGCTCGGCCTTGCCCGCGAAGGACCGCTGCGTTTTGCCGCCGCTACCTCGGTGCGCGATATCCTGACCACCTTGGGCGAGCAGTCGCCGCCGGCCATGGTGGTGATCGATTCGATCCAGACCATGTATTCGGACCTGATTGAGGGTGCGCCGGGCACGGTCAGCCAGGTGCGCGCCGCTGCCCACGAGCTGATCCGCTTCGCCAAGGAGATCGGTGCGGCGCTGCTGCTGGTCGGCCACGTCACCAAGGACGGCGCGCTCGCCGGCCCGCGGGTGCTCGAGCACATGGTCGATACCGTGCTCGGCTTCGAGGGCGAGCGCAGCCACCAGTATCGCATCCTGCGCGCGGTCAAGAACCGCTTCGGCGGCACCGACGAGATCGGCGTGTTCGCGATGAGCGAGGGCGGACTTGTCGAGGTTGCCAATCCCTCCGCGCTGTTCCTCACCGAGCGCGGCGAGGCGGTGCCCGGCGCCGTCGTGTTCCCGGTGCTGGAAGGGACCCGGCCGGTGCTGGTCGAGATCCAGGCACTCACCATCCGCCTCGCCACCGGCGCGACGCCGCGCCGGGCCGCGGTCGGCTGGGATTCGGGCCGGCTGGCGATGATCCTGGCCGTGCTCGAAGCGCGCTGCGGCCTCAATTTCTCGTCGGCCGAGGTCTATCTCAACGTTGCCGGCGGCTACCGGGTGATCGATCCCGCTGCCGATCTTGCCGTCGCCGCGGCTTTGGTATCGGCCTTTTGCGAGCGTCCGGTTCCGGCCGACAGCGTCGCGTTCGGCGAGATCGCCTTGTCGGGCGAGCTGCGCCCGGTCGCCCATCCCGGCCTGAGGCTCAAGGAAGCGGCCAAACTGGGCTTTGCGCGGGCGATGGTGCCGGCCTCCGTGGCGCAGGAAAAGAACGGGCTCGCACTCGCCGGCTTTCGCGGCCTGCCCTCCCTGGTCGATCACCTGACGGGCCGCTGATCCTCACCGGTACGGGGAGGGCCAGCGTAGCTGGTGGAGGGGTCGTTCCACTTTTGTTCTTGACTAGTAGGATTCCGTCTGCTCGCTGCGGGGCGGCTCTTTGACATGTGAAAACAACAATCCTCCCGGTCGGGGTGCCGATGAGGAGCCGGACCACTCGTCTGCAAATCCAACCGAAAGTGACAGTTGCTAACGACGTACGCGCGAGGCGGCTCACGCGATCTCGAGGAACTTCTCGCGCCGTTGGTCGCGCAATGCCTTACGCGACAGCTTTGAGAGGGATTCGAGCTCCTCGCCGATCGCTTCGCCCAGCGCCGCGATCGCGCCTTCCGGCTTGCGGTGGGCGCCGCCGACCGGCTCGGCGACGATGCGGTCGATCACGCCAAGTTGCTTCAGATCGGCCGCGGTGATCTTCATCGCCTCTGCCGCCTCAGCCGCCTTTTCGCCGGTCCGCCACAGGATCGAGGCGCAGCCCTCCGGCGAGATCACCGAATAGAGGCTGTGCTCGAGCATCAATACGCGGTTGGCGGCGGCGATCGCGATCGCGCCGCCCGATCCGCCCTCGCCGACGATCGCCGCCACGAACGGCACGCCCAGCTGGAGGCCCTGCTCGGTGCCGCGGGCGATCGCCTCGGCCTGGCCGC
>JBQTJR010000065.1:0-6669 GCA_052386895.1 Sphingosinicella sp.
TGTACGCCTGGCTCGCAGGTCGATCGCTCCCCCGGAGCGATCTGCGCCATGCCGGGGTGCATGGCGCACCTGCATGCCAGGCTACACCCCGCCGCTTCGCGGTCGGCCGGGGACGGCGACTGGCTGCGTCGATCGGCTCGACCGGGGGCGATCTCGCCCGCTCTTCACCTCTCTCGTTGCCATCCATCCATCCCCGGCCGATCACGACTAGCGCCGGTGGTGGGTCTGGACCCTTGAACCAGATGGTCAGCCGCCCCTTGCCCTCCGAACCGCCGCCGCCGCCGCTCGAGCGGGCGCGCGCCGACATCCGCAAGCTCCACCGCGCCCCCGAGCCCGAAGTGCTGGCGCCGCTGCTGCGCGCCGCCGCCCTCGACAAGGCCTCGCGCAAGCGCGTCGAAACGCGCGCCAAGGCCTTGCTCGACGAGTTGCGCGCCGCCTCGCGCAAGGGCTGGGTCAACCAGTTCCTGCAGCAATACCGCCTCGACACCCAGGAGGGCACCGCCTTGCTCTCGCTCGCCGAGGCGTTCCTGCGCGTGCCCGATCCCGACACCGCCGACGCGCTGATCGCCGACAAGCTGGGCGAGGGCGACTGGAAGGCCCATGCCGGCCGCTCGCATTCCGGGCTGGTCAACTCGGCCACCTGGGGGCTGGTGATCGGCCGCGCCCTGGTCAGCGACAGCGAGCAAGCGAGCCATTTGAAGCGCCTGGTCGGCCGGGTCGGCGAGCCGTTCGTGCGCCAGGCGGTCGGCGCGGCGATGCGGCTGATGGGCGAGATTTTCGTGATGGGCCGCAACATCGACGAGGCGCTCGAGCGGATGCGGCGGCGCGAGCACAAGGGCTTCACCGCCAGCTTCGACATGCTCGGCGAGGCGGCGCGCACCTTCCCCGACGCCGAGCGTTACCTCGCGGCCTATTCCGGCGCGATTGGTGCGGTCGGCGCCGCCCCGCACGAGGGCCATTCGATCTCGGTCAAGCTGTCGGCGCTGCACCCGCGCTACGAGGTTGCGCACTACCAAAGCTGCGTGCCGGCGCTGGTCGAGCGGGTCGAGGCGCTGGCCGAGGCGGCGGCGCGGCACGGCATCGGCCTCACCATCGACGCCGAGGAGAGCGAGCGGCTCGAGATGAGCCTCGACATCATCGCCGCGCTCGCCGGCCTCAAGTCGCTGAAAGGCTGGGACGGGCTCGGCATGGCGGTGCAGGCCTATGGCAAACGCTGCCGGCCGACGATCGCCTGGGCGGAAGCGCTCGCCGCCCGCACCGGCCGCCGCCTGTCGCTGCGGCTGGTCAAGGGCGCTTACTGGGACACCGAGATCAAGCGCACCCAGGAGCAGGGGCTCGCCGATTATCCCTTGTTCACCCGCAAGTCGGCGACCGACGTCGCCTATCTCGCCTGCGCCCGCGACATGCTCGGCTCGGCCCACCTCTACCCGGCCTTCGCCACCCACAACGCGCTGACCGTCGCCACCCTGCTCGAATGGGCCGGCGCCCGCCGCGATTTCGAGTTCCAGCGGCTGCACGGCATGGGCGAGGGGCTGTACGAGGCGCTGGTCCGCGAATCCGGTTATCGTTGCCGCATCTACGCCCCGGTCGGCGGCCACCGCGACCTGCTCGCCTACCTCGTCCGCCGCCTGCTCGAGAACGGCGCCAATTCCTCGTTCGTCCACCAGCTCGGCGACGAGACGCTGAGCGACGAGCAGATCCTCGCCGACCCGGTGGCGAAGGTCGCCGCGGTCGGCGGCTCGCGCCATCCCTCGATCCCGCTGCCGCCGGACCTGTTCGCGCCCGAGCGCCCGAACAGCCAGGGCCTCGACCTCAACGACCGCCCCGAGCTGGAGCGCATCGCCGCCGCGGTCGGCCGGCCGCTGGGCAAGACGAAACCCGATTTCGAGCCCGACCCCGCAAAGGCCGTCACGCGCGCGCTCGCCGCCTTCCCGGACTGGTCGTCGCGCCCGGTCGAAGAGCGCGCCGCCTGCCTCGAGAAGCTCGCCGACCTCATCGAACGCGACCGCGACGCGCTGATGCGCATCGCCGTCCAGGAGGCGTTCAAGACCATTCCCGACGCGCTCGCCGAGGTGCGCGAGGCGGTCGATTTCTGCCGCTATTACGCCGCCCAGGCGCGCGCCCGGCTGCAGCCGCTCGAGCTGCCCGGCCCGACCGGCGAGCGCAACGTGCTGCGCATGGCGGGGCGCGGCGCGTTCGTCTGCATCGCGCCGTGGAATTTCCCGCTCGCCATCTTCCTCGGCCAGGTCACCGCCGCGCTCGCCGCCGGCAACAGCGTGGTCGCCAAGCCCGCTTCGCCGACGCCTTTGATCGCTGCCCACGCGGCCCGGCTCGCGCACGAGGCGGGCGTGCCGGAGGACGCCCTCATACTCGCGGTCGGCGCCCGCGACATGGGCCAGAAGCTGATGGAGGACGTGCGCATCGCCGGCGTCGCTTTCACCGGCTCGACCGGGACGGCGAAGCGCATCGCCCGTACCCATCTCGCCGACGATCATCGCCCGCTGATCCCGTTCATCGCCGAGACCGGCGGTTTGAACGCGATGATCGTCGATTCCACCGCTTTGCCCGAGCAGGTGGTGCAGGACGTGATCACCTCGGCGTTCCGCTCGGCCGGCCAGCGTTGCTCGGCGCTGCGGCTGCTGGTGCTGCAGGAGGAGGTGGCGGAGCGCACGCTGGAAATGCTCACCGGCGCGATGGACACATTGAATGTCGGCGATCCGGCCTTGCCCTCGACCGACGTCGGCCCGGTGATCGACCGGCCGAGCTACGAGACGCTGATGGGGCATCGCGAGAAGATGAAGAGTCGCTGGCTCAAGACGGTGGAGGTTCCCGCGGCCGGCCTGTTCGTGCCGCCGACCCTGATCGCGCTCGAGCGGGTAGAAGACCTAAAGGAGGAATGGTTCGGGCCGCTGCTCCACGTCACCACCTGGCCGGGCGGCGCGCTCGCCGAGACGGTGCAGCGGGTCAACGCCAGCGGCTTCGGCCTCACCATGGGGCTGCACAGCCGCATCGCCCGCGCCGCCGAGACGGTCGAGGCCGAGGCGGAGGTCGGCAATCTCTACGTCAACCGCTCGATGATCGGCGCCATCGTCGGCTCGCAGCCGTTCGGCGGCGAGGGCCTTTCGGGCACCGGCCCCAAGGCGGGCGGCCCGCATTATCTGCCGCGCTTCTGCACCGAGCGCACCACCTCGACCGACACCACCAGCTCGGGCGGCAACGCCAGCTTGCTCAGCCTCGAGGACGTGGGTTTTTGATCCTAGTTCGTCACCCCCGCGTAAGCTGGGGTCCAAGCTGAGTTCGTGGGCTGCATGGAGTCAGCTTGGATTCCCGCTTTCGCGGGAATGACGAAGAAGAGAAGCCCCCAAATGGTAAGCCCCGCCGGTTTGACCCGGCGGGGCTCCTGAGAGTCAACTCCCGAAGGGGCTGACCCCCAAATCCATTCGATTGCTCGTATGGACGGCAACAGAACAAGGCATCGGCAGTCTCGTTCCCAACATGGATTAGATTCCTGTGGATGAGATTGTGGACAATTTCGCTGTTCCGCAAACCACTGTTTTCACGTCGAAAATCAGCTCCCTCGGCGCACGGATTTTTTCCCCTTTCGGCCTAGACCGTCGAGGAACCCGATCAGCCCCTGTTCGGCGACCGACAGATGCCGTTTCGGCGTCGCCGGAGCCTCGCCGCACGCCATGCCGTCGCCGGCCTTCACCGCTTCGATCAGCGCCGGGTGGACGTAGGACTTGCGGCTGATCGCCGGCGTGTTTCCCAGCGCCTCGGCGACCGGCGCGACCATCGCCTTGATGCTGATGTCCTTCTCCTGGCGCGCCCGCTTCGCCATCGCCGCAAACGCGATTACGCTCGCGCCCCAGGTGCGGAAATTCTTGGCGGTGAAATCCTCGCCCATCGCCGCCTGGATGTAGCCGTTGACGTCGGCGGAATTGACCGGCCGCACGCCGCCGTCCTCGCCGACGATGGCAAACAGATGCTGGCCGGGCAGCTCCTGGGTGCGCCGCGCGATCCGCGCCAGCCTCTTGTCGTTCACCACTTCCTCGCAGGGAATGCCGTGCTTGCCGGGAAAGCGCAGCTTGACCTTGTCGCCGGTGATCCGCGCGTGCCGCTCGCGCAAGGTGGTCGCGCCGAAGCTCTTGTTGGCGCGCGCATATTCCTCGCTGCCGACGCGCATGTTGGTGGCGTCGATCAGCCGCACCACCGCCGCGATCACCGCGACTTCGGACGTTGCCTTGGCCTCGAGATCGCGCGCCACCCGCCGCCGCAGCCGCGGCAGGGCGCGGCCGAACTCGGCCAGCCGCTCGAACTTGCGGGCGTCGCGGCGCGCGCGGAAACCGGCATGGTAGCGATATTGCTTGCGTCCCTTCGCGTCCCAGCCGACTGCCTGCAAATGGCCCTCCGGGTCGGGGCAGAACCAGGCGTTCCTGTAGGCCGGCGGCAGGCCGACTGCGTTCAGCCGGTCGATCTTCTCCCGGTCAGTGATTCTTTTCCCGTCCGTGTCGAAATATTGCCAGTAGCGGCCGCGGCGCCGGCGCGTGATGCCCGGTTCATGATCGTCGACGTAATGCAGCGCCATGACCGCAAAAGGCTCGGCGCGCCGGGCTTGTTCCTAGGCCATCGCCGGCGCGGGCGCCTCGATCCGCCGTGGCGTCCGCGTCGCGCGCTGGTGGCGCACCACCCAGCGGTCGAGCCCCAGTTGCGCGCCGATCGCCATCCACATGAACGGCTGCCACGCCACCGCCACGAACAGCCCGCCGACCAGATAGACGATCTGGAAATGCTGCAGCGCCGTCGCCAGCGGCGCCACCCATTCCAGCCCGTCCGCCCGGCTGCGGTAGCGCCGCCTGATAATCTCCATCCGCACCAGTCCGGTGACGTGGATCAGCACGAACAGGAATAAGCCCGGCCAGCCCTGCTCGCCGAGCATCTCGAAATAGGCGCTGTGCCAGGCGCGGCCCTCGTCGGCCTCCATCCGCGCCCGCACGATCGCCACCTCGCCGGTCTCGATGACGTCGACAGTCTGCACCTGGATGCGGTTCTGGCGATAGGCCTCGAAGCCGCCGCCGAGCGGCTGGCGCTGCACATAGTCCATCGTCCATTGCCACACCGCCAGCCGGGTGTTCGCCGACTGGTCGGCCTGGTAGCCGGAGATCGTCCCCATCCGCTCGGTAAAGCTCGCCGGCAGGAACGGGATCGCCGCCAGGGCGAGCAAAAAGGCGCCGCCGATGTAGAGCAGCCGCCGCTTGACGTCGCGCAGCATCAGCAATCCCAGCACGCCGACGCAGATCAGGCCGGTGCGCGCCTCGGTGCCGATCGGCATCAACAGGCAGGCGAAGACGAGCGCGAAGCCGAACGCTTTCACTCGCCAGTCCGGCGGAAACAGGGTCCCGAAGCGGGTGAACCACAGGATGATCGGGATCAAAGCGATCGCGAACATCGAGATGATGCTGCCCTCGTAGAGGCCGCTATTATTGTCGACCATCAGGTTCAGCGACCCGTAGCCGCCTCCCGACATCATTGTCTTGATGCCGCCGACGATGACGATCGCGCCGGCCGCCAGCGTCATGAACAGCAGCAGCGTCTCGATCCTCAGGCGGCTGTGCAGCGTCCACGGCAGGAAGATGGCGAACGCCATCGCCTTCCAGGCCCATTCCCACTTGGACATCGCCTCCAGCGGCAGGTCGGCATGGAGCGTCGTGAAGCCCGCATAGCCGAGCAGGGCGAGCATCATCAGCTGCCGCGGCCCGAGCGCGAACTGCTTCTTGTCGTCGGCGATCAGCCAGCCCGCCACCGCCAGCGCCGCCATGATCATCGACAGTGGAATCGAGTTCAAGAGGAAGTAGCTGAGGCGCTGCGGCGAGACGATGTCGACATAGGCATAGGCGCAGGTGAACAGGAACGGGCGCTTGAGCGCCAGCGCGCACAGCGTAACCAGGAAGCCGACGAGGGCGAGATCACGCATGACCGGCGCCAGCCCCGTCGCTGTCGCGACTCCCCTCCCTGGAAGGGAGGGGTAGGGGGTGGGTAGAACTCGGCCCGTCCGAATTCAAATCCGCGCGCGCCAGCAGCCGCCAGGCGGCGAGCAGCATCAGCCCGTGGGTCAGCGCCAGCGCGAAATTGTCGATCACCGGGAAGCGCATAGAGGGGCGCGGTTGACGCGCCGTTAAGTGACTTTCGCTACCTCCGTCCTCGTGCGGATACTCCACGTCCTCGATCACGGCCTGCCGATGCAGAGCGGCTATGCCTTTCGCACCCGCGCCATCGTCCGCGCCCAGCTGGCGAAGGGCTGGGAGGTGCTGTGCCTGACCGGCCCGCGCCACACCGCGCCGGGTCCGGACCCCGAGGTCGCCGACGGCATCGCCTTTCGCCGCACGCCCGCCCCGCGCCGCTGGCCCTCGCCGCTGCGCGAATGGGCCGAGGTGCGCTCGCTCTCCCGCCGCCTCGACGCAATCGTCCGCGAATGGCGGCCCGACCTCCTGCACGCCCATTCGCCGGTGCTGAATGCGCTTGCTGCCGCGCCCGTCGCCCGCCGCCACGCTCTGCCCTGGCTCTACGAGATCCGCGCCTTCTGGGAGGACGCGGCGGTCGCCAATTCAGGCGTGCGCGAAGGCTCGCTGCGCTACCGGCTCACCCGCCGGCTCGAGACCCGCGCCGCGCGGC
>JBQTJR010000066.1:0-18891 GCA_052386895.1 Sphingosinicella sp.
CGGCACCGCGCGCGCGGTGCGGGCCGGCGTGGAAGCCGCGGGCCTTGCAGGCTGGGCGGCCGTCTCGGTCCGCTGCGGCTGCGGGCGCGGCTGCTCGACGATCCGCCGCTGCGGCACAATCGAGAAATCGCGCAGTTGCGGCGGACCGATTGCGGTGTTGGCGGGCGCCTCCTGGGCGCGGACCGGCATCGCCGCTGCGACGGCAGCGAACGCGACAGCGGCCAGGATGCGCAAGCGAAGCGGCATGGCTCTACAGATAAGGGAGGCGCCCCGGTTTTTTAATGGCGGTGGCGGGGCAAGGAGACCATTGCGGCGAATTCGCCACACCCTCCTTCGCCAAAGGCTACGGAGGGCTTGCCCTGCGAAGCTTCAGCGAAGCAGGGTCACACGATGCGCGACGGATCGACGCTGGCCGGTTTTTCGGGCGGCGGCGGCGCAGCGACGAGCACGTAGACCTGGCGGACCGCAACCAGCACGGTCAGCCCCGCGGCGAAGGCGACGCAGAAACCCCGGAACGGAGTCAGCCTCAAGTCCCTCTCCCCAATTGGGCCCCGAGAAGCGAGGCCCTTCGGCAAGCCAAGGACAAGGCCCGCTTATCGGGCTTTCATGGTTAATTTTTGGCCCTGCTTCGCTGAAGCTTCGCAGGGCAGGCCCTCCGTGGCCTTTGCGAAGAAGGGTCAGGCGAGCGCGCGGTCGACCAGCTGGGAAGGTTCGAGGCCGAGCCGGCGCATGTGGGCGACGATCTCGGGCCAGCGCTGCTCGAGGAACTGCTTGCGCTCGGAGCTGCGCAGCCGCTCGGCGGCGCCGGGCGCGACGAACAGGCCGACGCCGCGGCGGACCGACACCAGCCCCTCGTCCTGGAAGGTCTGGTAGGCCTTGGCGACGGTCAGCGGATTGGCGCCATATTGGGCGGCCAGGCTGCGCACCGAAGGCAGGGGATCGCCGTCATCGACCCGCCCTTCGAGGATCATCGCCGCGATATGGTCACGCAAACGCAGGTAGACGGGCCGGTCTTCGGTCATAGCGTCTTGCCGACCTAACACAGTGATATGGCGCTGTCCAGCGACGGCGATGCGGCGCGAAAATTAAATGCACTGTCACCGAAATCAGAATTCGCTGACCACCTCGTCGAAGCCGGGGCGGACGCGTTCCTCGAGCGGGCTGGCGGGCGTGCCGAGGAAGAGGAAGCCGGCGATGCGCTCGCCCGGGACGCCGAACGCGGCGAGCACCTGCGGCGAATAAGCCGCCCAGCCGGTGACCCAGCCCGCGGCAAAGCCCAATGCGTGCGCGGCCAGCACCAGGTTCATGCAGGCGGCGCCGCACGACAGCTGCTGCTCCCAGACCGGGATCTTGTGCCCTTCGGTCGGGCTGGACAGCGCCACGATCAGCTCCGGCGCCTGGTGGGCGAACTGCCGGTTGGCCTCGAATTCGAGCCTCGTCGCGCCGGGCTGCTCGGCGCGCATCGCCGCGTCGAGCAACTCGGCCAAGGCAAGGCGCCGCTCCCGGGCGACATGGACGAAGCGCCAGGGATGGAGCTTGCCATGGTCGGGGCTCCTGAGCGCGGCTTCGAATATGGTGCGAAGCTGCCCGGCGGACGGGCCGGGTTCGACAAGATGCCGGGGCTTGGCCGAACGCCGGGTCAGCAGGAGGCGGATGGTGGATGAAAGGTCGTTCAACATTTCGGCGGGCTAGCGGGCGGGCGGCGTACTGCAAAGTGCCCCTCCACCATCCTCCCTGAGAAACCTCGGGGAGAGTGCCCCTCCACCATTCGGCTTTGCCGAATGGTTCCCCTCCCCGAGAAATCTCGGGGAGAGCCGCCGACAGAAAGATAAGCGGCCTTCGTCCAAAGCGGACATCCTGACGCAACAACCACCTTCACAAGCGTGTTTAGCTTGTTAGTGTCGCCGCCTTCCAAGGCGGCCCTAGATCGCCATCAAACGCTTTCAACAGACGCAAGGGGATGCGCGGTGAACGGCTTCAAAGAGATTTCGCTGTGGAACGAGGGCGACTGGATCGTTGCGATCGGCGCCGTTGTCCTGATCCTGTTTCTCGCCGCCGGCGCCTGGCTGGTGTCGCGTCCCAAGCCCGAGGTGCTCGGCCATCCCAAGGGCCTGTACATCCTGTTCTTCGCCGAGATGTGGGAGCGCTTCTCCTATTACGGGATGCGCGCCTTGCTGATCTTCTACCTCACCCAGCACTGGCTCTATGCCGACGACGCGTCGAACATCATCTACGGCGCCTATACCAGCCTAGTGTACATCACGCCGGTGCTCGGCGGCTATCTCGCCGACCGCTGGCTCGGCCAGCGCAAGGCGGTGCTGTTTGGCGCCATCCTGCTCGCCTGCGGCCACTTCCTGATGGCGGTGGAAGGCACCGGTGGCCAGGACGATCCGACGATCAACATCTTCTGGCTGGCGCTGTCGTTCATCATCGTCGGCTCGGGCTTCCTCAAGGCCAACATCTCGGTGATCGTCGGCCAGCTCTACCCGCGCACCGACGTGCGCCGCGACGGCGCCTACACCATCTTCTACATGGGCATTAACGTCGGCGCGGCGCTCGGCATTCTCATCGCCGGCTATCTCGGCCAGACGGTCGGCTGGTCCTACGGCTTTGGCGCCGCGGGCGTCGGCATGCTGCTCGGCCTCGCCGTGTTCGTGATCGGCAGGCCGCTGCTGCTCGGCCGCGGCGAAGCGCCCGACGCGCGGCGGCTGGCGAGCAACGTCTTGGGCGGAATCAGGCTCGAATGGCTGCTCTACGCGGTCGGCCTCGCCGCCGTCGTCTTCATGTGGGCGCTGATCCAGTTCCAGGCGGTGGTCGGCTGGCTGCTGCTGATCATGGGCGTGATGCTGCTGCTCTACGTGCTGGCGCAGGCGTTCAAGCTCGACAGCGAGGCGCGCGACCGCATCTTCGCGATCCTGTTCCTGATCGCGCTGCAACCATTGTTCTGGGGCCTGTTCGAGCAGGCCGGCGGGTCATTGAGCCTCTACACCGACCGCTATGTCGATCGGGCCGGCGTGCCGGCTTCGCTGTTCCAGTCGATCAACCCGATCTACATCATGCTGCTGGCGCCTTTGTTCGCCTGGCTGTGGACCTGGCTGGGGCGGCACGGGCTCGAACCTTCGACGCCGGCCAAGTTCGGGCTCGGCCTGGTGCAGCTCGGCGCCGGCTTCCTGGTGCTGGTCGCCGGCGCCATGTCGGTCGGTATCGGCAATCCGACGCCGGTCCTCTTCATCTTCCTCATTTACCTGCTGCACACCACCGGCGAGCTCTGCCTGTCGCCGGTCGGCCTCTCGGCGATGAACCGGCTGGCGCCGCGCCATCTCGCCAGCCTGATCATGGGTGCCTGGTTCTTCGCCACCGCCGGCGGCAATTTCGTCGGCGGCCTGATCGGCGCGGCGACCGGCGGCGAGCATGGCGAGATGAGCCCGGAGATCACGATGTCGGTCTATACCACGATCGGGTGGATCGCGATCGGCATCGGCGTGGTGGTGGTGCTGGTGTCGCCGCTGGTGCGGCGGCTGATGCACCTCGCGACGCTCAAGGACGAGGAGCTGGCGGGCGAGCCCGAGCTGGCCGAGCCGGCGGCGCCGGGCATGCATCCGGAGCGCGAGACCAAACCGCAGCCAGGCGGGCCGGGGACGGTATAGTGCACCCGCGCTGGGCGGCCGCGGCCGCAACGGCCGCCGCAGCGCTGCTGCTGGGCTGCGCCAACCAGCCGGGCGGGCCCGCGCCCAAGGCGGCGCCGGCCTCGACGCTGCCGCCGCCGATGGCGGACCCCTACCCTTCCACCTACCGGCCCTATCCCGGCGTCACCACCGCGATCACCGGCGCCACCGTCTATGACGGCGAGGGCGGGCGAATCGAGAACGGCACATTGGTGATGGCCGAAGGCCGCATCCTGGCGATCGGCGGGCCCGACACGCCGATCCCGGACGGCGCGCGGCGGATCGACGGCGCCGGCCGCTGGGTGACGCCCGGCATCATCGACGTCCACTCGCACCTCGGCGACTATGCCAGCCCCGGCGTCGAGGCCCATTCGGACGGCAACGAGGTGACCGGCCCGGTGCGGCCGGAAGTGTGGGCCGAGCACAGCGTGTGGCCGCAGGACCCCGGTTTTTCGCGCGCGCTCGCCAATGGCGGCGTGACGACGCTGCAGGTGCTGCCCGGCTCGGCCAATCTGTTCGGCGGCCGCGGCGTCACCCTGCGCAACGTGCCGGCGCGGACGATGCAGGCGATGCGCTTCCCCGGCGCGCCGCGCGGGCTGAAGATGGCGTGCGGCGAGAATCCCAAGCGGGTCTATGGCGGCCGCAACCAGATGCCGCAGACGCGGATGGGCAATGTCGCGCTGATGCGCGCCACCTGGCAGCGCGCTCTCGAGTATCGCGACCGGCGGCGGCGCGAGCCCAATACCGCCCGCGACATGGCGCTCGACACGCTGGTCGACGTGCTCGACGGGCACATCCTGGTGCACAACCATTGCTACCGCGCCGACGAGATGGCGATCATGCTCGACATGGCGCGCGAGTTCGGCTTCCGCATCGCCTCGTTCCACCACGCAGTCGAGAGCTACAAGATCGCCGATCTGCTGCGCGAGCACGACGTCTGCTCGTCGATGTGGGCCGACTGGTGGGGCTTCAAGATGGAATCGTACGACGCGGTCAACGAGAACATCCCGCTGGTGCACAATGCCGGCGCCTGCGCGATCGTCCATTCCGACGACGCCAACGGCATCCAGCGGCTGAACCAGGAAGCGGCCAAGGCGCTCGCCGACGGGCGGCGGATCGGCATCAACATCAGCGACGAAGTGGCGTGGCGCTGGGTCAGCTTCAATCCGGCCCGCTCGCTCGGCATCGAGGACGAAACCGGGTCGTTGAGGGTCGGCAAGCGCGCCGACGTCGTGCTGTGGAACGGCAATCCGCTGAGCGTCTACACCCGCCCGCAACTGGTGTGGATCGACGGCGCGCTCCTCTACGACATGAACGATCCCAGGCTGCGGCCGGTGTCCGACTTCGAGCTCGGCCAGCCCGGCGAAGGGGACGTGAAATGATTCACGCGAAGCCGCGAAGGCGCGAAGTCCGCCCCATCCGTTATGCCAGTATCGAACCAGAATCAGTGCACGCCAGGCGAGGGAGCATTTTCCGCGAGCTCCTGTGTTCATGGGTCCCGGCTTTCGCCGGGATGACGATGCTATTGGCAAGCCCAGCGGTGGCCGAGACGATTGCCATCACCGGCGGGCGGGTGGTGATCGGCGACGGTTCCGAGCCGATCGACAACGGCATTGTCGTGATCCGCGACGGCCGCATCGTCGCGACCGGTGCCAGCGTCAACGTGCCGGCGGGCGCGACCCATGTCGACGCGCGCGGCCGCTGGGTGACGCCGGGCATCGTCGCCGCTTTCTCGCGCATCGGCCTGGTCGAGGTCGACGCGGTCGATGCCTCGAACGACATCCAGGCCGCCAACGGCCCGTTCAGCGCGGCGATCGACGTTGCCCCGGCGATCAACCCGCAGGCCGCCTCGATCGCGGTCAACCGCGCCGCCGGCGTCACCCGCGCCGCCGTCAGCCCGAGCACCGCGCGCAGCATTTTCGCCGGCCAGGGCGCGATCATCGACCTTGGCGGCGACATGGACGCGATCACCAGGGCCCGCGCCTTCCAGTATATCGAGCTCGGCGAGGAAGGGGCGAGCGATGCCGGCGGCAGCCGCGCGTCGGCCCACGCCTTGCTGCGCAACGCGCTGAGGGAAGCGCGCGACCTCCGCCTGCCGATCGGCGCCGGCGGCCAGCGGGCGCGCGCCGCCGACGCGCCCATCGAGGACATTTCGGAAAACCCGTTCATCCTGCCCGAGGCGCGCCGCTCCGAAGACGTGCTGCTGACGAGGTTCGACGCCGCCGCTTTGGTGCCGGTGCTGCAGGGGCGCCAGCTGCTGCTGGTCCATGTCGAGCGGGCCAGCGACATATTGCAGGCGCTGGCGCTCAAGCGGGAATTCCCGCGCTTGCGACTGGTGATCGTCGGCGCCACCGAGGGCTGGCGCGTCGCCGACCGCATCGCCGCCGCCGGCGTGCCGGTGATCGCCAACGCGCTGATCGACCTGCCGGCGAGCTTCGAGCAGCTCGCCTCGACCCAGTCCAACGTCGGCCGGATGCGCGCCGCCGGGGTCAGTGTCGCGGTCGGCATGATCAACGACGATGAGGCACGCCAGGTGCGGCTCTTGACCCAATATGCCGGCAACCTCGTCGCCATCCAGCGGGTGCCGGGCCATAGCGGCCTGAGCTGGAGCGAGGCGTTCGCCTCGATCAGCTCGCGGGCGGCGGAGACGTACGGCCTCGGCGGCGAGATCGGCTCGCTGCGGCCGGGCCGGCGCGGCGACGTGGTGATCTGGGACGGCGACCCGCTCGAGCTCGCCACCGGCGTCGAGGCGGTGTGGATCGACGGCGTCCGCCAGAGCCTGGAGAACAGGCAGACGCGGCTGCGCGACCGCTACCGCGAGCCGCGGGAAGGCAATCTGCCGAACGCCTACGACCCGCGGTAACAGCGGCCGATGCCGCCGATAGCAGGTCGATGATGCGGCCCTGCCGCTACCGCTGGGACGGTGAAGTAGATAAATGCACTGTCACCGGAACCCGTCACCGTAACCGATAGCGCAGCCGTACTCTGCAGCGCCTGCCTAATGTCGTTGCGCGATTCCAGCTTGTCGAGGCGGATGTTGCCGGCCAGCAGCGGCGATCCTATGTCGTCGGCATGCTCCGCGCCGGTAGACACGCCGTCCGGCGGCAGGGGGTCGCGGCGAGACGTCTGGCCTCCCGGAGCATTCTTCCGCTCGAATGCCAGAGTTTACGGTGACACCGCGTAATTGACGTAGGCCCATCCTCCGTCTGGCACGAAGTCAGCTATTAGCTGCTCCAAGAAGGAGGATGGACCCGTGAAGAAGACCTACGCCGGTTTGGACATATCCGACAAGAGTTACGGTGACAGAGTTACGGTGACAGTGCATTTATTTTCGCTGCTCTACTCTTGACGATGGACGTCAGCACAGAGCGCATTGAGGCAAGGGTCTCGGCCGCGCGGGCGGCGACAAAAGGCAGTCTCCCCAACGCCTGCGATCCGCACTAGAGGCGCGAAATGACCCCGATCGCCCAGCTCGCACTGGCGACCCTGTTCCTGATCGTGTCGCATTTCGCCCTGTCGCACCCGCTACGGGCACCGCTCGTCCGGCTGCTCGGCGAGCGCGGTTTCATCTTCCTGTTCATGGCTGTCGCGATCGCGGCGCTGGCTTGGATCGGCTTGGCCTGGGGCCAAACCGAGCCGGAAGCGGGCTGGGTCGCGCCGCTCGGGTGGTGGCCGGTCGCCTCGGCGATCACCCTGTTCGCGAGCATCCTGCTCGCCGGTTCCCTGTTCGGCAATCCCGCCTTCCCGCGCCCCGGCGCCAAGCCCAGGCCGATCACGCGCGCGCCGACCGGAGTGTTCGCGATCACCCGTCATCCCGCCAACTGGAGCTTCATGCTGTGGGCGCTGGCCCATCTCTCGCTTTCGTTCAGCACGCGCAACCTGGTGGTGGCCGGCGGCGTGCTCTTCCTCGCCTTGTTCGGAACGCTCGCCCAGGACCGGAAGAAAGAGCGACTGATGGGCGAAGCCTGGCGCGACTGGGAGGCGCGAACCTCGTTCGTCCCGTTTGCCGGCTTGATCGGGGGCAAGCTACGCTGGCGCAACGCCCTGCCCAGCCTTCCCGCGCTGATTGGCGGCGCCCTGTTCTGGGCGCTGGTCACCTCGTGGCACGCGCCGCTGGTATCGCCGCTCGGCGACGCGGTGCGGCGGCTGTTCTAGCTGGGTTTGAGCCTCATCGTCCTGAGATCCCGGCCTGCGCCGGGATGACTCCGCGCTCGCGCAGGTTTCCGGGGCCCCTCCACCATGCTCAGCCCTGCGGGCTTGGCATGGTCCCCCTCCCCGCGAAATCGCGGGGAGGATCTTTAAGCGGCGCGGTCGGCGGCGGTGGCGCGGCGGACGGCGAGGAAGGCGTCGATCTCCTCGGGCGGCATCGCCGCGGCGTAGAGAAAGCCCTGCAGCGAATCGCAGCCCGCCTCGAGCGCGATCTGCTCTTCTTCCTTGCAACTGATGCCCTCGGCGACGACCTCGAGGTTCATCGCGTGGCCGAGCGTCACCGCGGCGCGGATGATGGCGACGCTCTGGTCGCGCGCGGCGGTATCGATGAACGAGCGGTCGAGCTTGATCTTGTCGACCGGGAAGCGGCGCAGGCACGACAGCGACGAGTAGCCGGTGCCGAAATCGTCCAATGCGATACGGAAGCCGTCGCGGCGAAGCTCCTGCATCGCCTGGCCGCAGATCGAGCCGTGCTCGATGAACAGGCCCTCGGTGATCTCGAGCTCGATCTGCTCCGGCTCGACATCCTCCTCGGCGGCGATCTTGCGCAGGGTCGAGGCGAACGCGGCGGAGCGGAACTGCAACGGCGACAGGTTGACCGAGACGGCGAGGTCCGGCCAGCGGCGCGCGACCTTGCAGGCGTCGCGGAACGCGATCAGCCCGACCTCGTCGATCAGGCCGCTTTCCTCGGCGACCGGGATCAATTCGACCGGGGCGACCTGGCCGATCTGCGGATGATACCAGCGCATCAGCCCCTCGAGGCCGACGACGTCGCCGCGGCTGCCGATCACCGGCTGGAAATGGAGGTTGAGGCCGGCGGCCTCGCGCAGCGCGACGCGCAGCGCGCTCTCGATCTGGTCACGGCGCTGGACGTCGGCGTCCATCGCCTCGGTGAAGATGCGGAAGCAATCGCGGCCGGCCGCCTTGGCGCGGTACATGGTGATGTCGGCCTTGCGCAGCAGCTCCGAGGATTCGGACATTTCCTTGCTGGCGAACACGGCGCCGATCGAGACGCCGACCCGCGCCTCGCGGTCGCCGATCACAAACGGCTTGCGGATGACGTTGATGATCCGCTCGCACAGCCGGCGGACGTCGGCCTCGCCCTTGGGGTTGGCCTGGACGATGGCGAATTCGTCGCCGCCGATGCGGGCGACGGTGTCGGTCTCGCGCACCAGCCCGCGCAGCCGCTCGCCGACTTCCTGGACCAGCTGGTCGCCGGCATTGTGGCCGAGCGTGTCGTTGACCTGCTTGAAACGGTCGAGATCGAGCATCAGCAAGGCGACCTGCTCGCCGGTGCGGCGATGGCGCGTGAGCGCCTGGGTGAGCCGATCCTCGAGCAAGGCGCGGTTGGCGAGGTTGGTGAGCTGGTCGTGCAAGGCGAGGTGCTGGGCGGTGGCCTCGCGCTCCTCGAGCTCCTTCACGAGATCGACCAGCGAGCGGTAAAGGAAGGACATGACCAGCACGACCGCGACCGCGGAGGTGAGCGCGATCGGCCAGATCGTCTCGAACAGCTGGATGCCGGTGACGGTAGAATCGCGCGCGATGCTGACGGTCGCGAAATTGGTCAGGACCAAGGTCGCGACGGCAGCCGCGACGATGGGCGGCCCGATCTTGCGTGAATATCCCACCACTCTCTCCAGGGTGCGGGAACTAGCAGCGCGCGGTTAACAAATGTTTCAGCGAGAAGGCGGTGGAACGGCCGGCCCCGCCGGCAGGCTAAAGAAACGAAAGTTCAGGCCAGTTCCGGCCGCTGGGCGATGATCGCGGACAATTGCTCGCGGATCAGCTTGCCGCTGAGATGCGCATCGGTGGCCTCGAAGCCCTCGCGGCTCAGCCGCCGCCTGATGTCCTGCACCGTCTGGCACTCACCGGTGCGGGCGAGCGAGAAGGCGCGTTCGATGATGCTTTCGCGCATGACCGCCCCCTAGCAGCGATTGGATCGCAGCGAACTGACATAGGTTGGGGTAGAGCGGCGCCTTTCATTCGCCGGACAGCGAGAAATCGACTCCCTGGGCAAGCGGCAGATCGCGCGAGTAATTGATCGTGTTGGTGGCGCGGCGCATGTAGGCGCGCCAGGCGTCGGAGCCGCTCTCGCGGCCGCCGCCGGTCTCCTTCTCGCCGCCGAACGCGCCGCCGATCTCGGCGCCCGACGGGCCGATATTGACGTTGGCGATGCCGCAATCCGAGCCGGCGGCGGCGAGGAACGCCTCGGCCTCGCGCAGATCGTTGGTGAAGATGGCCGAGGCGAGCCCCTGCGGTACCCGGTTGTTGAGCGCGATCGCCTCGTCGAGCGCGTCATAGGCAACGACGTAGAGGATCGGCGCGAAGGTCTCGCGGGTCATCACCTCGCCGTGCCGCGGCATCTCGACCAAGGCCGGCCGGGCGTAGAAGGCAGCGGGCCAGCGATCGGCGAACAGCCGCTCGCCGCCGGTCACCTTGCCGCCTTCGGCGCGCGCATCGGCCAGCGCCTGTTCCATGCCGCGCCAGGCCGCTTCGTCGATCAGCGGCCCGACCAGCACGCCCTCCTCGAGCGGGTTGCCGACCGGCAGGCTGGCCCAGGCGTGGCGCAGCCGCCCGGCCAGCTCGCCGTGAATTGCGCGATGGACGATCAGCCGCCGCAGCGAGGTGCAGCGCTGGCCGGCGGTGCCGGCGGCGGCGAAGGCGATGGCGCGCAGGGCGAGATCGAGATCGGCGGTGGGCGCGACGATCATCGCGTTGTTGCCGCCCAGCTCCAAGAGGCTGCGGCCCAGGCGGGCGGCGACGAGCGGCGCCACCTTCCTGCCCATCGCGGTCGAGCCGGTCGCCGAGACCAAAGCGACGCGGGCGTCGCCGACCAGCGCTTCGCCGGTTTCCCGCTTTCCCTGGACGAGCTCGAGCAGGCCGGCGGGCGCCTCGCCGAAGCGGCCGCAGGCCCTGGCGAACAAAGAGGCGGCGGCGGCGGCGGCCAGCGGCGTCTTTTCCGACGGCTTCCAGACGACGGCATCGCCGCATACGAAGGCGAGGGCCGCGTTCCACGCCAACACCGCGACCGGGACGTTGAAGGCGGAAATCACGCCCACCACGCCAAGCGGATGCCAGGTTTCCATCATGCGGTGGCCGGGCCGCTCGCTGGCGATGGTGAGACCGTAAAGCTGGCGCGACAGCCCGACCGCGAAATCGCAAATGTCGATCATCTCCTGGACCTCGCCGAGGCCTTCGGAGAGGATCTTGCCCGATTCGAGGCTGACCAGCCGGCCGAGCGCCGGCTTTTCCTCGCGCAGCACCTCGCCGAGCAAGCGGACGAGCTCGCCGCGGCGCGGAGGCGGCACCTGCCGCCAGGCGAGGAAGGCGTCGTGCGCGCGGCCGATCGCTGCGGCGACCGCCTGCGCGTCGCTGCCGGCGACCGCGCCGATGCGCGCGCCGTCGATCGGCGAGACGGATTCAAGGTCGCCCGCCTCGGCCGCCGCGCCGAGCCGGTCGAGCAGGCTCCTCGCCTCGGCGGCGGATGAAAAGGCGTCCACGGGGCCCGAGTAAAGCAAGAACTGTCCCAGTGCGAGCCAGTGGCGGCGAGCCGCTTGCGCCCGGGCCAGCCACTAACCACAATAGGCCCGATCTTGTCCGTCCATTAACCAAACAGGACCACGCGTGACCGAAGAGCCCATCCTGCTGTTTGCCTATGGCACGCTGCAATTGCCGCACGTGCAACAGAAACTGTTCGGCCGCGGGCTCGACGGCCGCAGCGATGCGCTCGCCGGCTACCGGCTCGAAGATTATGTCGTCGCGGGGGTCGAAGATGACGAGGACAGCGAAAGCGTGGTGAAGACCGCGGCGGGACGGCGGACGGTGCACCGCATCATCCGCAAGAGCGGCAACCCGTTCGACGAGGTCAAGGGCACGGTCTACGCGATCAGCGCCGAGCAGCTCAACATCGCCGACGATTACGAGATCGACGGCTACGAGCGGACCCAGGTGCGGCTGAAATCGGGCCGTTCCGCCTGGACCTACGCCCGATCGGGATCGATCTAGGATCCAGGCCCCGAGCCGATTGCCCAAACGGAAAGGCGGCCCCGCGGGGCCGCCTCAAACGTCATTCGCATCCGGCGCCGCTTACGGGCTGCGCGGGGGATCGCGGCCGCTGTCGGTGGCGGCGAGAATGCCGAGGATGATGGCGAGCAAGGCGATCAGCGGAATGATGAAACCGCCGCGAAGCGCGCTGGCCTGAACCATGTCGGCGCCCGAACGCGCCTCTTCGGCCGCCGGCGGCGGTGCGCCTTGAGCGAGAACCGGACCGGCCGTCATCGAGACGGCCAAGGCGGCAGCGAGCAACTTGGTGGGTGTTTTCATCTTTGGCCTCCCTGTCCTTATGAACCCGCACAGTGCCACGAAAAAAGGTTGGTTAACAAGCCCCCGGATTCCGCGCCGGGTCCGGCAGTGGGACGCCTGGCGATTCGGGCCGAGCCGGCGACTCGGCCCGGCATGGACTCACGCCGGCCTGCGGGCGATCTGGAGCTCGATAGGCTTCAATTCGCGGATGATGTGGATGGTTTCCATCCGCGGCGCCAGCACCAGCTTCAGCATCGTCATCAGGATCAGCAGAACTGCCTCGGGAAGCCCCCGCGCAGTTGCGTGACCGAATCGACCGCGCCGAAGAAGCGCCAGGCCGCCCAGACGCCGGCGACGAATGTCGCCCTCTGAACGATCATCAGGATGACATAGACCCAGCCGGTCCGGCCACCGAACACGCCGACCGCCTGCGCGAAAAGCCCGGTTCCTCGCCGATCCGACGCAGCGCCTCGCGTTGCTCGTCGTCGAGCGCTTCGTCGATCATCCTGTCGAGTTCACTCATTTCACGGCTCCTTCCAGCACGGCGCGAAGCCTGGCCGGGCTTCAACAGGCGGGATTTCACCGTGCCCGCCGCAACGTCGAGAGCGAGCGCCACGGCCACGCCCAGCCGTCTACGGCAAAGGCGGTCCATCCGGGCGGCCACGATTTTTTCGAGACCCTCGCACCATGACCAGGCGGGCACCGATGCGGACATCGACCGTTGATCGCCATGCGCCGGATTGGGCCGCGACGCAGCGACGGAGGAGGAAGTGCCGCAGCGGAAGCGCCGGCTGGCCCGCGCCGTCTCGCCGAACCTGCTGATCCTGTTCGCGCTCGGCACCACGCTCGGTGCCGGCATCTACGTGGTGATCGGCGAGATCATCGGCGTCGCCGGTTACTGGGCGCCGGCGGCGTTCTTCGCCGCTTCCGCCGTCGCCGCCCTGACCGGTTTCAGCTTCGCCGAGCTTGCCGCCCGCTGCCCGGAAAGCGGCGGCCCGGCCTCGTGGGCGTTCGAGGCGTTCGGCGCAAAATGGATCGGAGTCGCGGTCGGCTGGGCGATCATCGCCACAGCGGTGGTTTCCGGCGCCACGCTCGCCACCGGATTCCTGAGATACCTCAGCACGTTCGCCGATGTCCCCACCACGGTCGCACTGCCGCTGCTGGTCGGCGTGCCGACCTTGTTCGCCATCGCCGGAGTGAAGCAATCCGCCTGGTTCATGGCGCTGACCTCGGCCGTCGGGCTGGTCGGCCTGATCATCGTCCTCGTCCATGCCGGGCCCAACATCGCCGATTGGCCTGAGCGCGCGCTGGGCGAGCCGAGCCGCGGCGCCGGCGACGCAGCTTTGGTCGGCGGCATCCTGCTCGGTGCGTTTCTCGCTTTCTATGCGTTCATCGGTTTCGAGGACATCGTCCATCTCGGCGAGGAGGTGCAATCGCCCCGCGCCGCGATACCGCGGGCGATCTTCATCACGCTGGCCGTGTCGCTCATCCTCTACCTTCTCGTCGCCGCGGCCGCGGTGACGACGCTGCCGCCGCAGGCGATCGCATCGGCCGAGGTGCCCCTGGTCGCGGTGGCCGCGGCCGGCGGCGGCAGCGGCTTCCTCGTCGGCCTGCTCGGCCTCGTCACCATCGCCGACGGACTGCTGGCGCAGACCATCATGGCGTCACGGACGATCTACGATCTTGGCGAACGGCATGGCGGCGCGCCGAAGATTCTCGCCCGGCTGTCGTCGCGCACGCGCACGCCGGTCGCGGCCACTTTGTTCACCGGTGGCGCCATGCTGCTGCTCGCCGCGTCCTTTTCGACCCGCGACCTCGCCGGCGGCACGAGCGCGATCATTCTCGGCATCTTCGCGACCGCCAACCTCTCGCTCGTCCGGATGAAGCGCGGCGGGGCGGCGGGAGGATCGGGCTTCAGGGCGCCCGGCTGGGTGCCGTGGCTCGGCGCCGCGACCTGCGTGCTGCTGCTCGCCGCTCAGCTCCTTGTCGGCGGCCGCGTTTCGGATTGAGCCGCGGTCATTTCTGCCGGGGCTGCTCGAGCTCCTGGCCGGGGCTGACGAGATGGCCCGAGCGGCGCGCCAGCACCGCTTCCAGCAAGGTCCGCGCCGCATTGCGCACTTCTTCCTGGATGGCCTCGTCGCGATCGAGCGCCTCGTGGCTGGTGGCATAAGGCTCCCAGTAGCCGATGTAGCGGTCGAGCTCGGCGGGCACCCCGGCCGGCACGAGGTGCATGAAACGGAGCCAGTCGACGATGCTGCGGCGGACGTTTTCCGCGCCCTCGGCGTCACCGTGGACGACGACCGAGAAGAGCCGGCCCGCGAGGTGCCGCGGATAGTGCCAACCATCGAGCTCGACCTGCTTGGCTTTCCTGGCGTCCTTGCCCCGGGTCAGGGTCGGATCGGGATTGCCGCCGTCGGCGCAGACCATCCGGTCCATCATCAGCTTCATCGGCGACGAGCAATGATACCAGTTGACCGGCGTGATCAGCTTGATGCCGTGCGCGCGCACCCACAAGGGATAGATGTCGTTCATCACGTCCTGGCCCTGGCCCAGCGCATGATTGGGGTAGCAGGAGCAGGGCCAGTGACAGAGCGCCGGCGAGGTCGAGAAACAGGCCTTGCAGGGGTGAATCCGCACGCCGTATTCGGCAGCGAGACGCGCCAGGTTGAGGATCTCGACCTTGACGCCCTGCGTACCGCAGATTTCGGCGGCGATCTCGGTCAACCGCCAACTCTTCGACATTTCACCCGGGCAGGTATGCTCGCTGCGCGACGAACCGTTGATGACCAGGATGCAGGGCGGCTGGCTCGCATCGGCATACTCCCGCTGCGCCTTTGCGATCGCCTCGCTGGCGGCGCGCCATTCATCGGCCAGATCGTAGGACGGGTCGGCAAAGCCGGAGCCGGCGGGATGCGTCCGCGGCGATTTGCGCGACTGGCTGTATCCCTGCCACGCGGCCCCGGCGATGCGGTCGAGCTCGCAGCCAAGCGGCGCGAAGGCCGGGTCGATGAACTGCGACAGAAAGCGCCGGCGGAACTCGGCCTCGTCAAGCTCGACCGAGGGCATGCCCCGGCGCGGCTCGGGTGCTTCCCGGCTGCTCGTTTCGCCTGTCTTCATTTTCCCTAACAGAACGGGCTCGGTTATCCACCGGTCCCTTATGTCCGGTTCGCGCGGAGAAGCGGCCGGGTTACATTGCTGGTGCGATGCGGCGCGCCAGTCATCGGCGGCCGATCATGGGAGAGCGACAACATGTCACTGGTAACCCCCCTCGCCCCAGGCACCTCGGCCGAGATCGACGAACTGGCACGCTTCTTCAACGAGACGCTCGGCTTCACCCCCAACAGCGTCCTCACCATGCAGCGGCGGCCGGCGATCGCCCGGGCCTTCATCCACCTCAACAAGGCGGTGATGGCCAACGACGGACGGGTGACGCCGGAGCAGAAGCGGCTCATCGGCCATCTCGCCTCCAAGGTCGCCGGCTGCCTCTACTGCCAGGCGCACACGGCGCTGGCGGCGGAGCGGTACGGCGCCTCGCCGGAACGGCTCGACGCCCTGTGGGGTTATGCGACGAGCCCGCTCTTCACCGATGCGGAGCGGGCCGCCTTCGACTTCGCCGTCGCCGCCGCGAGCGTGCCGAATGCGGTCACGCCGGAGATCGCGGACCGTCTCAGGCAGCATTGGGACGAAGGCGAAATCGTCGAGATGCTGGGGGTGATCGCCTTGTTCGGATTCCTCAACCGCTGGAACGACAGCATGGCCACGACCCTCGAGGAGGGAGCCGCCGCAATCGGCAAGCGGCACCTCGCGAAGCACGGATGGGCACGCGGCAAGCACGGCTGATCGTCCGCGCGAACCGCTTCGGCCGGCGACGCAAAAGAGACCTTCCGCCTGGCGTAACTTTCCTGGTCGCTGCGACGCGCGCAGCCTCCAGTTTACCATCGACACCGGGCCTGGCGTTGCAGAATCGGAAACTTCCTGGTTTAAAACGATGCGCTTTCCGGAGTCGTCAACGAGGACCATGTCGGGCAAGCCCCAGGCAAGGAGCCCCGCCATGCCATCCGATCCCAATGCCATCCGCAATTTCCATGCCCACATCTATTTCGATGCCGCCGAGGTGGAACGGGCGAAACAGCTGGCCGCCGAGTCGCAGGCGAATTTCCCGGTCGAGGTCGGGCATTTTCACCAGCAGCCGGTCGGCCCGCATCCGCGCGGCAGCGTCCAGCTGACCGTGCCGGCAGAAACATTCGGAGCCTTCGCGCCGTGGCTGGCGCTCAACCGCCGGGGACTGACGGTCTTCGTCCATCCCGACACCGGCGACGATCTCGCCGACCACGAAGACCATGTCATCTGGTTCGGGCCGAGCGAGAAACTGGTGCCATTGCCGGGCGTGACCGTTCGCGGGTAGATCGACCCTGATGGGGGGAATGCTGATCGCGCTGCTGGTGCCGATGGCGCTCGGCGCCCTCGTCTACCTGCTCGTGCTGCTGCGCACGGCCATCGCCAGGGGGCAGACCCGGCCCCGGGCGGAGGCGGTGGCGGTGGGCGCGGCGACCAATTTCTTCGACACGCTCGGCATCGGCTCGTTCGCGCCGACGCTGGCCTGGCTCAAGCTGCGCCGGCACGTTGCCGATCGCTGCATGCCGTGCACGATGATCGTCGCGCACACGCTGCCGACGATGGCGCAGGCGGCGATCTTCCTCGTCCTCCTGGGGGTTCTCATCGACCCGGTGCTGCTCGCCGGCTGCGTCGTCGCTTTGGTCGTGGGCGGGCTGGTCGGCGCGCCGCTGGTCGCGCGGGCCAACATCCGGCTGGTGCAGGGGATCGTCGGCTGCGCGCTGATCGCCGCCGCCCTTTTCTACGCGCTCGCCAATCTCGAGCTGATGCCGGCGGGCGGCACCGCCACATCGCTGCCGGCGCCGCTGACGGCAATGGCGATCGCCGGCAATTTCGTGCTCGGCGTGCTGCTCAATTTCGGGGTCGGCAATTATGCGCCGACGCTGGTGATGCTCGGGCTGATGGGGATGGACCCGCGGCTCGCTTTCCCGATCATGGCGGCCGGCGGCGGACTGATGCTGGCCGGCACCAGCGTCCGCCACATTGCCGCCGGCACCGCCGACCTGCGGATCGCGATCAGCGTGCTGATCGGCGGCGTGCCCGCGGTGCTGGTGGCGGCGTTCATCGTCAAGTCGATGCCGATCGAATGGCTGCGCTGGCTGGTGATCGTCGTCGTGCTCTACGCGGCGGCGATGATGTTGAGGTCGGCGAGCGCGGGGCAGGACGAGGAGAGCGAGGCCGGGAGTGCCGGTCGGTCGTGATGACAAGGTTGGTGCGGCGTCGCTCCTGAGTGCCGGGCGATCTCGGCGACGATGCCTGCCCGGGCGCGATCGAGCCATTAGTCCTAGGTAACAATGGTCGGTCGTTTTTATACAGAGACTCTGCATGAATATTTAATGAAAACCCTTGCATAATCTAGCCACAGCGCCTATCTGGCATTCCGAGGAGAACGCGATGTCGGCGGTCACGCAGCTCAAGCGGCGATTGCGCCCTGGACAGGTTTACCGGCGCAAGGATCTTGCGCGGTGGTCCAATGCGGTCGACCGGCATGTCCGCGAGCTTGTCGACGAGGGCCGCCTCGAGAAAGTTTCGGCGGGCGTCTACATGGCGTCGCGCAAGACCCGTTACGGCGACGCGCCCGCAAGGCCCGAGAAGCTCGTCGAGACCTTCCTGCAGGACGATCGCTTCCTGCTAGTCTCCCCGAGCGCCTATAACGGCCTCGGCGTCGGCACCACCCAGCTCTACAACGAGCCGGTCGTCTACAATCGCAAGCGCCACGGCCGCTACGAGCTCGACGGCCGGGTCTATGACTTTCGACTGCGCCCTTCGGTGCCGGCGCGGCTGACCCAGGAAGTGCTGCTGGTCGACCTGCTGCACAACCTCAACCGGCTGCCGGAGGATGAGTCGGCGGTCCTGCCCCGCGTCCTCGAGCGCGCGCGCAGGATGGATCGCGTCCGTCTCAATCGGGCCGTGCGCGACTATGGCTCGGCGCGCGCCCGCCGGCTGCTGGCGCCCGTGCTGGAGGATTATCGGCCGGAGCCGCGGCCGGCCTGATGCTCCTCCACGATGCGTCCGACTTCGCCGACCTGATCGCCGTGACGGCCCGATATGTTTCGATCGATCCCGGGCTCGTCGAAAAGGACTATTGGATCATGCACGCCCTTTGGGGCCTGCAGCAGCTCGGCTTCAAATATGAGCTGAAGGGCGGAACATCCCTCTCCAAAGGCCATCGCCTCATCCACCGCTTTTCCGAGGATATCGACATCCTGATCCACCCGGATGGGGCTCTGCCGGTCGGGAAGAACCAAAACAAAGTCGGCCATGTCGAAGCACGCCGCGCCTTTTATGACGGGCTGCCCGCGCAGATCCGAATAGCGGGGTTCAGCGAGAGCGCGCGGGACGAGACATTCGACGACGAAAGGATGCGCAGCGCCGGCATCCGCCTCATCTATCCCGAGCTCAATCCGCTTCCTGAAGGCGTCAATTCCGGCATCCTCCTCGAAGCGGGCTTCGACCAGGTCGCACCCAATCGCGCCTGCCTGATCTCCTCCTGGGCCTATGACAAGGCGCGAGCGACCGGCCTCGAGAACCTGATCGACAACCGCGCCGTCGACGTGGCCTGCTACGAACCCGGCTATACATTGGTCGAGAAGCTCCAGAC
>JBQTJR010000067.1:0-7606 GCA_052386895.1 Sphingosinicella sp.
CGGAGCGATGTTTGATCATCGTGAGCGGACGAGCGACGCCGCCGGGCGGCAAAGGACGCCCGCCGCTTCGCGGTCGGCCGGGGACGGCGACTGGCTGCGTCGATCGGCTCGACCGGGCTGCCTAGCCCGTTCTTTGCCTCTCTTCTTGCCATCCATCCTTCCCCGGCCGATCACGGCTACCTTCAGTAGCGGGTCTGGACCCTAGCATGTCCGTGGTGCTTGGCCTGGAATCGAGCTGCGACGAAACCGCGGCGGCGCTGGTGACGCGCGACCGGCGCATCCTCGCCCACCGCCTCGCCGGCCAAGAAGCGGCACACCGGCCCTCTGGCGGCGTCGTGCCGGAGATCGCCGCCCGCGCCCATGTCGAGATCCTGCCCGGCCTCGTCGAGCAGGTGTTCGCAGAAGCGAAGCTCGAGGTCGCCGACGTCGACGCGATTGCCGCCACCGCCGGCCCCGGACTGATCGGTGGCGTCATGGTCGGCCTGCTGACCGCCAAGGGCCTCGCGCTCGCCGCCGGCAAGCCGCTGATCGCCTTGAACCATCTCGAGGCGCACGCGCTGTCGCCAATGCTGACCGAGCCCGACCTCGCCTTTCCCTATCTGCTGCTGCTGGTTTCCGGAGGCCATTGCCAGATGCTGCGGGTCGATCGCGTCGGCCGCTACCGCCGTCTCGCCACCACCATCGACGACGCGGTCGGCGAGGCGTTCGACAAGACCGCCAAGCTCCTCGGCCTCCCCTATCCCGGCGGACCGGCGGTCGAGCAGGCGGCGGCAAGCGGCGATGCCGCCGCCGTGCCGCTGCCGCGGCCGTTGCTCGGCGCGGACGAGCCGCATTTCTCCTTCGCCGGCTTGAAGAGCGCCGTCGCGCGCGCGATCGAAACCGGCCGATATGCGCCGGCCGATCTTGCCGCCTCGTTCCAGCAGGCGGTGGTCGACTGCCTCGTCGATCGCACCGGACGCGCATTGTCGCATGCCGGCCCGGGCCCGCTGACCGCCCTGGTCGTTGCCGGCGGTGTCGCCGCCAACCGGTCGATCCGCGATGCGCTGGCCGCGCTCGCCGAGCGCCACGGCCTGCCGTTCGTCGCGCCGCCCGCCTGGCTGTGCACCGACAACGCCGCGATGGTCGCCTGGGCGGGTGCGCTGCGTTTCGAAACGGGGCTGGTCGACGATCTCGCCGCGCCGGCGCGCGCCCGCTGGCCGCTCGACCCTGCCGCCGAGAAAGCGCGCGGCGCCGGGGTGAAGGCATGAGGATCGGGCCATGAAAATTGGCGTGGTCGGCGGCGGCGCCTGGGGCAGCGCGCTCGCCCAGGTGGCGGCCGGCGACGGCGAGGACGTGCTTCTCTGGGCGCTCGAGCCCGAGGTCGTCGACGCGGTCAACGCGCGCCACGAAAACCCGCTCTACCTGGCCGGCGTGACGCTGGCGCCGTCGATCCGGGCCACCGCAGACCTTGCCGACCTCGCCGACCGCGAGGCGCTGCTGCTGGTGACCCCTGCCCAGCACCTGCGGACGATCGTCGGCCGCCTGCCGCCGGGCGAGACGCCGCTGGTGCTCTGCGCCAAGGGCATCGAGCAGGCGAGCGGCCTGCTGATGCACGAGGTGGTCGAGGCGGAACGGCCGCAGGCGCCGGTCGCGGTGCTGTCGGGACCGACGTTCGCGCACGAAGTCGCGGCCGGCCGGCCAGCCGCGGTCACCCACGCGTGCCCCGAGCCCGCACTCGGCGAACGGCTCGCCGAGCGCCTCGCCCGCCCCCATTTTCGCCCCTATCTCTCGGATGACGTCGCCGGAGCCGAGATCGGCGGTGCGGTCAAGAACGTGCTCGCCATCGCCTGCGGCGTCGTCGAGGGCCGTGGCCTCGGGCTCAACGCCCGCGCCGCCCTGATCGCGCGCGGCTTCGCCGAGATGACCCGCTTTGGCCTCGCCAAGGGCGGCCGCGCCGAAACGCTCGCCGGCCTCGCCGGGCTCGGCGATCTCGTCCTCACCTGCTCGTCGGAGAATTCGCGCAACTTCAGTTTGGGTAAGGGCATCGGCGAAGGGACGAAAGCCGCGGCCTTGCTCGCCGATCGCCGCACAGTCGCCGAGGGCGCGTTCACCGCGCCGGTGCTGCAGCGGGTCGCGCGCGAGCTCGAAATAGAAATGCCGATCGTCGACGCGGTCTGCGACCTGCTCGCCGGAGAAGCCGATGTCGGCGAGGTTGTCGAACGGCTGCTTGCGCGACCACTCAGGCGCGAGGGCGGCTAGCCGTCAGAAATCCCGGCACACGCCTCGGCTCTCCCAGTCGCCGTAGCGGGTCGGCTCAAGACCCTTGGGGCCGCCGATTTCTTCCGCGGCCATCGCTTCGCCGGCTGCCGGCAGCGGTGGGCTCTTCGACAAGTGCGCCGGGGGTTTCGGCCGGGATCGCTCCGCCCTGCCGCGCGATTGAATCGCGGTCTTCGCTTCACCAAATGACATAAGTGGAGGTTAGCCGATGAACCGCTTCCGCACCATGTTGCTGCTCAGTGCGCTCACCGCCCTGTTCATGGCGCTGGGCTATACCATCGGCGGCTCCGGCGGCGCGCTGGTCGCGTTGGCGTTCGCGTTCGCGATGAACCTCTTCACCTACTGGAACGCCGACAAGATCGTGCTTCGCATGCACGATGCGCGCGAGGTCGACGCCGCCTCGGCGCCGCTCCTGGTCGGTATCGTCCACGATCTCGCCCGGCGGGCAGAGCTGCCGCTGCCTCGCGTCTACCTGATAGATTCGCCCCACCCCAACGCCTTCGCCACCGGCCGCAACCCGGAGCATGCCGCAGTCGCCGCCACCACCGGCCTGCTCGGCCTGTTGTCGCGCGAGGAGGTGAAGGCGGTGATGGCGCACGAGCTGGCGCACGTGAAGCACCGCGACACCCTGGTGATGACGATGGCCGCGACCATTGCCGGCGCCATGTCGATGATCGCCAATTTCGGACTGTTGTTCCGCGGCGGTGACAGCCGCGGCAATGTGCTGGCGATGCTGCTGGCGGTGATCGTCGCGCCGTTCGCGGCGATGCTGGTCCAGCTCGCCTTGAGCCGCACCCGCGAATATGGCGCCGATCGCGGCGGCGCGATGATTCACGGCAATCCGCGCGCGCTCGCCTCCGCTTTGGCCAAGCTCGCCGAGGGGGCGTCCCGCATCCCCAATCCGGTCGCCGCGCGCATCCCGGCCGCCGCCTCGCTCTACATCGTCCCCGGCCTGTCGCGTGGCGACAGCCTGTTCTCGACCCACCCGGCGACCGAGAACCGCATCGCTGCGCTGGAAGCAATGGCCGGCGAACTCGGCCTGCACGCGCCGCCGCCGCTGGCAGACAAGGCCGAATCGCCGCGTCCCGTCAGCGCGCTCGATCCCTTAAGCCGAGACTGACCGCGTGCCGCGCGCCGAGCCGGCCGGCGTGCCGACGCGGCGGGCGGCGCTGCGGCTGCTTGGCGCGGTGCTGCGCGAGGGTCTGCCGCTCGAGGCGGCGCTCGAGGGTGCGACGCGCGAACTCGACAAGCCCGAAGACCGCGCGCTCGCGCACGCCATCGCCGCCGAGGCGCTGCGCCGCCTGCCCGATCTCGACGCCTTGATCGATCGCGCAACCGAGCGGCCGCTGCCCGCCGATGCCAAGGCGCGGTTCGTGCTGCGCATCGCGCTGGTGCAGGCGCTGCGGCTCGGCACGCCGCCGTACGCGGCCATCGCCACCGCCTTGCCGCTGCTTGCCGGTGGGCCGCGGCGGCTGGTCCACGGCGTGTTCGGCCGGGTGACGCGGCTCGGCTGGACCCTCCCCGAAATACCCGCGCTGCCGCCGCTGGTCGCGTCCGGCTGGCGCGTCGCCTGGGGCGAGGAGGTGGTCGAGGCCGCGTCGCAATTGATCGCCGCGCCGCCGCCGCTCGTCCTCAGCCTGGCCGAGCCTGGGACCTGCGACGGGCTCGACGGCGTCAGCTTGTTGCCCGGCCACGTCCGCTTGCCGGCCGGCACCGCCGTCCCCGATGTCGAAGGCTACGCCGAAGGCCGCTGGTGGGTGCAGGACATCGCGGCATCGCTGCCGGCGCGAATGCTTGGCGCCGGCGGCGGCCGCGAAGCGCTCGATCTCTGCGCCGCGCCCGGCGGCAAGACGCTGCAGCTCGCCGCTTCAGGCTGGAAAGTCACCGCGGTCGACATTTCGGAAAAACGGCTCGAGCGCCTTTCCGAAAACCTCGCCCGTACCGGTTTCGCCGCGAACATCGCCGCCGACGACTTGATGGCCTGGTCGCCGCCGCGGCCGGTGCCGGCAATCCTGCTCGACGCGCCCTGTTCGGCGACCGGCATCTTTCGCCGCCATCCCGACGTGCTGCACCGATTTCGCGCCTCGAACCTGCCCCGGCTCGCCGCCACCCAGGCGGCAATGCTCGCGCGCGCCGCTGGCTGGCTCGCGCCCGAAGGCGTGCTCGTCTACTCGGTCTGCTCGCTCGAGCGCGAGGAAGGGGAAGAGGTCGTCGCCGGCTTCCTCGCCAAACATCCCGGCTTCCGACTCGCCGAGGAAAAACGCCTGCTCCCCGGTGCCTGGCTGGAGCAGGGCGGCGCCGACGCATTTTATATCGCCAAACTGGCGCGAAAGCGCTGACCTTTCCTTGCCCCGCGACTCGCGCGGGTGTTAGGGTCCAGATCGGTCACCGGAGGCGGTCGTGACGGAGCGCAATTTGTCGATCCGGCTAGGAGCAAGGAAGTGTCACGATGTTGAATCCATCGTGACCGACGAAGCGACGACGCCCGGTCGGCAAATTACGCCCGCCGCTTCGCGGTCGGCCGGGGACGGCGACTGGCTGCGTCGACCAGCTCGATCGGGTCATCCAACCCGCTCTTCGCCGTCCTCCTTGCCATTCATCCTTCCCCGGCCGATCCCGGCCATCTCCGGCGGCCGGCCTGGACCCTAGGATTCACCTGTGCCGACGCCGGTTCGCATCGCTCCCTCGATCCTCTCCGCCGATTTCTCGCGATTGGGCGAGGAGGTGCGCGCGATCGATGCCGCCGGTGCCGACTGGATCCACGTCGACGTGATGGACGGCCATTTCGTGCCCAACATCACGGTCGGCCCGGCGGTGGTGAAAGCGCTGCGCCCGCACACGCAAAAGCCGCTCGACGTCCACTTGATGATCGCGCCGCCCGATCCCTTCCTCGACGCGTTCGCCGAGGCGGGCGCCGACATCATTACCGTCCATCCCGAGGCCGGGCCGCATCTTCATCGCACCGTCCAGCGGGTGAAGTCGTTGGGCAAGAAAGCCGGCGTCTCGCTCAATCCGGCGACCCCGGCCGAGGCGCTGGACTTCATACTCGAGCAGGTCGACCTGGTGCTGGTGATGAGCGTCAATCCGGGCTTCGGCGGTCAGAAGTTCATCGAGCAGCAGCTACGCAAGATCGAGACGGTGCGGGCACGGATCGACGCTGCCGGCAAGGCGATCGATCTCGAGGTCGACGGCGGTATCGACCGCAATAATTGCCGCCGCGTGATCGACGCCGGCGCCGACGTGCTGGTCGCCGGCACCGCCACCTTCCAGGGCGGTGCTTCCGCCTACGCAGACAATATCAGGGCGCTGCGCGGATGAGCCTGGTCGTGCCCGTCGTGGCCCCTGCCGAGGACGGCGCCAAGCCGCCGGAGCGGCAGGCCGTCCATTTCGCCGATCACAACCTGTCGCTCGCCGAGCGGCTCAATTACCGGCTCGCTCAATTCGTCCGCCGCGCGCCGCTGGCCGGGTCCGGCCGCGCGCCCCTGCGGCTGCTGGCGGTGCCGCGCGATCCGATCGCCGGCGACAAGGCCGCTGGCCAGGCGTTGCTCGCCGGCCGCTTTCACCATAACGGCACCGAGCTGCCGCTGCAGGGCTTCGATTTCACTACCGCCGGCTTGCCCGGCGATATCTCGAACTATCTGCAAAGCTTCGCCTGGCTGCGCGATCTCGCCGCCGCCGCCACTCGCGAACGCGGCGCCAAGCTCGCCGAGACCCTCGCCCGGCGCTGGCTGGAAGTCCATGCCGGCGATGTTGCCGGCGCGGCCTGGCGCGGCGACCTGTGGGGGCAAAGGCTGTTGTTCTGGACCGCCTACGCGCCCTACATCCTGTCCAGCGCCGACGCCGGCTACCGCTCCGAACTGCTCCGCCTCGCTGCGCGCGGCGCCCGCCATCTGGACCGGGTCGCAGACCGCGGCCCACAAGGGCTCGGGCGCGTCACCGCCTGGTCCGGGCTGATCGCAGCCGGCCTGTTGATCCAGGGCGCGCCGGTGCGCCTGCGCACCGCCGAGGCCGGCCTGGTGCGCGCGCTCGCCTCTGCCCTGCACGACGATGGCGGCCTCGTCAGCCGCTCGCCGACCGAGCAAATGCGGCTGGTCGAGACGCTGGCGCAGTTGCGCTCGGCCTATATCGCCGCCGAGCACGACATTCCCGATAGCCTCGAAGACCGCCTTGCGGGGGCGGCCGCGGCGCTGCTCGCGGTCACCCTTGGTGACGAGGCGCTGTCGAGCTGGCAGGGCGGCAACATGGGCAGCCGCCGCCGGCTGCTGGCGGCAATCGAGGGGGCGGGCGCCCAGGCGTCGCCGCTGCGCCTGTCGCGCGGCTGGGGCTACCAGCGCCTGCAGGCGAAGGGCAGCGTGCTGGTGTTCGACTCCGCGCCGCCGCCGCCGGCCCGCGGCTTTGCAGGCGGCTGCGCCTCGACCCTGGCGTTCGAGTTCGGCGACGGCCAGGAGCGGCTGATCGTCAATTGCGGTGGCGCGGGCGAAGCTAGCGATGCCTTGCCGCCGGAACTGGTCCAGGCGCTGCGCACCACCGCTGCCTTTTCGACCCTGACCCTGGGCGACCACAATTCGACCGCGGTCCATGAAGATGGCTCGCTCGGCCGCGGCGTCAGGAAGGTCGAGCTGGCGCGCGCCGACGATGGCGGCAGCTTGCGGCTGGAGGCAAGCCACGACGGCTACGCCCGCCGCTACGGCCTGGTTCACCGGCGGCGGCTGGTGCTCGCTGCCGACGGCCGTACCCTGAGCGGCGAGGAAAACCTCGCGCCGGCTTCGCGACGCAGCAGCGGCAGCGCGGCGATCGGCTTCGCGGCGCGCTTCCATCTTGCCCCCGCGGTCGAGGCGACCGCCACCGCCGACGGCCAGGGCGCGCTGCTGCGGCTGCGCGGCGGCACACTGTGGCAGTTCCGCTGCCGCGGCGGCGCGCTTGCCATCGATGACAGCCTGTGGATCGACGGCCAGGCGCGGCCGCACCAGACGCTTCAGCTGGTGATCGCGGGCGAGACGCCGCCCGACGGCATGACCATTTCCTGGGAGCTGCAGCGGGCCAAATAACGTCCCCGAAGGGGTAGGTCTGTACCCGCAACCGCGAAAGAGCCTGGTCGTCGCCGGTTGGCGGGCCGCAAAGGGAGATAGCCGGCGACGTGAATCAGGCTCTCGACAAATAGCTGGGACCAGGATTCACGACTTTGGCGATTCCGCCAAAGTCGATCCTGGTCTACCGCCACGCCATGTACCTCGACGCCGTTCCGATCCGCCGCGCCTTGCTGTCAGTGACCGACAAGACCGGCCTGGTCGACCTCGCCCAACCCCTGGCCCGCTTCGGCGTCGAAACGGTCTCGACCGGCGGCACCGCC
>JBQTJR010000068.1:0-11284 GCA_052386895.1 Sphingosinicella sp.
GTCGGCGGACTGGCGGCCGATCGCAAAAGGTTGTGCCGCGGTCGTTCATGCGGCGGCGCGCGTGCACGTGATGAACGATCGGGCGCGCGACCCGCTGGCGGCCTACCGCGACGCCAATGTCGAGGGGACGCTGGCGCTCGCCCGCCAGGCCGTGGCAGCAGGCGTGAATCGCTTCGTCTTCATCAGCTCGATCAAGGTCAATGGCGATAGCACGGTTGCCGGTCGTCCTTTTCGGGCCGACGACAGCCCAGCGCCACTCGATCCCTATGGCGTCTCCAAGGCCGAAGCGGAGGATCAGCTGTTTGCACTGGGGCGCGATACCGGCATGGAGATCGTGGTCGTTCGCCCTGCGCTGATCTACGGGCCAGGGGTGCGCGCCAACTTCGCCGCGATGATGAATGCCGTCGCGTGCGGTCTGCCGCTGCCGCTGGGCTCTATCCGCAATCACCGAAGCCTGTTGTTTGTCGGCAACCTGTCCGATCTCGTGTTGCGCCTGCTCGAGCATCCGCTAGCGGCGGGACGCGTCTTTCTCGCCAGCGACGGCGAAGACATCGCCACCCCAGACATGCTGCGCCGGCTCGGGAAAGCACTTGGGCGGCGGGCCCGGCTGGTTCCCGTGCCGCCTATGCTGTTGCGCGTGGCGGCTACGCTGATGGGCAAAGGGGCGCAGGCGCAGCGTCTCCTCGGATCGCTGCAAGTCGACATCGAGCCGACCAGGCGGACGCTGGGCTGGACGCCGCCCTTCAGCGTAGATGCGGGCTTTGCGACGACGGCGGCGGATTTCGCCCGCTCGCGCGGCCGATGAATATGCCGGGGACGATTGCCGCGCTCGTCCTGACGAGCTTGCTCGGCACCGCCTGGCTGACCGGGCTTGCCCGCAAATACGCGCTGCGCGCTGAAATGATCGACCCGTTGAACCAGCGCACTTCGCACAGGGTGCCAACGCCGCGCGGGGGCGGGATAGCGATGGTCGTCGTCACCATCGCCGCGCTGGCGATCGCCTGGGTCTCCGGCCTGGTGGCGAGCGCCATCGTCACGGCGATGATTGGCGGCGGCCTGTTGGTGGCTGCAATCGGCTGGCTCGACGATCATCGCCACGTCCGCGCCTTCGCCCGAATCGTCGTACATGTTGCCGCCGCCGCGATCGTCGTCTGGCAACTTGGCGCTTTCCCGCTCGTCTCGATCGTCCCGTTCTGGGACCCGTCCTGGCAGGCTGCGGCTGTCCTGCTGACGCTGCTGTTGCTGGTCTGGATGGTCAACCTGTTCAACTTCATGGACGGCATTGACGGCATTGCCGCGAGCGAAACGGCGGTGGTTGCTACAGCCGGCGCCGGTCTCGCCTGGGCCGCTGGCGTTGCCGTGCCCGAGGTCCTGTTGCCGCCTTTGATCCTTGCCGCGTCGGCGCTTGGATTCCTGTGGTGGAACTGGCCACCGGCGAGGGTTTTCATGGGCGATGTCAGCAGCGGCTTTCTCGGCCTGGCGCTGGGTTCTCTGACGCTCGCGGCCGGGCAGCAAGCGCCTAGGCTGGCCGCCGCCTGGATCGCGCTGGCCGCGGTGTTCATCGCCGACGCGACGGTGACTTTGGCGCGCCGGCTACTGCGCGGTGAACGCGTTTACGAAGCGCATCGCAGCCACGCCTATCAGCGCCTGAGTCGGCGATGGGACAGTCACCAATCGGTCACACTCTTCACGATAAGCGTCACCCTGTTCTTTTGCTTTCCAGTCGCTTATCTTATCGCCACCGGCGTTCTGCAGCCATTTTCTGGCGTGATTCTGGTCCTCGTGCCGTTGTGCATCGGGGCCGCCGCCGCCGGTGCGGGGACGGGGGACGACTAAAGGTCGCGCCGGTAACTGGATGCGGCTTGGACGAGCGCGCGTGAGGAGGTTTGGGGGAAGTGTCGCCGGTTTCAGCATTGATTGCACGACTGACGTCGCTCCCGCGCCGTTCCAAGCAGGCGGTGATGGCGGCGATCGACGTCTTCCTGTGCGTGGCGTCGACCTGGCTGGCATTCAGCTTCCGCTTCGAAGAATTCTTCGTTCCCTGGATGGCAACCCAGGTCGCGATCTTCGCACTCGCGCCGCTTCTGAGCCTGCCGATCTTCATCCGCATAGGCCTTTACCGCGCGGTGTTCCGCTATAGCGGCGTCGGCGCGACCGCCGCGGTTGCCAGGGCGATGACCATCTACGCCATCGCCTTCGGGACAATCGTAATCGCGACGTCGCTGCCGGAAGTGCCGCGCAGCGTCTCGATCATCCAGCCATTGATCTACGCCTGGGCGGTGCTCGCCGTGCGCAGCTTCGGCGGCCATCTCTTCACCCGCGGGTCGATGCTCAAGGGGAGGAATCGCGAGAAGCTGCTGATCTATGGTGCCGGGGTCAGCGGCATCCAGACGATGAACGCGCTTCAGGCCAGCCTCGGTTATGAGGTGGTCGGTTTTATCGACGACAATCCCGAGAAGATCGGCCGCGAGATCGTTGGACTCACCGTCCATGATCGCCGTTACGTTGCCGACCTGATCAGCAATCGTGACGTCGAGAGCGTGTTGCTGGCGATGCCCAAAATTGGTCGTGCCCGTCGCAATGCAATCATCGAATGGCTGCGCGATTATTCGGTGCGGGTGCTGTCGGTGCCGAGCGTGCTCCAGATCGCCAGCGGCAAGGTCACGCTCAACAACGTGCTGGAGCTGGACATCGAGGATCTGCTCGGTCGCGATCCAGTTGAAATGACGATTGGCGCGGTCAGCAGGAATCTCGAAGGTCGAACGGTCATGGTCACCGGCGCCGGCGGCAGCATCGGCAGCGAGCTTTGCCGCCAGATCGTCCGCGCCGGCCCTACGCAGCTGCTGCTCGTCGAATCCAGCGAGTTTGCGCTCTACGACATTCATCGCGAGCTCCAAGCACTGTGCAGCGGTAATGAACCGCCGATCAGGATCGTGCCCTTCCTCGCCAATGTCCGCGACCTCGAGCGCATGACCGAGATCTGCAAGACCTGGCGGCCAACGACGGTGTACCACGCCGCGGCCTACAAGCATGTCCCGCTGGTCGAGCACAACCCGGCCGAGGGCGTGGCGAACAACGTCATTGGGACGCTGCACACCGCCCAGGCGGCGGTGCTCGGCGGTGCGGAACGATTCGTCCTGGTATCTACCGACAAGGCGGTGCGGCCGAGCAACATCATGGGCGCAAGCAAGCGACTCGCTGAAATCGTTCTTCAAGCCCTGGCTGCCGAGAAGTCGATCACCTTCTCGGCGGCGCAGATCCCGCACCGGAACCGCACCATTTTCACTATGGTCCGGTTCGGCAATGTGCTTGGGTCGAGCGGCAGCGTCGTGCCGATCTTCCGCTCGCAGCTTGCCGCCGGCGGGCCGCTGACCGTCACTCATCGCGAGGTCACGCGCTATTTCATGACTATTCCGGAGGCGGCACAACTGGTGCTGCAGGCGGGCGCAATGGCCGAGGGCGGCGAGGTGTTCCTGCTCGACATGGGCGAGCCGGTGCGGATCTTCGACCTTGCCCGCCGCATCATCGAACTGTCGGGCGCGACCGTGAAGGACGAAACCAATCCGGACGGCGATATCGCCATCGAGTTTACCGGGCTGCGGCCGGGCGAGAAGCTGTATGAAGAACTTCTGATCGGCGATAATCCGCTCGGCACGCCGCATCCGCGCATCATGCAGGCGCGCGAGCGGATGTGGCCGTGGAAACAAATCCGCGCCCGGCTCGACAGGCTCGAGCAGGCGCTGGCGAGCAACGATGTCCCGGCGATACGGGCCATCCTCGCGGAGCTGGTCGACGGTTTCAACTCCGACGGAGAAGTGGTCGACTGGATTCAGCTCGAGCGGGAAACCGCGTTAAGTTCGGAATTGGGCGTCGGGTAGTCGATCGCTGCTTGCCCCCAGGCAAATGTTACGCGGCTCCCTGTCTGATGCCGGACAGCTTGTTGCGCTTTTGCTGCAGCTTCTCCCGCCGTGAGACGGATTCAAGGCAGGGCCCGTGACAAGCCTGCTCTGGCGTGCCAAGTGACAAGGTGAAGCGCCGCCTGGAATTTGTGGGGAGCAAGCTTTTGTCGAATTTTCCGGGCGTCAGCGTCGTCATGCCCGTCAAGAATGCGCGGCCCTATCTCGACGCCGCCGTCGAGAGCATATTGTCGCAGAGCTATCGCGATTTCGAATTCGTTATCCGCGACGATCATTCGACCGATGGGTCGCTCGAGCGGCTGCGTTTCTGGGCGGGCAAGGACAAGCGCATCCGCTTGTTCGAGGGCGAAGAGAGCCTGGGTCCGGCCGGCAGCTCTAACTGGGTGGTCGAGCAGGCGCGCGCGCCATTGGTGGCGCGAATGGACGCCGATGATGTCTCCCGTTCCGACCGGCTCGAGCGACAGCTGGCAATTCTCGAGGACAATCCCGACGCGGTGCTGGTAGGCTCGGTGTTCGAGGGGATCGACCGTAAGGGAATGGTGGTGCGCGAGCCTGACCTGTCGGTGCTCAGTTCGAGCCGTTTTGCCGCCCCTTTCGCACATGGTTCGATCATGTTTCGGCGTGAGGCGTTCGATCGAGCAGGCGGTTATCGCGACGAGAGCAAATTCTGGGAGGATCTTGATCTGAGCGTGAGGATGGCGAGCTTGGGGCGGATTCTCGTCACGCTCGATCCCTTGTTCCAGCATCGCTTCGCGGAGACGAGCACGCGCCTCACCTCGTCGCAGCCGCAGGTGCTCGACTCGGTGGACCTGATGTTCGATTGCCGGCGCATGCACGAGCAGGGCGGAGATTTTTCCCAGCTGCTCAAGCGCGGACCGAAGCCAGCCGGCCACAAGCACAAGCCCGACACCTTTCTCTCGCTCAGCGCGATCTCGCTGTGGTCGGGGCTGCGGCCGCGAGCGCTGGGACAGATCCTGACTCATGCCGAGCTGCGCTTCGACCGCTCGACCGCGCGCGCGCTGGCCTGGGCGCTGTGGGCCGCAGTGAGTCCGCGCAGCCTGCGCTACGTGCTGCAACTGCGGCTGCGGATGAAAAACAAGAAGGCGCGCCAAGCTTTTGCAGGGCGCCATTTCTGCGAATGGCAGGTGCGGCCGGCGCCGTTGGCGGATGAAAGCGGCGAATCGAAATCGGCGGCGACGCTTCGCGCCTAGCGGACCCAGTCGCGCCACCAGAAATAGAGGCCGGTCGCCGCCCCGATCGCGACGCAGAGCAAGGTGATCGTCCAGAATGCGTGCGGGGCGGTTGCGATCGGAATACCGGCCACGTTCATCCCGAACAGGCCGGTGATGAAGGTCAGGGGCAGAAACAGCAAAGCGACGATCGCCACCGCCAGCGCCCGCGATTCCAATAGTTCGCCGCGCATGTCGGTCAGCTGTTCGTGCAGCAGCGCCGCACGCTCGCGCACAGCCTCCAGCTCCTCGGCCATGCGCGCGAAGCGATCAGCTGCCTCGCGGATATGCAGGCGGTCGTCCTCGCCGAGCCAGTCGAATTCGGGTTGGGCCAGAGCCAGCAACGCATCGCGATTGGGAGCGACGAAACGCCGGAAGCCGATCGCGTGCGAGCGGATGTGAGCGATGCGGATGCGCAGCCGGAAGGCGTTGCGCAGCTCGAGCTGGGTCTCGCATTCGTCGAGCGTGTCGCCGAGGCCGGCCACCTCCGGGTCGAGCTGGCGCGAGATGAGCTGCGCGAAGGCCGCGATCAAATCACCCGGATCGTTGATGCGTCCGGCCTCGACCGCCTGGATCACCGGCGCGGTTGCCGCCAGAACGCGCCGGCTCAACGTCGTTACCCTGGTCTCGGTCACCCAGAAGCGGATTGAAACCAGCTTGTCCGAATCTTCCGGATCGACGTCGCCGGGGCCGCGCAGGTTGAGGATGGCGCCCTCGCCGACACGGTCGCAGCGCGGCCGCGTCTCGGTCGCGGCGAGCGCGCTGGCGGCAACGTCGGGCACGTCGTGCGCGTCGCGCAGGAAAGCGAGGTCGACCTCGTCGCGTCCCTCGAGATGGATCCAAAGGAAGCCTCGGCCACGACAGTCGACCGCTTCCGCGAGGCTTAGCCGGCGAGCGACGCCGTTCTCGACGAGCAACGCGCCTTCCATCAGCCTTCCAGGTTTCGGCCAAGCCAGTCGCGAATCGCCGGTGCCAGTTCCTCGCGCGCAAGCGCCAGTGCCATGTTGGCGATGACAAAGCCGGACGCGCTGCCGCAATCATGGCGCACGCCTTCGAACGTCAGGCCATGGAAGGGCTGCTTGCCGATCAGGGCGGCCATGCCGTCGGTGAGCTGGATCTCGCCGCCCGCGCCCTTCTCGGCGCGGCCGAGCTCGGCCATGATCTCGGGCTGGAGGATGTAGCGGCCAGCCACCGCCAGCGTAGACGGCGCTTGCTCGGGCTGCGGCTTTTCGACCAGGCCTTTCACTTCGGTGAGCGGGCCATTGCGCGCGCCGGGCGTAATGATGCCGTAGCGGGCGGTGCGCTCGCGCGGCACGTCCTCGGCGCAGACCAGGTTGCCGCCCACCTCGCCATAGGCCGCGACCATCTGGGCCAGGCAATTGGGCGAACCGACCATGACGTCGTCGGGCAGCAGCACCGCGAACGGCTCGTCGCCGACGATGTCCCGCGCGCACCACACCGCGTGTCCCAGCCCGAGCGGCTCCTGCTGGCGAACCGAGACGATCACGCCGGGTGGCAAGCGGGTGCTGTCGAGCGCGTCCAGCGGCTTGCCGCGGCCGCGCATCACGCTCTCCAACTCGAAGGCGATGTCGAAATGGTCTTCGAGCGCGTTCTTGCCTCGACCGGTGACGAAGATGAACTGCTCGATACCGGCTTCGCGCGCTTCCTCGAGAGCGTATTGGATCAGCGGCCGGTCGACGACGGTCAGCATTTCCTTCGGCATCGCCTTGGTGGCGGGGAGGAAGCGGGTGCCGAGGCCGGCGACGGGAAATACCGCCTTGCGGATGGGCTTCACTCGGGTCCGTCCTCCTCGTCGTCGGCCACGTCGGCCGGGGCCTCGACATCGGCCGGCGGCAGGTCGAACCGGTCTTCCTCCACTTCCTCGGACTGGCGCAGCACCTCGTCGACGCGGGCAGGGCGGGCGATCGGCGGCGGCGTCAGCAATTGCTCGGCGGTCGGTGCGCGGCTGGCGGTCGCCGGTGTCACTGGCAGGCTCTTGCCCGGTGGCGGCTCCAGCGGCTGACGTAGGCCGCAGCCGGCGAGAAACAAAGTCGCAATTGCCAACAGCGCCCGGCTCATCCGTCCCGTTCCAAACTCTTCCTTGCCGCCTCGATCCGCTTCTTCACCTGCGCCGGCGCGGTGCCGCCGAAGCTGGATCGGCTCTTAACTGAGGCTTCTGGCGAAAGCACCGCCAAAACCCCTGCTTGCAGTCGCCGATCGATCGCGGCGAGCCGATCGGCCGGCATCTCCCAAAGGGCCCTTCCTTGCTCCTCGGCAAGGGCGACCGCTTTCCCGGCGAGGTGATGCGCCTCTCGAAACGGCAGGCCCGCCTCGCGAACCAGCCAGTCAGCAAGGTCGGTCGCTGTGGGGTGGCCGGCGTCGGTCGCAACGCGCATCCGCGCCGTGTCGAACCGGCCCTCGCTGACCATCGCCGTCATGGCCGCCAGCGACAGCATCAGCAGGTCGTGCCCTTCGAACAATGGCGCCTTATCGTCCTGCAAATCCTTGACGTAAGCGAGCGGCAGGCCCTTCATCACCCCGATCAGGGCGGCCAGCGCTCCGGCGATGCGCCCGCAATGACCGCGCACCAGCTCGGCGGCGTCGGGATTGCGCTTCTGCGGCATGATCGACGAACCGGTCGACAGCGAATCCGGCAAGGCGAGGAATCCAAAGGCGGGGTTGGTCCACAGCACGATTTCCTCGGCGAGGCGCGAAAGGTGGAGCGCGCACTGGGTCGCCGCCATCAGGTAATCGAGCGCGAAATCGCGGTCGGACACCGCGTCCAGCGAGTTGGCGCTGGGGCGATCGAAGCCGAGCGCCAACGCCACAGCCTGGCGGTCGATCGGAAAAGCGGTGCCGGCCAGCGCGGCCGCGCCCAGCGGACATTCATTCAGCCGTTCGCGCGCGGCAGCGAAGCGGGCGCGGTCACGCGCCAGCATTTCGTAATAAGCCATCAGGTGATGACCGAGCGTCACCGGCTGCGCCGGCTGCAAATGGGTGAAGCCCGGCATGATCGTATCGGCATGCTCCGCCGCCCGGCCGACCAGGGCACGCTGCAGCGCCTTCATCGCGGCGTCCGCCTCGCCGATCGCGTCGCGAACCCACAACCTGAGATCGGTCGCCACCTGGTCGTTGCGCGAGCGGGCGGTGTGCAGCCGGCCGGCCGCCGGCCCGATCAGCTCGGCAAGGCGATGCTCGACATGCATGTGGATATCTTCGAGCGCCTCGTTTTCGGCGACGCCGTGCTTGTCAAATTCATCGGCGATGCGGTCGAGCCCTTCCTCGATCGCATCGGCATCCTCGGCCGTGATTATGCCGCGGGCGACGAGCATCGCCGCATGCGCTTTCGACGCCTGGATGTCCTGCCGCCACAGCCGCTTGTCGACCGCAATCGAGGCATTTATCGCCCGCATCAGCGCCGAAGGCCCTTCGGCGAAGCGCCCGCCCCAGATCGGATGGGAGTCCTGGTCCTTGCGGCTCGTTATTGCCCCGCTCCTGCTGCTCGCCTGGCTGGCCGGCTGCGATAGGGAAAAGGCCCCAGCGTCGCAAGGCGAGCCCGGGATCCGCCAAGCCCAATCCCAGTCGGATGAGGCGGTCTTTCCGACCGGCCGGCTCGATCGCTCGCACGCCGGCACGCAAGCACCGCAAGCCCTGTTCGAGGATCCGCACGGCCGGCAGGCGCGGCTTGCGGATTTCCGCGGGCGGCCGTGGCTGGTCAATTTGTGGGCGACCTGGTGCGGCCCCTGCGTCGTCGAGATGCCGTCGCTCGACAGGCTGGCGGTGCGCGAGGAGGTAGTGCTCAAGGTCCTGGCGCTGAGCCAGGACATTGACGGCCGCGAGGCGGTTACCGCCTTCTTTGCCGAGCGCAATTTCGTCCGGCTCGAGCCTTATCTGGACCCACGCACGGACATCATGCGCGCGCTCGGTGTCGATACGTTACCGACCACGATTCTCTACGATGGCGAGGGACGGGAAGCCTGGCGGATGACCGGCATGGCCGACTGGCAAAGCGAGCGCACCGCCCGGTTGTTGGCCGAAGGCGGCGTTCCGCTCAATCCCGCAGCAGGTCGTTGATCGCGGTCTTGGCGCGGGTGCGCGCGTCGACTCGCTTGACGATCACTGCGCAAGCGAGCGCTGGCCTGCCGCCCGGCGAAGGCAGAGTGCCGGGGACGACCACCGAATAACTCGGCACCCGACCGGTGACGATGTCACCCCCGGCGCGGTCGACAATCTTGGTCGAGGCGGAGATGAACACCCCCATCGCCAGCACCGCGCCTTCCTCGACGATCACCCCTTCCGCCACCTCCGAGCGGGCGCCGATAAAGCAATGGTCTTCGACGATCACCGGCGCCGCCTGCAGCGGCTCGAGCACACCGCCGATTCCGGCGCCGCCGGAAATGTGGACATTGCGGCCGATCTGGGCGCAACTGCCGACCGTCGCCCAGGTGTCGATCATCGTCCCCTCGCCGATCCAGGCGCCGACATTGACGAAGCTTGGCATAAGCACCGCGCCGCGCGAGACGAAGGCGCCGCGCCTCACGATCGCGCCGGGCACCGCGCGAAACTCGGCGGCGGCGAAGCGCGCGGCGTCCCAGCCGGCGAACTTCGATGGGATTTTGTCCCACCAGATGGCGCCGCCGGGGCCGCCCGGAATCGCTTCCATCGGGTTGAGACGGAACGACAGCAGCACCGCTTTTTTCAGCCAGCTATTGACCCGCCAGCCGTCAGGGCCTTTTTCCGCCACCCGCAACCTGCCGGCGTCGAGCGAAGCAATCGCCTGCTCGACTGTGTCGCGCACCTCGCCGATGGTGTCGGCGCCGATTTTCTCGCGCTCCTCCCAGGCTGTCTCCACCGCCTGCTGCAGCGCCGCTTCGCTCACGCCGCCTGCTCCAGCTCGAGCACCTCGCCGAGCCAGGCGCCGACATCCTGCGCGATAAAGTCGATCGCCGATTCGTCGGCGTCGTGGCCGCCTTTCTCCGAACCGTTGGCGATCCACACCGTCACCATGCCGAGCGCCTTGGCCGGCGTGAGGTTGCGCGCCATGTCGTCGACCAGCAGCGCCCGCGCCGGCGCGACAGCGAGCGAGTCGCACATCGCGCGGTAAGCGCGCGGGTTGGGCTTGGGCAGGTAGTTCATCGCGTGGATGTCGTGTAGCCCGTCGAACGCATTGGCGAGTCCGAGCCGCTCGAGCACGCGCCGGGAATAATTCTCGCTGGCATTGGTGAACACGAACTTGCGCCCGGGCAACCGGTCGAGCGCCGCGACCAGCACCGGGTCGGCCGTCAGGCGGGCAAGATCGACGTCGTGGACGAAATCGAGAAATTCATGGGGATCGACACCATGCTCGCGCATCAGCCCGGCCAAGGTGGTGCCGTGGGCGAGGAAATGACCTTTCTGTATTCGCCGCGCTTCGGTAGAATCGCAGCCGACGAGGTTCTGGATGAACTCGTCCATCCGCCGGTCAATCAACTCGAACAAGTTGATCGAAGCCGGGTAAAGACTGTTGTCGAGATCGAATATCCAGCTTTCGACATGGGCCAGGGCGGCAAGCATGGGGGGCCACTAGCCGATCGAATCTCCTTCAGGAAATTGAAAGCAAGAATGTTATACTTAACTTAGGAAAGACGATAAATTATAAGAGTTTAGGAGAGCGGGCATGGCCCTTCAGGGTACCAGGACGAAACTTGTCCTGTCGGCGTGCATCGGTGCGCTGGCGCTTGCCGGCTGTGGCGGCGCCGGTGGGGGCGGTCCGCAGCCGATCGAGACGGCGCCGCCGGTACCCCCAGTGCCGCCACCTCCGCCACCTCCGCCGCCGCCTCCCCCACCGCCGCCGCCCCCGCCGGCGCCGGCCAGCATCAATTATGACGATGCGGAATATCGCCGCTCGAACGGCGCCGTATCGTCGGGTGCGATTGCGGCGTGGAATGCAGGCGGCCGCGGTCAGAACGTCACCGTCGGGGTGATCGATTCAGGCATCAATCCCAACTTGCCGGAATTTATCGGTCGCGTTCATCCGGCCAGCCGCGATATTGTCGCTAATCGCGGAGTCAGCGACAGCGAAGGGCACGGCACCGCCGTTTCGGGCGTGTTCGCGATGAACCGCGACGCCTCAGGCGCGCTCGGCGTTGCGTTCGTATC
>JBQTJR010000069.1:0-2856 GCA_052386895.1 Sphingosinicella sp.
AGCCCGTTCTGGGCGCCCGATGCCGAGACGGTGATCGCGACCGCGAGCGAGGCGATGGTGGTAGCGGCGCTGGGCGTGCTGGGCCGGCAGCAGGCCAGCAGCGGTTCGCAATAAAAAAAGCGAATTATATTGCGCCTCGCTGGGCGGCCCGGGCCGGGTCTAGGCGATGGCTTGGTAATAACTAGCTGAAATATAATGATTTTCTCTGGAGGCTAGGTTCGAGCGCCAAATGGCGATCAAGGCGCGGCGGTGCCCGGCGGCGGCAGGGTCGGCTCCTCGTTAGGGCTGCGGCGGAACAGGGCGCGGTCCTCGGCCGAGAAACCCATCTTCCAGACGACGTAGCCGAACACCAGCATGATCGCCGGCACACCGATCGAAAGCTCGACCCATTCGAGCCGCGCCGGCAGCGAGGTGAGGGCGAAGCCGACGACGATCGCGGCGGCGGCGGCCCACACCAGCGACCAGCGCCAGCCCTGCACCGGCGCGCCGAGCAGGCGGGCGAGCACGCTCGCCTTCAGCACCGAGGCGAGCGCCAGCGCCAGCGCCAGCGCGATCGCCGCGCCGGCGGCCTGGAACGCCTGCCGCTGGCTGGGGTCGTCGGGCCAGCTCAGCCAGTCGAGCGCGAGCAGGATCGCCACCGTCAGAACCGCCTGCGCCAGCAGCATGAGGATCGAAATCAGCCAATTACGGTGGCGGGCGACATAGACGAGGGCGCCTTCCGAAACCGCCGCGGTCGCCGCCACCACCTCGGCCGCGAGCAGGAAGGCGAGCGCCGCGGTACCGCCGACGAACGCAGGGCCGACCAGCCCCATCACCGCCTCGCCGGGAATGCCGAGCGCGAGGCCGACGGCAGCCTGGGCGGCGATGACCCAGAAGCCGACCTGACGGACCTGGCGCGCCACCGCGGCCTTGTCGCCCTCGGCGAGCTTCTGGGTGATGACCGGCGCGAGGATCGGATCGAAGCTGGTCTTCAGCTTCTGCGGCAGCGAGGCGACCTGCTGCGCGACGTAATAGACACCTACATAATAAGGCGCGACGAACAGGCCGAGGATAAAGATGTCGAGCCGGCGCGAGCCCCATTCGATCGCGTCGGCCGCCGCGAGCGGCACGTTCTGCCGGGCGACCCTGAGCAGGTTGCCGGGATGCGGCCGCCAGCCGCGCGGCAGTCCGTAGCTGCGGTAGAGCAGCCAGAAAGAGCCTAGCAGGCCGGCGGCGATCGAGACGACGTAGGCGATGATCAGGCCGTCGCGCGACGACAGGAAGATGAGCGCGCCGGCGGCAATGCTGATCGTCCACGGCTCGATCACCGCGCGGACCTGGACGGTCGAGGCGACGTCGTGGCGATATGCCAATGCGGCCAGCGCGACGTCGGCGCCGGCAATGCCGAAAATAACCCGCGGCAGCAGCCAGTCGGCGCCGTAGATCGGCCCGTTGGGAAACATCGCCTGCGGGAAGACCATCAAAGCGAGCGTGGCCGCGACCGAGGCGATGAAGGCGGCGAGGATACCGTCGAGCACGACGCACGCGTGGGGCTGGTCGGTGGTGGCGAGCTGCTGGGCGAGGCCGCGCTTCAGCCCCAAGGTCGAGAGCTGCGCCGCCAGCTCGATGACGATGATCGCGTAAGCGAAGCGCCCCAACAGCTCCGGGCCGTAATAGCGGCCGGCGATGAACAGGAAGGGCAGGCGCGCGACCAGCCGCAGCAGGAAACCGAGGAAATTGGTGCGGCCGCCGCGGGCGAGTGCGGCGATGTCGTCGCTGGGAGCGGGCTGGCCGTTCACGACCCCGCTCCGTGGCTCGGAAGGGCGAATAGAGGCGATGGGCTTTCCGCCCCTTCTGCCAGGCAATCCCCCCTCACCCTACCCTCTCCCCATTGGGGAGAGGGTTCTTCGTGGTGGGCCCGCGCCTTTCCTGCCGAGCCCTCAATGCGCGGCGCCCCAGTTGAGGCCGGTGCCGATCTCGACCCCGAGCGGCACGGAGAGCGGCATCGCCGGCTCGGCAGCACCGGCCATCACCGAGCAGACGACCTCGCCGGCCGCCTCCGCCTCGTCCTCGGGCACTTCGAAGACCAATTCGTCATGGACCTGGATCAGCATCCGCGCCCGCGAGAGCCCGGCCGCCGCCAGCGCCGGGTTCATGCGGATCATCGCGCGCTTGATGATGTCGGCGGCGGTGCCCTGGATGGGCGCGTTGATCGCCGCCCGCTCGGCCCCCTGGCGCTCGCCCTGGTTGTGCGACTTGATGCGCGGGAAGTGGGTCTTGCGGCCGAACAAAGTGGTGGTGAAGCCGGTCTCGCGCGCCCCGGTCAGCGTGTCGCCGATATAGGCGCGGATGCCGGGAAATCGCTCGAAATAGCGGTCGATCATCGCCTGCGCCTCGTCGGCGGTGATGGAGAGCCGGCCAGCCAGGCCCCAGCGCGAGATGCCGTAGAGGATGGCGAAGTTGATCGTCTTGGCGCTGGCGCGGCTGTCGCGGTCGACTTTCCCGAACAGCTCCTGCGCGGTCATGTTGTGGATGTCGGCGCCCTGCTGAAAGGCCGCCCGCAACGGCGGCACGTCGGCGATATGGGCGGCGAGGCGAAGCTCGATCTGGCTGTAGTCGGCCGAGAGGATGACGTGGCCCGGCTCGGCGATGAACGCGTCGCGGATGCGGCGGCCGATCTCGGTGCGGATCGGGATGTTCATCAAATTGGGGTCGCTCGACGCCAGCCGCCCGGTCTGCGCGCCCGACAAGCTGAAGCTGGTGTGGACGCGGCCGGTATCGGGATTGATCCGCTGCTGCAGCGCGTCGGTGTAGGTGCTCTTGAGCTTGGTGAGCTGGCGCCAGTCGAGCACCAGCCGGGCGATCGGCACGCCTTCG
>JBQTJR010000070.1:0-3453 GCA_052386895.1 Sphingosinicella sp.
ACCGCGCCCAACAGCAGCGCGCCCTCGCGCCTTGCTGCCCGCGCCAGCAGGAAGAGCCCGCCGGCGAACAGCAGCATCAGCCCGGACAGTCCGTAGGTGCCGATCCAGCGCGCCGGCCCGGCGAGGCCGGAATCGAGGAAGGCGACGGCCAGCGGGTTCCAGGCGAAGCCGGTGAAGACGATCGCGCGCAGCCATTCGCCGACGATCCAGGCGGCGGCGAAGGCGAGCACGAACGCGGTCAAGCCGTGGCGGCGCCGGCCCCAGGCGAGCCAGGCAGCGAGCGCCGGGAACAGCGCCAGGTAAAGCGACAGCAGCAGCACCGCGACCCAGCCGAATGCCGGCGGCATCGCTGCCTGGAAGGTGAAGGCGGTCGCGATCCAATTGAGCCCGAGCGCGCACTGGCCGGCGCCGAACCACCAGCCGTGCGCCATCGCCGCGCGGCCGCTCGGCGCTTGCTCGACCTGCCACAGCAGCAGGGCACAAGCGAACAGGGTCAGCGGCCAGGCGCCGACCGGCGCGAAGCCGAGCGCCGAAACCAGGCCGGCAACAAGGGTAAGCAGATAGGTCATTCGGGCCGGCTATGGGAATCGGCGGCGCGGCGCGTCAAGCGCGCCCGCGGCCGCGGGCCGAACCGCTAGCCGGCGTAAAATACCGGTTTTTAGGCCCGCTCTCTGGGGCGGCGCCCGCCTGCGCGGCAAAAAGCGGAATAAAATAGGGGCGGATATTGCCCGCGCCAGAGGGCGATCAGGGGCAAAACCGGCCGGACAATTTCCTGGCGCATTTTCACGTCGCGGACGGTTTCATCCGGCCGGGAATCGCTCTAGTCGGCCGCGGATGAGCGACACCCGCCTCGACCTGCTCGCGATCGGCAATGCCATCGTCGACGTCATTTCCGATTGCGACGACGATTTCCTCGCCCGCGAAGGGCTGACCAAGGGCTCGATGCGGCTGATCGACGCCGAGGAGGCCGAGCGGCTCTATTCGCACATGGGCCCGGCGCGCGAGGTCAGCGGCGGCTCGGCCGGCAACACCGCCGCCGGCGTGGCGGCGCTGGGCGGCCGCGCCGGCTTCGTCGGCCAGGTCGCGCCCGACCAGCTCGGCGAATTCTACGCCCACGACCTGCGCGCCGCCGGCGTCGAGTTCGAGACCGAGCCGGCCGATTTCGGTGTGCCGACCGCGCGCTCGATGGTGCTGGTCACGCCCGACGGCCACCGCACCATGAACACCTTCCTCGGCGCCGCTTTGCATCTGCCGGCCGCGGCGCTCGACGAGGCGCAGATCCGGTCGGCCGCCTTGCTCTATCTCGAAGGCTATTTGTGGGACCCGGAGTCGCCGCGCTTCGCGATGGTCCGTGCGATCGAGATCGCCCGCGCCGCCGGCCGCCAGGTCGCCTTCACTTTGTCCGACAGCTTCTGCATCGATCGCCACCGCGACGGCTTCAACGCCTTGATCGACGAGGGCCGGGTCGACATCCTGTTCGCCAACGAGGCCGAGATCCAGTCGCTGGCGGCGATTCCGCATTTCGGCGACGCGGTCGCCAAGGTGCAGCGCAAGGTCGAGACGCTGGTCGTCACCCGCAGCGAGAAAGGCGCGCTCGCCATTTCCGGGACGCTGCGGGCAGAAGTCCCGGCCGAGCCGGCGAAGGTGGTCGACACCACCGGTGCCGGCGACCTGTTCGCCGCCGGCTTCCTCTTTGGCTGGACGCAGCGCCGCGGTCTCGAGGAATCGCTCAGGATCGGCGCGATCGCCGCCGCCGAGGTGATCTCGCACTACGGCGCCCGCCCGGAGGCGGACTTGCGGGCGCTGGTCAGCGAGCGACTGGGTTAGGAACGGGTTTCGGGTTTCGGGTTTCCGGGATCGGCGCGCCCCTTCCGACGTCATTGCGAGGAGCCCGCAAGGGCGACGAAGCAATCCAGACAAAGAGCAAGACTGGATTGCCGCGCCGGCTACGCCGGCTCGCAATGACGGCCAATGGTTCAGGCGGTCGGGCTGCCCGGCGCCGGCGTGTCGGGCTGCTCGGGCGCGGGCGCGGGCACGTCCACGTCAGGTCCCGGCGGAATGAACTCGGGTGGCGGCGCCGGTTGCGTGGCGGGCTGATCGGGCTGCGGCGGTGCCTCGGGCTGGCCGGGCGGCACTTCGGGGTTGGTCGACATGGACGCTGAACGAAGCGGCGGCGGCGAAGTTGCGGTACGTGCGTTTCGCATGGGCCCCGGCCGGCGCCGGGGCGAGCTGAAGACCGTCGGCCTTCAGCTCGGCTTGAGCTCGAGCGTGTTGCCGTCGGGGTCGTGGATGTAGCAGGACCAGCCGTCGCCTTTGGCGCCGCCGCGTATCCCCTCCTCGACGATCTCCACCCCGTGCGCGGCAAGGTGGGCGCGCATCGTCTCGGGCGCGCACGGTCCGAGCGCGATGCAGACATGGTCCAGGTTGCGCCCGCCCGCGACCGGCGGCCGCGCCCATTCGCCCTCGCTGCCGGAAATGTCGACCAGGTCGATCAAGGCGTCGCCGGCGCGCAGCTGCACCATGGAGTATTGCGGCAATTCCTGCTCGGCCGCGCAGCCGATCACGTCTTCGTAGAAGGCCCGCGCGCGCGCCAGGTCGCCGACCAGCAGCACGACATGATCGAGCCCGGCGAGGGTGAAGGGAGGTGAAGTCATCGCTGCTTCTTCAACTGTCACCCCCGTCCAACCCACCCCGTTGATTCCCCTCCCGGGAAGGGAGGGAGAAGGGGGTGGGTCGACGGCGCCGCTTTACGGCCGGATCACCGGCTCGCCGCTGGCGTCCCTGGGCGCGTCCTCGGGGACGTAGGGCGCTTCGTCGTCGGCCAGCACGTCGCGGCCCTGGGCCAGCTCGCTATTGTGCATGCCGTAGACGAAATAGAGGACGATCGCGCCGAGCACGTACCATGCGAAGAAGACCAGCACCCGGTTTTCGACCGTGAAGATCAGGCCCAGGCAGCTGAGGATGCCGAGCGCCGGCACCACCGGGTAGAGCGGCACGCGGTAGCCGCGCGGGATGTCCGGGTGGGTGCGGCGCAGCCAGATCACGGTCAGGCAGACGATCGCGAACGCGGCCAGCGTGCCGACCGAGGTGGCGTCACCGAGGAAGTTGATGTCGAAGAAGCCGCCGGCCGTGGCCACCGCCAGCGCAACGATGATGGTGTTGAGCCACGGCGTCCGGAACTTCGGATGGACCCGCGAGAACAGCTTCGGCAGCAGGCCGTCGCGCGCCATCGTGTAGAAGATGCGGGTCTGGCCGTACATCAGCACCAGGATCACCGAGGTGAGGCCGATGATTGCGCCGATCTTGATGGTCGAGGCGAACCACGCCCATTGCGGCCCGAACGCGTCGACCGCGACCGCCACCGGATCGGGCACGTCGAGGCTGGGATAATCGACGATCAGGGTCAGCACGATCGACACCAGGATGTAGATCACGGTGCAGGCGACCAGCGAG
>JBQTJR010000071.1:0-1710 GCA_052386895.1 Sphingosinicella sp.
CTTGAAGGTGATGTAGAAATGATGCTAGCCGGGCAGCCGGCCGGTCGCCTCGACCTCGCCGAGCACGCGGCCGACCACCGCCCGCAACGCCTCCTGGACGATCTCGTCATAGGGAATCAGGCTGTAGGGCGGCGGCGCGTTCATCGCGCCAAGTGGTAACGCCGCTGGAAGGCCGGTCAACCCACGCCGGCCGTGCCTCGGCCGCTAGGCGTAATTCTCCGCGGCGCGCAGGGCCGGCGCCGGCACCGCCCGCGCTGCCGGCTTGCCCCGCAGCCCGCGCCCGAACCGCATCCGGAAGATCCAGTAGAGCATGGTGGCGAAGATGAGCAGCTGCGGGAGGTTGAGCCAGGGTCCGACGATCCACTCCGGCATCACCTTCTGCTGGCCGAGGAAGAAGGACATCGCGGCGATCAGGAAGGCGACCCCCATCCGCCACAGATGACGCGCAATGCGCTGCTTCTGGGTCGGCTCGCCGCGGACGAGGTGGTTGAGATCGAGCAAGGCGGCGAGCGAGGCCAGGAAGGCGAACGGATAATGGACCGCGGCCGGCAGCGAATCGAGCCGGCCGTTCGGATTCTGCGCCGCCATCGCCGCGAAGAGGACGAACGTCGCCGCGATCGCCAAGGCGACGAGGAAGCCGGCCCATTCGAAGGCGCGGCCGGCCGGCTTGCGCTTGCGCGCGGCGACCCACGAGGTCAGCACCAGATAGCAGGTGAACAGGCCGATCAGCATCGTGCCGCGTTCCGGCTTCAACGCCGCAATCACCGCGCCCGAGCCGGCCATGCCGAGCATCGAGACGAAGAAGATCGTCCCCCAGCGGGCATGATTGCCCGAGCCCTTGCGCATCAGGATCGCGACCGCGCCGCTCAGTAAGGCGACGGTACCGCAGGCAATGTGGAACCAGGCGTACATTGGGCTAACTTTTTGGGAAAGAGCGCGTTTCCGCGTTGTGATATAGTGGAGTAATACGGTTGGCAAGCAACACAGCTGTCCGCCGGCCGCACTGGATGGGCGCTGCCGGCCGGATTACAAACCCCTTCCGCGACCCTTGCGGGGAAACAGCCGGAGGCGAGCCATGCCGATCGACGCCACCCTTCCCTATGACGACGACAACCTCTTCGCCCGCATCCTCAGGGGCGAGCTGCCGTGCGACAAGGTCTACGAGGATGAGCACGTGCTGGCGTTCAACGACATCCGCCCGGCGGCGCCGGTGCACGTGCTGGTGATCCCCAAGGGCCGCTACGTCTCGTGGGACGATTTTTCGCAAGCCGGCAGCGAGCTGGAAATCGCTGCGTTCGTCCGCGCGGTCGGCAAGATCGCGCGCGACGCCGGGCTGGTCGGGCCGGGCTACCGCCTGCTCGCCAATGCCGGCGCCGATTCCGGCCAGGAGGTGCCCCACCTCCACGTCCACCTCTTCGCCGGCCGGCCGCTGGGACCGATGCTGAGCCAGTGAGAGTCGACCCACCCCGTCGCTCGCGCGACTCCCCTCCCTGGAAGGGAGGGGTTGGGGGTGGGTGGCGGCGCAGCCGCCAATCTGCGCTTGCCCTCCGCGATTGAGGCTCTAGGTTCGCCGCCAAACAACTAAATCCAAGGGGAGATTTCATGGCCAGTGCCGCACCACGGGGCTTCTTCGGTCGCATCCTCATTCGCAAGACCGTCGCCCAGGTCCAGCGCGAGACCCAGACCAGCGAACTGAAGCGGTCGCTCGGG
>JBQTJR010000072.1:0-2286 GCA_052386895.1 Sphingosinicella sp.
CGGCGGGCATTTCCGCCCACCAGATCATCGCGCCCTTGATCGCCGCCGGCCTTGCCATTGCCATCATCCTCTTCGTCTTCAACGAGCGCATCGTCACCCGCGCCAACGCCGCCCTCACCGCCTGGGAAGCGGTCGACTGGGGGCCGGTGCCGCCCGTCCGCGGCAGCCAGGAGAATGTCCGCGTCCAGCACGGCGAGGACCTCTTGTTCATCCGCGTGGTGTCCGGAAGCGAACAGAATCTCACCTTGTCCGGTCTCACCCTCTACCAGCGATCCGGCGGCACGCTGCGGCGCATCGTCGAGGCGCGCCGCGGCGGCTGGGCCGGCGAGCGCTGGCTGCTCGAGGACGTCACTTTGTTCGACGTCGATACCGGCCGGCAACGCCGCACCCGCCGCGCCGCGCTCGGCCCCGGGCTTCGCCCCGAGCAGATCAGCCTCGCCGCGGTCGACCCCGAGGAGCAGGGCTTCTTTCAGCTCCGCCGCGCCATCGCGGCGCTCGCCGCCGCCGGCCGCCAGACTGCCTCGCTGGAGGCGCAGTTATGGCACAAGCTCGCCGGGCCCATGTCGACCCTCTTGATGCCGCTGCTGGCGGCGGTCGCCGCGTTCGGCCTCGCCCGCTCCGGCGGCCTGTTCCTGCGCGCGGTGCTCGGCATGTTCCTGGGCTTCGCTTTTTTCGTCGCCGACAATTTCGCGCTGGCGATGGGCAATTTCGGTGCCTACCCGCCCTTCCTCGCCGCCTGGGGGCCGTTCTTCTTGTTCCTGATGATCGGCGAGGCGGTGCTGATTCGCACGGAAGAGTAAGGACTGGGTTCCGGGTTCCGGGTTCCCGGTTTCGATTCGGCCGCCTCACCGCGCAACCCTGGAAACATGATGAACCCCGACACCCGAAACCCGACACCCGACACCCGCCGCCCCATTGCCGCCACATTGCAAATCCAGGATGCTCCCCTCATATGGAGGCGACCCGGTGGCTCCCCGATTTGGGTTGAGCGCCGGACAGCGTTACAAGGGAAGGTCATGAAAGCCGTTCACAGCCTGCGCCCGTCAGTCTGGCGACGCGAACATCATCTCGACCGGATGAGCCTGCGCGAGCTGGTCGTCGCTTACTTCCAGTATCCGGCGATCATCTTTTATCTGCTGCTCGGCTTGGTTTCGCTCGGCCTTTATGTCTGGCGGCCGGCGCCCTTGCTCCCGACGCTCGCCGCCATCTTCGCGGCGAGCCTTTTTTATCCGTTGATCTGGTACCTCTTGCACCGCCACGTCCTGCACAGCCGCTGGATGTTCAAGGTGCCGGTGCTGGCCGGCACCTGGAAACGCATCCACTACGATCACCACCAGGATCCGAACCGGCTCGAGGTGCTGTTCGGCGCGCTGCACACCACTTTGCCGACCATCGCGCTCGGCATGATCCCGCTGGGCTGGGCGATCGGCGGCTTCGGCGGCGCCGCGATCGCGCTCGCCACCGGCATGTTCACCACCTGCCTCTACGAGTTCGTCCACTGCATCCAGCACCTCGCCTACAAGCCGAAGAGCCCGGTGCTGGCGGAAATGAAGAAGCGCCACATGGCCCACCATTTCCACGACGAGAACGGCAATTACGGCATCACCAGCTTCTTCTGGGACAAGCTGTTCGGCACCTATTACGACCGCGCCGAGCGGCCGGCGAAGAGCCCGACCGTGTTCAACCTTGGCTACACGCCCGCGGCGGCCAAGCGCTGGCCGTGGGTCGCCCGGCTGTCCGGCGGCGTCGCCACCGGCCATCCCCGCCAGCGCGCGCGCTAGCCTTCGTTCCCTCTCCCGCCGAAATCGCCTAACCGGCCGGGCATGGCCGCGCCCGGCATCGAGGTCCGACCCGTCCGTGGCAAGGCGGAGAAGAAGGCGTTCGTCGAGCTCGCCTACGCGCTCAACCGCTCCGATCCCAACTGGGTGCCGCCGCTGCGCAGCGAGGTCATGGGCCTCATCACCCCGGGCAAGAATCCCTGGTTCGAGCATGCCGAGGCCGAGTTTTTCCTCGCTTATGCCGGCGAGTGTCCGGTGGGTCGCATCTCGGCCCAGGTCGACCGGCTGGTGCTCGAGCATATGGGCGCCGGCATCGGCCAGTGGGGGATGTTCGAGGCGGAGGATGAAGCTGTCGCGCACCGGCTGCTCGCCGCCGCCGAGGCCTGGCTTCGCGAGCAGGGCATGACCCGTTCGATGGGCCCTTTCTCGCTGTCGATCTGGGACGAGCCGGGTCTGCTGGTGAAGGGCCACGATCATCCGCCGACGGTGATGATGGGCCACAACAAGG
>JBQTJR010000073.1:0-7671 GCA_052386895.1 Sphingosinicella sp.
AAGCTGAACGCGTAGGTGTCGTTCGAGCCTGTGCGGCTGACGATCTGGCCGGCCGGATTCCAGGAGTAAGTGAAGCTCTGATTGAAGCTGGTGTTAGCGGGAAACGTGTGGGCGAGGCTGGTCAGCCGGGAGGCGCCGTCGTAGCCGTAAGCAGTCGAGCTGCCGATGCCGCGGCCAATCACCGTGCCGTTCAGAACAGCATGGGCGAGGCGGCATGACTCTTACGAAACAGCCTCCGGAAATCCCGGGGCGGTTCAAACCTCAAATATTGCGGTCGGGATGGGTGTGCGCCGACGGCGAGGTAATTAAATGCAGCGGCACCGTAACCCCTACTGCAACGAGAACAAGCAGCTATGGTATCTGAAGCACCAAATAAGTAGCAAGTCCCGCTAAGATTGCAGATGCTGAAAATGCCTTCCAAAATTCTGACCTGTTTTCAGACCGCTTAACACGGAAGCTTGGTGTGTATAAGTAACCAGTAGCAAGACTTATTAGTACGCCCGTCCAGATCATTATAACGAAGGCATACTTAATATGCATCGTTATCAACCCACCGGGCAAGTAATGTTCGAAAGCTCTGTATTCGTGAAGTTGACACTCACCGAAGTGCTTAATAGAGCGGAAAATGAACCTATGAGCCGGCTTAGGGGTGTTGTCAAGTCAGCAGCCGTGCCAGCGCCCCCGCTTCCTCCTACGATGTCACCACTCAGATTTAAGCTTGTTGAAAATTCGTATAAGGGTGTCGTAATACTAATATTGTCGTTCCCGCCCATAAAGTTTGCGAGATTATCAAATGTTCCTGCATAAGTACTCAATCTTACACCCACTCCAAAACCGAACCCAATAGCAGTGAAATTTCCTCTCACGCCGGACGTGGTCCTAAAGGCCCCCCTCATTATCAGTGCGCCAGTCACCAAGTGAGCTGAGACGGCCGTACCCCAAAATGCCACCCTTCCGGAGCGGCGAGCCCGATCGGGTGTAATGGAACAAGGAATCCGTTGATCGGCTCCATCTCTGCCTCCCCCACCTCCGACGCCTGTTCTTCCACCTCCACCTCCTCCACCTGGTGGATCAAGTCTGAGATGGGGCGGCAGTATTAGGTCAAGATTGTCAGCGATCCATTTGCAATTCCGAGGTCCTCCGGCGCCGCCTTCGACCGTTCCGCAGCGCCAGAACAGCCCGTCAGGGTCAACTCGATTAACCGGATCGCCACCTACGTAGGCATAGAGGTTCATGCTGGGCCCGTACCCAATCGGATCGGTCTGCATGAACCTGCCCGCGCGCGGATTGTAGAACCTGGCGTCGTAATAGCCGAGCTGAACCTGGGTCGGATATTGCTGGCCGGTATAGCCGAAGAACAGGTCGTTGACGTCGTTGTGGCCGGGGATGCCGTATTCGTCGTAGCGGTTCACCCTGATGCCGGTCGGGTCCCAGGAGAGCTGGTGGGCAATGCCCGAGCCCCGCTCGTCCTCGAAGATGAAACGGCGCCCCTCCGGCCCCATGCTGGCCTGATACTGGACCAGGGGTTCGTCGGGGCCCTCGCCATGAACCCAGTGACGGTTGTAGTTCGCCGTGGCCGGCTGGTAATCGGCGATCACCTCGCCCCGGTAATCGCGCAGCCAGCGGCGGTTGCCGCCGGTGGGTATCACCTGGATCTGGATCAGCCTTCCCAAGGGATCGTAGCTCAAAGTCGTCCCGCCCGAGGCGCTCGACGAAATGAGACGGTTCTCGCTGTCATAGGTCCAGCTGTTCGTGCCGTCCGAAGTGAGATTGCCGCGCAAGTCGTGGGTGAAGGTGGCGGCGCCCGATTGGGCGATCTCGTTCAAACCGTTATGCGTGTCGGTGACGTTGGCGTTCGAGAAGCTGAACGCGTAGGTGTCGTTCGAGCCTGTGCGGCTGACGATCTGGCCGGCCGGATTCCAGGAGTAAGTGAAGCTCTGGTTGAAGCTGGTGTTGGCGGGAAAGCTGTGGGCGAGGCTGGTGAGCCGCGAGGCGCCATCGTAGCCGTAGGCGGTCGAGCTGCCGATGCCGCGGACATGGCTGGTCCGCCTTCCCAGATCGTCATAGGCGAAGGTCGAGAGCACGCCCTGGCCGGAGGTCGCGCCATTCTCCCTGACCGCGGTCATCGCCCCGGTGAGATCGTAGTCGAACACAAAATAATGCCAGTCGGGCGGGCTGATCCTCGTGCGCCGGCCGGCGAGATCGTATTCGTATCCGATCGTCTTGTTGAGGCCCGCCTGGTTCATCGCGCTCGAAGTGACGCGGCCGAGGGCATCGTAAACGAACGAGACGGCGCCGCTGGCGTCGGCGAAGCTGGCCGAGGTCATGCGGCCGAGCAGGTCCCACACATAGTCGACTGTGGGCTCGGTCCCCGGCCGGTCCTTGGCGGTCAGACGGTTCAGGGCATCATAGGTGTAGGCGATATTCTGGCCGTCGCGCAGGCGCCGGTTGGTGACGTTGCCGTTCGCATCGAGCGTCAGCTGCTCGTAATCGGTGGTGCTGCTCTGGTTGGCGCCGCGGGTCGTGACCGGGAACCGCGTCTTCACCAGCCGGTCGTGGCCGTCATATTCGTAGGTCGTGCGGTTCAGCTCGGCGTCGATCAGGTGGCTGACGCGGCCGTTGCTCGTATAGGCTGTTGTGACCTCATCGGCCTGCGCGCCCGTCCAGTAGCCGGACTGGACGAGGCTGACCTCGCCGGCATTGGTGTAGCTGGTGCGCACGATCCGGTCCGGGCCGAATGAGCCTTCGGTATCGAGCGTGCAGGCATCGGCCGGCAGCGAAGAAAACTCGGCCGGGTTCATGCGCTGCGCGACGCACTGGACGCGCCCCAGCGCATCGTAGCTGGTCTGGCTGAGCTGATGGGTGGTCGACCCGGACATCGTCCGGCTTACCGTCGGCCGGTCGTTGGCGTCATAATCCTGCTCGACCGCCTGCAGCGCCACGAAATTGGCCCAGTCGGGATCGGACTGGCTGTTGACCGTGCCGCGCTCCACTTTCGTAGGAAGACCGTCGGAGCGATAGGTGGTCCTGACGGCGCGATGCTTGCCCGAGCCGGCGCCGTCCGGATCGGGGCCGATGACGCCGACCAGGCGGCGGCCGCTGTCGAAGCGGTAACGGGTCATGTCGGCGGTCCCGGCGAGCGGCCCGTCGACCGTCTGCAGATTGCCGTAGGCATCCCAGACAGCGGCGATGGTCGCCGACAGGGTGGCCGAGCCGTTCCTGCGCTCGATCGCATTGACGTTGCCATGGACGTCGTAGCCGATCACCGTGCGCGCCTCGTCGGCGGTGCCGACGCATCCGGGCGAGGTGCCGGCCGAGCAGGCGGAGATCGCGGTCAGCCGGTATTCGCCGTTGGTGAGCGTATAGGAAAGGCGCGACTGCGGCCGGGTCGCGCCGGTGGTCGGCGCCGGCGGCGTGACGGTGAGCAGGCCGCCATGCGTCGAGTCCCAGGTAAAATCGGTGACATTGCCGCGGGCGTCGGTCGTGCTCGCCGGCGAGTTGCAGGTCAAAGGATCGGTGCAGCTCGCCGGGAAGCTCGCGGTGGTGACGAGATCGGCGAGACCCGAGGCCGGCTTGGCGACGGCGCGGGTCTCGGTCAGATTGCCGCGCGGGTCGTAGGTGAACCTTGTCTGGTTGCCTTCCGGCCAGGTGATCCGGGTGAGGCGCGCATTGGCATCGTAGAGAAAGCTCGTCGTCCGGCTCAAAGCATCGGTGACCGAGGTGATCCGCTCGAGCGATGTGTCGGCGACGACCACCGTCTGCTGGCTCAAGGCATTGGTGATCGTCGTCGTCGCGACATTGCCGTTGACGCTGCGCGCATAGTTGGTGGTGACGCCGTCGCGGGTGACCGAGGTGACGATGCCCGATGAATAGACCACCGCAATGTCGTCGCTCGAGCTGCCCGGCCGCCTGACGCCGGTGATGTCGCTGCCCGAGCTGGCGATCCGCCAGGTGCCGCCGCCGATGTCGGTGATCTCCTCGGCCCCGCCGACGGTCGCGTAGGTGACGGTGGGGTTGGCCGGCGGCGCGGTCACGTTGTTGGTGAAGGTCGCGCCGGTGCGCTGGTACCAGGCCGGCGGCGGCGCCGATGTCGGCAGGCCGGGATTGTCGGAGGCGAAGTTGAACGAGAACGAGTAGCCGGTCGAGCCGGTGACGCCGTCGAAGCGGAAGAAGGCGTTGGGCTGCAGGCAGTTCAATTCGGGATCGTATTGGAAGCAGCGCTCGACGATATCCCAATTGAGGGTGAAGGTGGTGCCGTTCGGCCGGGTGACGCTCATCGGCAGCGCGCAGGTGCCGGGATCGCCGAGATTGCAGCCCGGACCGACCCAGGGATAGCCGAGAACCGGGCCGGCCGAGCTATAGCTGACCCGCGTGCCGTCCGAGGCGGTGTACAGGAAACCGCCAGCGACCTGGACCAGGGTCGCGCCGTTCGCCTTGGTCGAGGTGTAGGTCGAACCGGAGATGGTGAAGGTGTCGGAGCGGTCGCCGAACTGGGCCCACATCAGATTGTTGAGGCGGTAGAGGACCCCGCTCCACTGGTCGGTGCGGCCATAGTCACCCCCGCTGTCCGCGCAGGATCGAGACCTCGCCGTCGCCGGTGCCGATCGACCCTTCGTTCAACCTCAGGACGAACCGCCCGGAAACGAGGTCGACGCCATTCGCGTCCACCGCCTGGAAGCGCGGCGGCGGCGCGGTCTGGGCGCGCGCTGGCGTGCCCGTGCCGATTGCTGCCAGCAGGGCGCAAGCCAGGCCCGCGCGAGGCAGGATCGAAGCCATCGGCTCCCCCGTTCATTGTTTTTCGCGACGCCTTACTCGCCGGGTTGCCCCGCCCGGCGCGGGTCGTGCCAGCCGGCGCTAGGGTGCGCCGGTCACCGTCTTGTTGGTGCGGTTATCGGCCTTGTCGTAAGTGTATGAACTATTGACGTTATTGTTGACCGTGCCGCTGCGGGTCACCTTGATGAGGCGGCCGCGCGCGTCGTAGGAATAATTCTGCGTCTCGGCGGCGATCGTCGCCGCGGCGGCGGCAGCGATGGTCCCGGCGATCAGCCAGCGTTCAATCTTGCTCATGAGCGGCGCTCCTTATTCACGGGCGACTCGCGTTAACTAACCTGGGATTTACGGGTTGGACCGACGCATGACAAGGACGAAATAGCTGAGTCGTTCAATTAATTCAGAGAGTTATCGGATTTAACGTAAATGACCCCATCGCCGGGGATTGGTTTCGATTTGAAACCAAAGGGACCAGGAGCCGAGCGCTGAAGGGGTCCCCATTTGAATAGTCAATCGAGATTCGGATTCATGACGCTCGCCCGCGAAAAGATCTTCCGGCAGGATGGCCGCGCAGCCATGACCCAGCTCGACATCTTCACCGACGGCGCCTGCCGCGGCAATCCCGGCCCGGGCGGCTGGGCGGCGATCATCCGCTCAGGCGGCCGCGAGAAAGAGATATCCGGCGGCGAGGCGCACACCACCAACAACCGGATGGAGCTGTTGGCGGCGATAAGTGGGCTCGAGGCGCTGAAAAAGCCGTGCGCGGTCAGCCTGCACACCGACTCGATCTACGTGCGGGACGGCATCACCCAGTGGATCAACGCCTGGCAGCGCAACGGCTGGAGAACCGCCGACCGCAAGCCGGTCAAGAATGCCGACTTGTGGCAGCGGCTGCTGGACGCAGCGGCGCCGCACAAGATCGACTGGCGCTGGGTGAAAGGGCATTCCGGCCATCCCGAGAACGACCGGGCCGATGAGCTGGCGTGCGCGGAGGCGGACAGGATAGCGGGGAGGCTCTGACCCACACCTAAGACCCACCCCCTACCCCTTCCCTGCCAGGGAGGGGGGTATTTTGGCGGGGCGGCGGCAACGTGCTAGCCCTTTCCCTGAAAACAAGGGGGGAAGAATGTCGACAGAACTGGAAATGCTCGTCTGGTCGGCGGCGCTGGCGATGGCGCAGATGCTGATCGCGGTGCTCGGCGCGACCCAAGAGGTCGGGCTGGCGACCTTGGCCGGCAACCGCGAGATCATGCCGTCGGTGTCGGGCTGGGCCGGGCGGGCGCGACGCGCCCATCTCAACATGCTCGAGAGCCTGGCGATCTTCGCGATCCTGGTGCTGGTGGTACACGTCACCGGCAAGGCGAACGAGGTCACCGCGTTCGGCGCGACGCTCTTCTTCTGGGGCCGGCTGGTCTATGCGATCGTCTATCTCGCCGGCCTGCCGTGGCTGCGCACCCTGGTGTGGCTGGCGTCGGTGGCGGGCCTGCTGATCCTGTTCAGCGAGCTGATCTAGGCGAACCGGCCCGGCGCGTAGGGCGCCGGATCGATCGCGGCGGCGATGCCGGTGGCGGGGCGGCCGAGCAGCAGGCCGGCGGCGAGGCAGGCGCCGGCCGCCGCGGTCTGGATGCCGAAGCCGCCCTGGCCGGCGCACCAGAAGAAGTTCCGGCCGCTGGTGCTGAAACCGTAGACCGGCAGTCGATCGGGCGCGAAACTGCGCAGCCCGGCCCACTTGCGCTCGACCCGCTCGACCCGCCAGTCGACGACCTTTTGCAACCAGTCGATCGCCAGCGCGACGTCAATCTCCTCGGGCGCGCAGTCACAGGGATCGCACGGCGTCTCGTCGTGCGGGCTGAGCCATAGCCTCCCGCCCGCCTCGGGCTTGAAATAGAAGCGGCCCAGAGCGTCGATCACCAAAGGCATTTCGGGCGAGGCCGGGGGGTCGATCCGCAATTGCACGAGGGTGCGGCGATTGGGCTGGATGCCGAGCGCCGGCTCGCCGGCGAGCTTTGCCACCGCGTCCGCCCAGGCACCGGCGGCGTTGGCTAGCCTGGCCGCCGCAAATTCACCGCCCGTCGTGGCGAGCCGCCATTGGCCATTCGCGAATTGCGCAGACTTCAGCCGTGCGCCGGTCACCAGCTGGGCGCCTTGCGCGCGCGCGCGCTTGAGATAGGCCGCGTGCAGCGCGGCGACGTCGATATCCTGGCAGCTCGGCTCATTGAGGCCGCTATTCCAGCCCGGCCGTATTCCGGGGATCACCGCCTCGAGCTCCGCCCGGTCGAGCCTCTGCAAGGCAAGCGACGTGCCGGCAAACTCGGTTTCGAGTTGCTGAAGCGCATATTCTCCATCCGCGTCGGCGAGGTGGATGCAGCCGCGCGGGCTGACGAAGGGCCGGCCGGAAAAATCGGCCGGCGGCGCGGCAATAAAGTGCCCCGACGCCTCGGTAAGCGGCCGGATCAGCGGCCCGCCATAGCTTTCCGACCAGAAAGCGGCGGAACGGCCGGTGCTGTGATAGCCGGGCTGATCTTCCGCCTCGAGCAACAGCACCCGTGCCTCGCCGGCCACTTGTGCGGCGAGGCTGGCGCCGGCGATGCCGGCACCGACGATCGCGACATCGAACGCGGGCACGCTCATCGCGCGCGCTCTTCGAGAAATTCGTCGATCCGCGCGAAGGCCGCGAGACGCACCCGGTCGGCCTCGCGCAATATCTCGTGGGCGCTGGTCTGAAATATTTCGAGCTCGGCGCGGGGAAGCCATGACGCCACCCGCCGGATCGCATCGACGCCGACCAGCCTGTCGGCCTGGGTGGCGAGCAGCAACAGCGGCAGTTCGACGCCGGCAAGCGCCGCCGGGGTGAAAGCGGCGGCGGAGCGGGAGGCGGCGCGCAGCCAGCCCCAGCTCGGC
>JBQTJR010000074.1:0-5015 GCA_052386895.1 Sphingosinicella sp.
GGCGGGGTGTAGCCTGGCATGCAGGTGCGCCATGCACCCCGGCATGGCGCAGATCGCTCCGGGGGAGCGATCGACCTGCGAGCCAGGCGTACACCTTGGCCGCCCATGTGCCCGGCCGCCATGCCCCCCGGGCATGGCTGCGGATGTCCGGGGGACATTCGCACCGGGCTCATCGTCGCTCGTCCGCTCAGGATGATCAAACATCGCTCCGCTTCCTCGCTCCTGGCCGGTTCGACAAACTACGCTCCGTCACGACCGCTCCGGTGGTGGGTCTGGTCCCTAGGCTTTTTGGGGACGCAGCTTTATGCGCGGCGGCACTAGCTTGTTCCCGGGGGAAGTCTCAATGCCGCGCGTCCCGTTGGACCAGATCAAGGCGCGCGCCGGCGAGGCGATCGGCGTCTCGGGCTGGTTGACGATCGACCAGCGGCGGATCGACGCGTTCGCGGACGTGACCGAGGACCGCCAGTTCATCCATGTCGACCGGGAGAAAGCCGCGGCGACCCCTTTCGGCGGCACCATCGCCCACGGCTTCCTCACTTTGTCGCTCTTGAGCCGGATGGCGGCCGACGTGGTGCTGGCGCCGGCAGAGACCAAGCTGGTGGTCAATTACGGTTTCGAGCGCGTGCGCTTCCTCGCCCCGGTAAGGGCCGGCAAGCGCGTGCGCGGGCGTTTCACCCTGGTTTCGTTCGAGGAGAAAGCGCCGCGGCGCTGGCAGGCGCTGCACCGGGTCGAGGTCGAGATCGAAGGCGAGGACAAGCCGGCTTTGACCGCCGACTGGATCGGGATGATATTCGTTTGAGAGAAATCCTCCCCACGATTTCGTGGGGAGGGATGAAGAGGTCGCCGTGTCCCCCGGACACGGCTGAAGGCTGCGGGGCAGCCTTCACCTGCTTCATCATCCGAAGGATGGTGGAGGGGAACACTTCGACTTAAGGCTGCCCCTCCACCAGGCTGCGCCTGGTCCCCCTCCCCGGCAAATGCCGGGGAGGACAAAAAATGGAGCTTATCATGGCCACCCGCGAAGCCGTCATCGTCTCCACCGCCCGCACGCCGATCGGCAAGGCGTACAAGGGCGCGTTCAACGCCACGCCGTCGCCGACGCTGGCGGCGCACGCGATCGGGGCGGCGGTCGCACGGGCGAAAATCGACCCGGGCGAGGTCGACGACGTCATCATCGGCGCGGCGCTGCAGCAGGGGGTGCAGACGACGATCGGCCGCACCTCGGCGTTGCGCGCGGGCTTGCCGGTGCAGGTCGCGGGCATGTCGATCGACCGTCAATGCGCAAGCGGGCTGATGGCGATCGCCACCGCCGCCAAGCAGATCATCGTCGACCGGATGGACATCATGGTCGCCGGCGGCGTCGAATCGATCAGCCTGGTGCAGACGCCGGAGATGCGGCTGGGGCCCGATCCGGAGCTGCTGGCGATGCACAACGCCGTCTACATGCCGATGATCTCGACCGCCGAGGTGGTCGGCAAGCGCTACACGGTGAGCCGCGAGCGGCAGGACGAATATGCGCTGAAATCGCAGCAGCGCACCGCCGCGGCGCAGACGGCCGGCAGGTTCGACGACGAGATCGTGCCGGTCACCACGAAAATGGCGGTCAAGAACAAGGAAACGGGCGAGGTCTCGATGCAAGAGGTGACGATCGCCAAAGACGAGGGAAACCGCCCCGACACGACGATCGAGGGCCTCAAATCGCTGCAACCGGTGATGGGGCCGGACGCGGTGATCACCGCCGGCAACGCCTCGCAATTGTCCGACGGCGCCTCGGCCTGCGTGCTGATGGAAGCCGGCCTCGCCGCCGAGCGCGGGCTCGAACCGCTGGGCCGCTATGTCGGCATGGCGGTGGCCGGGACCGAGCCCGACGAAATGGGGATCGGCCCGGTGTTCGCGGTGCCGAAACTGCTCAAGCGCTTCGGCCTCACCGCCAACGACATCGACCTGTGGGAATTGAACGAGGCGTTCGCGGTGCAGGTGCTCTACTGCCAGGACCAGCTCGGCATCCCCGACGACAGGTTGAACGTCGACGGCGGCGCGATCTCGATCGGCCATCCCTACGGCATGTCGGGCGCGCGGCTGACCGGCCATGCCTTGATCGAGGGCAAGAGGCGCGGCGCCAGGCACGTGGTGGTGACGATGTGCGTCGGCGGCGGCATGGGCGCCGCCGGGCTGTTCGAGGTGCTGTGACGGACAACGATCAGCTTTATCAGCGATTGAAAGAAGCCACTCACCGTTTCTGTCAGGCGGCGAGCCTGGCTGGTGCCTCGATTACCGACCGCCACATCAGGCTAGAATTTGCCCCAGCCCCGCACCGACCCCCGGCCAGCCTGCCTGCGGGGTATATGGCCGTCTATGCTTTCTTCTACCGCGGTCATTGCCTGAAAGTGGGCAAGGCCGGACCGAACAGCGGTCCCCGCTATACCACCCACCATTATTTCCAGACCGCACCCGGCACTCTCGCGAAATCGCTTCTTGCATGGGAGGCAGCGCACCACTCTATCGGATGCAAGTCCGACCCCAAGGCATGGATGACCAGCAGCCTAGGCCGAGCTAATTTCCTGATCCCTGCGAACCTAGGGCCGGCGGCCCTAAACTTTCTGGAAGCCTTCATGCAACTGGAACTCAGACCCTCATTCGAAGGCACCGGGCGAGCAGGCCCAAGCGTGTTCAGTTCGTAGCAGGGCGCAGCGAGACACGGGCCGATGAGCGCCAGCCTCGATTTCGCGTGCGATCGCCCCCTGGCGGCGTCGGGCCGCGAAAGCACCGCCTGCGCCCGGCCGGGGCTGGTGCTGGCCGCCTGCATTCTCGCCTCGAGCCTCGCCTTCATCGACGGCTCGGTGCTCAACGTCGCGCTGCCGGCGATCGGCCGCAGCTTCGGCGCCGCCACCGCCGAGCTGCAATGGGTGCTCAACGCCTATCTGCTGCCGCTGGCGGCCTTGCTGCTGGTCGGCGGCGCCGCCGGCGATCTTTACGGCCGGCGGCGGCTGCTGGTCGCCGGCATCCTCCTGTTCACCGCCGCCTCTTTGCTTTGCGCCGTGGCGCCGGGCCTGGAAATCTTCCTCGCGGCAAGGGCGCTGCAGGGGCTGGGCGCGGCGATAATGCTGCCCAGCAGCCTGGCGATATTGAGCGCGGCCTTTTCCGGCGAGCGGCGCGGCCAGGCGGTCGGCACCTGGGCGGCGGCGGGGGCGGTCGCCGGCGCGGTCGCGCCGTTGATCGGCGGCTGGCTGATCGACAGTGTCGGCTGGCGCGCGATCTTCCTCCTCAACCTGCCGGTCGCGGCCGGCGCGCTGGCTTTGGCCTGGTTCGCCGTGCCCGAGCATCGCGCCGCCGGGAAGGCCCGGCCCGATTATGCCGGAGGCATGCTCGCCACTTTGGCGCTCGGCGCGCTGGCGTGGGGCCTGACTTTGTGGTCGTCGAGCGGGCGCGCCGGCCCCGCCGCGCTCGCTACGATCGCCGCCGGCCTCGCTCTGTCGCTGGCGTTCCTCGCGGTCGAGCGGCGACGACGCGGCCAGGCGATGGTGCCGCTGGCGCTGTTCGGATCGCGCGCCTTGGTCGGGCTCAACCTGTTCACTCTGTTGCTCTATGGCGCGCTGAGCGGCATAGTTGTGCTGGTGCCCTACCTGTTGATCGAGGCCTCGGGCTATGGCGCCGCCGCGGCCGGAGCCGCCTTGCTGCCGCTGCCGCTGATCATCGCGCTGGGATCGCCGCTGATGGGCCGGTTCGCCGCGCGCATCGGCCCGCGCTGGCCGTTGACGCTCGGGCCTTTGGTCGTCGCTGTTGGCTTCCTGCTCGGCCTCAGGATGGCCGGCGAGGGCGATTATTGGACCTCGGTGCTGCCTTTGATCCTCGGCGTCTCAATCGGCATGGCGATCGCAGTGGCGCCGCTGACCACGGCGGTGCTGGGCTCGGTCGACCCGACGCATGTCGCGACCGCCTCGGGCCTGAACAGCGCCGTCTCGCGCGCCGGCGGACTGTTCGTCACCGCTCTGCTCGGCGCCGTGCTGGCACAAGAGGGCGCGGCTTTGGTGACCGGATTCCACGCCGCCTGCCTCGCCGGCGCGGCGATGGCGGCGCTTGCCGGGCTGATCGCCGCGGCGACGCTCGGCGGCCGCAAGGGTGGGCGATGACCGAGCCGGCGATCGGCTATTTCGTCGGCATGGACGCCAGCGACACCCTGGTCCGCAACGCCGGCGGGCCGATGCTCTTCGACGGCATCTCCGACATTCACCGGCTGCGCGTTCACCAGCCGCGCAGCTACTGCCGGCTGCACGTCACCCCGTCTTACTTCCGGCAGCGGCGGCGCTTCCGTTGATCGAGGGCGACCTGCTCCTGAACCTGGTCACCGACCCGGACCTGAGCCCGCGCACGCTCGGCGTCATTTCGCGCATCGTCGAGGATTTTCGCGGCCGGGTGATCAACCGGCCCGAAAGGGTGCTGGCCAGCGGCCGCGACCGGGCCGCGCAGCGGCTCGCCGGCGTCGACGGGCTGGTGGTACCGCTGGTCTTGCGGCTCGACGGCAGCCGTCCGGAAACCGCCCGGGCGGCGATCGCGGCGGCGTCGCCCCGCTTCCCGATGATCCTGCGCGAGACCGGCACCCATACCGGCCGCATCGTCGGCGTGGTCGGCGATGCCGGAGAATTGCTCGCCGGGCTCGCGCCCGGAAAAGTCTATTACGCGACCGAGTTCGTCGACTTTCGTTCGCCGGACGGGCGCTACCGCAAGTACCGCTTCTTCTTCATCGGCGGCGACATGATCTTTCGCCACATGGTCGCCGGCGAAAGCTGGGACGTGCACATGCGCGACCGGCTCGGATTCATGATCGAGCAGCCCGGCTTGCTCGCCGAGGAAAAGGCGCTGTTCGACGGCGGGATGGCCGCGTTTCCCGCGCCGGCACGGCGGGGGGGGGCCCGGGTGGGCGGGCGGCAAGGTCGAGAGTTTAGGGGGGGTGGGGGGTCCATAATCAGCGACCGGCCGGGGGGGCGGGTCGGAAGACCACCCACGCGGGAATTAGT
>JBQTJR010000075.1:0-7409 GCA_052386895.1 Sphingosinicella sp.
GATCGGCGCGCTGGTCAAGGCGGTCGAGGGCGGGCCCTATCTGTGCGGCGAGCATTTCACCGCCGCCGACGTCTATCTCGGCTCGCAGATCGGCTGGGGGATGCTGTTCGGCGCGCTCGAGAAGAAGCCGGCGCTGGAAGCCTATTTCGGGCGGCTGCAGCAACGGCCGGCGCACCAGCGGTCGCGCGAGCTCGACGACGCGCTGATGCCGCCGCAAGCGCAGCCGCAAGCCGAGCCGCAGCCGGCATGATCAAGGATGTCCGCGCCAGGGTCGTCGCGCTGCACGACCGCTTCACCCACGAAGGGAGGATGAGCCGGCGCGCGTTCATGCGCGAGCTGGCGCGGATCACCGGCGGCGCGGCGGCTGCGAGCCTGGCGTTGACCGAGGTCGCCTGCCGCGCCGCCGAGCCGCAGGTGGCGCCGGACGATAGCCGGCTGACACTGCGCGAGATCGAATATGAGCCGCGGCCGGGCCGGCGCTATCGCGGCTACAATGCCGCCCCGCGCGGCGGCGCCGACCTGCCGGTGGTGCTGGCGATCCATGAGAATCGCGGGCTCAACGACCATATCCGCGACGTCACCCGGCGGCTGGCGCTGGCCGGCTTCTCGGCGGTGGCGCCGGACTGGCTGAGCCCGGCCGGCGGCACCCCGGCGGACGAGGACCAGGCGCGGACGATGATCGGCCAGCTCAATCTCGATGAGACGGCCGCCGACGGCGCGGCGATGATCCGCTGGCTGGCGTCGGCCGAGGGCGGCCGGCGGCGGGTCGGCATCGTCGGCTTCTGCTGGGGCGGGGCGATGGTCAACCGGCTGGCGGTGGCGGCGGGCGATGCGCTCGACGCCGGCGTCGTCTTCTACGGCGCGGGACGCCCACCCACCGAGGCGAGGCAGGTCGAGGCGCCGCTGCTGATCCACCTCGCCGAGCGCGACGCGCGGGTGAACGCGACCGCCCTCCCCTGGGTGTCGGCGCTGCAACGCGCCGGCAAGCCTGTGCGCGCGATCAACCATCACGGCGTCGACCACGCCTTCCACAACGATACGTCGGCGATGCGCTACGACCGCGCCGCGGCCGAGCGGGCGTGGACGGCGACGATCGGTTTCTTCCGCCAGCATCTCGCGCCGCGAGCGACGTGATGGACGGCGCCCGCCTCCTGTTGCTCGGCCTCACCACGCTGGTGACGATCGCGGCGCTGGCGGCGGCGGTGCTGACCGCCGAACCGATGCTCTATCTGCTGGCGGTGCTGGCAGTGGTGTCGACCGCGGTGGTCTGGCAGCGCCAGCAACAAGGATAAAAAAAGGCCCGGCCGAAGCCGGGCCTTTCCCTTTAGCCAAGCTCCGCTCTTGCCTAGTCGCGATTGCCGATCAGGCTGAGCAGGAACTGGAACATGTTGATGAAGTCCAGATAGAGCGTCAGCGCCCCGAGGATGGCCTGCTTGCCGACCACGTCGGACCCGGCAACCTCGAAATAGATGCTCTTGATCTTCTGGGTATCGTAAACGGTGAGGCCGGCGAAGATCAGCACGCCGATGACGCTGATCGCCAAGTCCATCGCCGGCGACTGCAGCCAGAACGCGTTCAGCAGCATGGCGACGACGAGGCCGACCAGCCCCATCAGGAAGAAGGTTCCGAAGCCCGACAGGTTGCGCTTGGTGGTGTAGCCGTAGAGGCTGAGGCTGGCGAACGCCGCCGCGGTGGCGAAGAAGGCCAGGGCGATCGATTGCCCGTTGTAGACCAACGGAATGATCGACATCGACAGGCCCATCACGGTCGCGAAGGTCCAGAAGAAGACCTGCAATCCGCCGGTGCTCATGTGGCGAACGCGAGCCATCAGGAAAAACACCATGATCAGCGGCGAGAAAATGACGATCCATCCCAGGATGTTGCCGCCGGTGAACAGCGTCTGGGAAATACCCATAAGAGCTGCCACCAGGGCGACGATGCCGGTCAAGAGCACGCCCGAGGTCATGTAATTGTAGACCGAGAGCATGTGCGCCCTCAGGCCGGCGTCGACCGCGACACCGGCGCGATCCGCCGTTGCCGCCGGCGGCGAAGCGCCAGAGATACGAGGATCAGACCAATTGGCCATGTTCAACACTCCTTTTGCCGGCAACCATTGCCGGCGAGGCCAATAATATCGGCGCAACCGGGGCGGCTTTCAAGCGAATCCGGCGGTGCGCCGGGACATGAAGGTTCCGCCGCCCCTTGCTAGAAGGAGGCAATGCAACGCCTGTTCGCCGCGCTGCGGCTGCCGCGCGAAATCCGCCAGCATCTGCTGTCGCTGATGGGCGGGATCAGCGGCGCGCGCTGGCAGACCGAGGAGCAGCTGCACCTGACCCTGCGCTTCATCGGCGAAGTCGACCGTCATGCGGCCCGCGACGTGCTGGCGGCGCTGGGCGGCATTCACCACCCGCCTTTCGCGGTCGCGCTGGCCGGGCTCGGCACGTTCGAGCGGCGCGGCCAGCCGGAGACGGTGTGGGTGGGGGTGACGCCGCACGAGCCGCTGAAGACGCTGCACAACAAGATCGACCAGGCGATCGTCCGGGTCGGCATCCCGCCCGAGCAGCGCGCTTACCTGTCGCACATCACGCTGGCGCGGATCAAGCGATCGTCGGGGCCGGTGAGGAACCTGATCGAGCAATCGGGCGGGCTTTCGAGCTCGCCTTTTACCGCCCGCGACTTCAGCCTGTTCGAGAGCAAGCTGACCGCCGAGGGCGCGGTGTATACCGAGCTGCAGCGATTTCCCCTGGGCTGATTGCCTGCTAGCCAGTTGCCGGGAGCAAGAGGGGAAGAGGAAATGGCGACGGTCGAGTCGGCGCGGGCGAGGCCGAGCATCAGCGCCTACGCCTGGTACGCCCTGTTCGTGCTGGTGCTCGTCTACATCGTCAATTTCATCGACCGCCAGATCCTCTCGATCCTAGTGCCCGACATCAAGCGCGATCTCGGCGTCAGCGATGCGCAGATCGGGTTCCTCTACGGCACCGCTTTCGCGGTCTTCTACGCCTTGTTCGGCATTCCGCTCGGCCGGCTCGCTGACAGCTGGTACCGCGGCCGGCTGATGGCGATGGGGCTGGCTTTGTGGTCGTCGATGACCGCCTTGTCGGGCTTCGCCAACAGCTTCACCATGCTGGCGGCGGCGCGGATCGGCGTCGGCATCGGCGAGGCGAGTGCCTCGCCGGCCGCCTACTCGATGATCTCCGACCATTTCCCCAAGGAAAGGCGGGCGACCGCACTCTCCATCTACTCGAGCGGGCTCTATATCGGCGGCGCATTGAGCCTGCCGATCGGCGGACTGGTCGCCAGCCGCTGGAGCGCGGCTTGGCCCGACCCGGCGAGCGCACCGCTCGGGCTTGCCGGCTGGCAGGCGGCGTTCCTTGCGGTCGGGCTGCCCGGCCTGCTGCTCGCCTTGTGGGTGCTGACGCTCAAAGAACCGCTGCGCGGCGCCAGCGACGGCATGCCGCAGCCTGTGGTCAAGGCCAATGCCTGGTCGGATTTCGGGCGCGAGCTGATGGCGATCCTGCCGCCGCTGACCTTTTTCAACGTCGCCCGCATCCCCGGCGCGCTGCCGGTCAACCTGTTGGCGCTGGGTCTCATCGCCGCGGCCGGCTTCGCTCTCTACTGGCTGACCGGCGATGCCGCCCAGTGGATCGCCTACGGGCTCGGCGTCTACGCGGTCTTTTCCTGGATCCAGTCGCTGCGCCAGCGCGACCCGCCCACTTACCGGCTGATCTGGGGCACGCCGGTGGTGGTGCTGCTGGTGCTCTCGTTCGGCAGCATCTCGTTCGTCACCTACGCGACCAGCTTTTGGACCCCGCCTTATGTCGAAGCGCATTTCTACGGCGGCGGCAGCGAGCCTTCGCGCTTCATCGCCGGCATGACCGCCAAGGCGGAAGTGGGCTTCATCATCGGCTGGCTGGCGGCGATCTCGGCCGCGGCCGGGGTGATACTCGGCGGTTACGTCTCGGACCTTTGGCGCCAGCGCGATCCCAACGGGCGGCTCTACATCAACATGCTGTCGGCATTGCTGCCGATACCTTTGGTCGCCTTCCTGCTGACGACCGATAGCCTGGCCGCTTTCTACTGGGTGTTTCCATTCGCGCACCTGCTCGCCGCCGCTTGGGTCGGAGCGGCGGTCGCGACGCTGCAGGACCTGGTGCTGCCGCGAATGCGGGCGACGGCCGGGGCGACCTACATCCTCGGTACGACGATGGTCGGGCTGGCGCTCGGCCCCTATTTCGCCGGCAAGATATCGGTGGTTACCGGCAGCCTTCCGCTCGGCATCGCGGCACTCTACGCGATGCCGCCCTTGACCTTGATCGGCCTGTGGATCGGCTCGCGCCACCTGCACGCGCTCGAATCGAGCAAGGTCGAGCGGGCCCGCGCCGCCGGCGAATCGATCTAGCCGGTCAAGCCGCGTCGGGCTTGCCAACGCCGTACCAGCGCAGGCCGGCAGCGACCGCTTCCTCCGGCGGATAGATATTGCGCAAATCGACCAGCACCGGCTCGGCCATCGCCGCCGCGAGCCGCTTGAGGTCGAGCGCGCGCAGCACGTCCCACTCGGTCACCAGCACCACCGCGTGGGCGCCGGCCGCGGCCTGATAGGGATCGGCGAACAGCTCGACGTTGGGCATCAGCGGTCGCGCCTGCTCCACCCCGACGGGGTCGTAGCCGCGGACCTTGATGCCGACGTCCTCGAGCGCCTGGACGATGGCGATCGACGGCGCCTCGCGCATGTCGTCGGTGTTCGGCTTGAAGGTCAGGCCGAGCAGGGTGACGATCTTGTCGCGCGGTTCGGAGCCGAGCGCGCGGATCACCTTGCGGCCCATCGCGCGCTTGCGCGCGTCGTTGACCTGGACCACCGCCTCGACGATGCGCAGCGGCGCCTGGTTGTCCTCGGCGGTCTTGAGCAGAGCGAGCGTGTCCTTGGGGAAACAGGACCCGCCATAGCCGGGCCCGGCATGCAGGAACTTGCCGCCGATGCGGCGATCGAGGCCGATACCCCGGGAAATGTCCTGGACATCGGCGCCCACCAGCTCGCACAGATCCGCCATCTCGTTGATGAAAGTGATCTTGGTCGCGAGGAAAGCGTTGGCCGCATATTTGATCAGCTCGGCGGTACGACGCGAGGTGAACAGCAGCGGCGCCTGGTTGAGGTAGAGCGGCCGGTAGACCTCGCGCATCACCTCGATCGCCGGCGCGTCCTCGGCGCCGATGACGATGCTGTCGGGATGCTTGAAATCCTCGATCGCGGCGCCCTCGCGCAGGAATTCGGGATTGGAGACTACCCAGGTTTCGATCGCGGGCGCGGCTTCCCGTACGATCCGTTCGACCTCGTCGCCGGTGCCGACCGGCACGGTCGACTTGGTGACGATCACCGCGCGCCCGGTCAGCGCCCCAGCGATCTCGCCGGCGGCGCTGAACACGTAGCTGAGATCGGCATGGCCGTCGCCGCGGCGCGAGGGCGTGCCGACGGCGATGAAGATCGCCTCCGCGCCGTCAACCGCGGCCTCGAGATCGGTCGTGAAGCTGAGGCGGCCGCCCGCTTCGTTGCGCGCGACCAGCTGTTCCAGCCCCGGCTCGAAGATCGGGATGATCCCCTGCTGCAGCGCGCCGATCTTGGCCGCGTCCTTGTCGACGCAGACCACGTCGTGGCCGAAATCGGAAAAGCAGGCGCCGGAAACCAGCCCGACATAGCCGGTGCCGATGATGGCGATGCGCATGGCCGCTCCTGCTGAGCCCTAGGAAGCGGCCGCGATAACAAAGCCGGCAGGGGCACAACAGGCCCCACGTCGGCCCTCGCCCGCCAGGACAAAAAGAAAGGAGCCGGCCCGAGGGCCGGCTCCGATCCCTTGCACGCCGCCGGGGCGGCGTTCAGCCCTACTTACCAGCCGGAGCCGGGGCCGTAGGTAACTTCCACGCGCCGGTTCTGCGGCTCGCGGACGCCATCGGCGGTCTCGACCAGCGGACGGCTCTCGCCGAACGCCTCGGTGGTCATCACGCCGTCGGGCACGCCACGACCGGCCAAATAGGCACGGGCGTTGTTGGCACGCCGCTGCGACAGGCCGACGTTGTACTCAGCCGAGCCGGAACGGTCGGCGTGGCCCGCGACAACCACCCGCGCCTGGCCGCACTGCTGATATTGCGCTGCGGCGTTGTCGAGGATGGCGGCCGCCTGCGTCGTGATCTCGTCCCGATCCCAATCGAAGAACACGATATAGGGCCCGGGCGCACACACCGGCGGCGGCGGAGGCGGCGGCGGTGGGGGCGGCGGAGGCGGAGGCGGAGGCGGCGGAGGCGGAGGCGGCGGAGGCGGCGGCGGAGCGCCGAAGTTAAAGGTGATGCCGCCCAGCAAGCTGTGCGAACGCCACCGGGTTTCGGCCGCCTGGCCGTTGAAGAACAGAGTATCGAGGCCGTGCACGTTGAAGAAACGATAGCGCACGGTGACGTCGATATTGTCGGTGATCGCCTGGCGGACGCCCGCGATGACCTGCCACGCGAAACGCGAGTCAGAATCGTCGAGGAACGGCGCCTGGTTCTCGAAGGCCCGCATGTTGTTGTAGCTGACGCGCGCGACACCGGCGCCACCGCCGATGAAACCGCTGATGCCATCGTCGTCACCGAAGTCGAACATGGCGTTGACCATGAAGCTCAGTGCAGAGGCGTTACCGCCACCGGCGAACTGGAGGCCTGCAGGCGCAACCACGCCTTGTCCGGGCAGCCGGACGGCGGTCTCGAAGTCCGAGAGATCGGCCTTCTTGTAGGCCACCTCGGCTTCAAGCCGTACCGCACCCAGATCGTAGCCGACAAACAAGGCGCCGTCGAAACCTGGATTATAATCGAGCCTCATCTGGCCGGTGCCGGTCTGAATCGGTGCGCCGCTGGGCAAGAAGACCTCATGGTCTTCCAGGATCATCGCGCCGAAATCACCGCCGACATACCAGGCCCCGTTACGAGCGAGTGCCGGAGTCGCGATCACGGTGGACGACAGCGCCACTACAATGGCGAGCTTCCGCATAAATCTTCCCCTTTCTTCTGCGTCCCACGCGGGAACGACGGTCAACTCCTTACGGTAAGCGCGGATTGCGTGCAAGCGCGCTTAGCCCCGGTTCTGTTGCTGAAAAGCCGCAGTTGGACAAGAAGGTGAAATGCGGCTCACCAGCCTGCGCTGCAACGACCCATTTGCGCCGGGGTTGCGAGAGAAAGTGCCGGGCCGCCGATTGCCGGCCCGGTGTGGCAGCTTTGCCGCATCAGCCGGGCGGCCGATCGTTGCTTGCCAGAAAGGACCCGGCCGGGCGAATTAGTGGCCAGGGACGCAGGTTTTGCCTTTCCTTTTGTCCAAACCTGTATCATTCTAGCGCATTCTCAAGCAGTTGGAGTGGAGCTGCGATGATCCCGACCGTGCTCGCCCTGAT
>JBQTJR010000076.1:0-29800 GCA_052386895.1 Sphingosinicella sp.
CGACGGCGGGCCGGATCATAGCGGCATGTCCGATCAACCGGCATGGCTGGCCGAGGGCCTGCTCGAGATACCGGTCAGCGTCGGCTTTTTCGGTATGGCACAGTGGCTCGGACCGCGGCTTGGCGGAATGTTCGATGCTCCTGCCGCCTTGCGCTGGCGGCTTCCCGGCCTGCTCGCGCTTGGCGGGCTCGTCACCCGATCGCGCCTGACGCCGGAAGGCGTGCCGCTCGCCGAGCAATGGCGGCTGGTCGAAGCCATGGTGGGACAGGGAAAGCGTATTTTCACCCTCGTTTATCATAGCCCCAGCCTGGCGCCGGGCCATACGCCCTACGTGCGCGACGCTGCCGACCTCGAGCATTTCCTTCACCGGCTGGACGGCCTGTTCACCTATTTCCGCGACCGGATCGGCGGAAATTTCACCACGTTGAGCGAGGTTTACGCGACTCACGCGGCCTGTCCGACGGCCTGAGCCGAGCTTGCTCTCAAGCGCGCCGCTGCTATAGACGCCGGCTGCCGCGGGCCGGCGGGCGTGGCGGAATTGGTAGACGCGCTTGGTTTAGGTCCAAGTGGGCAACCGTGGGGGTTCGAGTCCCTCCGCCCGCACCAGCGTCGCCGCCGCTTTTCATGAAGGTTTGAAGCCGATCCTATGCAGACAGTCGAGACCCTGAACGAGGGCCTGAAGCGCGCCTTTCGGATCACCATACCCGCCAAGGAAATCGCCGCGCGGGTCGACCAGGAATTGAAGGCGATCGCGCCGCAGGTGCGGATGCCGGGCTTCCGACCGGGAAAGGTGCCGGCCAACCTAGTGCGCAAGATGCACGGCGAAGCGCTCGAGCAGCAGGCGTTGCAGAGCGCGGTCCAGGAAGGCGTGCAGAAGCTGATCTCGGACCAGAATCTGCGGCCGGCGATGCAGCCCAGCGTCGCGCTCGAAGACAGCGACGAGGGCAAGGACAAGGTCGTCACCGTCGAGGTGGAAACGCTGCCCGAGGTGCCCGAGGCGAAGATCGAGGGTTTGAAACTGGAGCGGCTGCGGGTCGAGGCGGATAAGCAAGCGATCGACGAAGCGGTGGCGCGGCTGGCGGCGGGCCAGAAGAGCTTCGATGCCGCGCCGGCGGCGCGCAAGGCGGTGCTGGGGGACCGGGTCGTGATCGATTTCGAAGGCCGGGTGGATGGCGAGGCGTTCGAGGGGGGCAAGGGCCAGGGCATGGCGATCGAGCTCGGCTCGGGCCGGCTGCTGCCCGGTTTCGAGGACCAGCTGGTCGGCGCCAAAGCGAACGAGCAGCGCCAGGTAAAGGTTGAATTCCCGGCCGATTACCCGGTCGAATATCTCAAGGGCCGGCAGGCCGCGTTCGAAGTGACCGTGAACGAGGTGCAAGTGGCGCGCGAACTGAAAGCCGACGACGAGTTCGCCAAGTCGATGGGCCTGGAAGGGATTGGACAGTTGCGCGAGCTGCTCAAATCGCAGGTCGAGCAGGAGCTGAATGGCCTCACCCGCACCCACATGAAGCGGCAGCTGCTCGACCAGCTGGCGGCCAAGCACGACTTCCCGGTGCCGCAGACGATGGTCGAGGCCGAGTTCGACCAGATCTGGCGCCAACTCGAACACGAGGCGAGCCACGAAGAGGACCCGGCGGCGGCGCGGGCCGAGATGGAGAGCGAAAAGGGCGATTACCTCGCTATCGCCGAGCGGCGGGTGCGGTTGGGTCTGCTGCTGTCCGACCTGGGCCAGAAGAACGGCATCCAGGTCTCGCAGCAGGAAATGAACCAGCTGGTGATGCAGGCGGCGCAGCAATACAAGCCGGAGGACCGCCAGCGTTTCGTCGACTATGTCCAGAACGAGCCGATGGCCGCGGCGCAGCTGCGCGCTCCCTTGTTCGAGGACAAGGTGGTCGATTACCTTTTCGAGCAGGCCAAGGTCAGCGAGCGGGCGGTAAGCCGAGAGGCGCTGGAAGCGGCGATCGAGGCCGAGCACGCGCACGTGCACGGTCCGGGCTGCGGCCATGACCATGAGGAAAAGCCGAAAAAGGGTAGTGGCAAGACCAGCAAACACGCGAGCAAGGCGGCCGCGGCTACTCCCAAGGCGACGGCCAAGGCAAAGGCGTCAAAGGTCGCTGCCAAGCCCAAGACGAAGACGTCCGGCTAGCAGACAGGACCGGCGGGGACCGTTAGGGTAGGGCATGAACAAGTCCGAACCGCGCATGATGGCGGATAGGACGCTGCCGGCGCGGGCCGAGCCGCGGATCGCGGTCCTCTTGCCCTGCTACAACGAGGAAGCGGCGATCGCCCAGACGATCGCCGGGTTCCGTGCGGCGCTGCCGGCGGCAGAGATCTACGTCTACGACAATAACAGCAGCGACCGCACTCGCGAGATCGCCATCGCCGCGGGCGCAATCGTCCGCACCGAACGGATGCAGGGCAAGGGTCACGTCGTGCGGCGGATGTTCGCCGACATCGAGGCCGACATCTACCTGATGGCCGACGGCGATGCGACCTACGATGCCGGCGCCGCCCCGGCGCTGGTCGCGATGCTGCAGGGCGAACAGCTCGACATGGTGGTCGCGGCGCGCCAATCGGAAGTCGAAGCGGCCTATCGGCGTGGCCACCGGCTCGGCAACCGGCTGTTCACCAGCCTGCTTGCGGGCCTGTTCGGGCGCACGTTCAGCGACATCTTCTCCGGCTACCGGGTATTTTCGCGGCGCTTCGCCAAGTCCTTCCCCGCGCTGTCGCGCGGCTTCGAGACCGAGACCGAGATCAGCGTGCACGCGCTCGAGCTGGCGATGCCGGTGGGCGAGATGGTCACATCCTATGGCGCCCGGCCCGAAGGCTCGCATTCCAAGCTCTCGACGTGGGGCGATGGCTGGCGGATCATGCGCACCATCTTTCACCTGTTCCGCATCGAGCGGCCGGTCCTGTTCTACGGAGGACTTGGGTTGCTGCTCGCGGCCGCTGCGATCGTGCTGACGGTGCCCTTGTTCGTCACCTACCTCGAAACCGGCGAGGTGCCGCGCTTTCCGACCGCGATCCTCGCTACCGGGCTGATGATCCTCGCCGCCCTGAGCTTCTTTGCCGGCCTCATTCTCGACACGGTGGTGCGAGGCCGGCGCGAGATGCGCCGCCTCCATTATCTCGGGCTGCCGGCGCCGGGCGAACGTCCCGACTAACTCACCGACGCGTTTTCCTCTTTTTCGCAAGACATCAACTGGGACGGGAAAGGGGACGCCAGCGCCCGCGCCGGCTCGACCGAGCCGCTGAGCCACGCCTCATGGCCCTGTTCGTCGAGGATTACCGGCATCGCCTTGGGATGAACCGCGCCGGCCAGCGCATTGGGCTCGCAAGTCAGGAAAGCGAAGGCGGCACCCTCGCTTGTTGGGCGCCACAGCCCGGCAAAGGCGAAAATCGGCCGCGACGGTACGATGAACCAGCATTTGCGCTTGGACCCCGGCTCGCCTTCCCACTCACAAAATTCGGTAGCCGGCACCAGGCAGCGCCGGTCCGGGCGAGTCATCGCGGTTCGCCAGAACGGGCTGTCGAGATTGCGCACATTGGTGATCGGCACCCGCCCGCTCGGCGGGAGCGGAAAGCCCCAGCGCATCACCGCCAGCCGTCGCCCGCCATCGCCGACCACCACCAGCGCCTCGCGCTTGGGATACAGTTCCTCCGGCGGCAGCGGCAGCTGCGGGTCGTCGCGGGCGCCGAACAGAGCGGCCACTTCCGCGCGCGGCGCTTTCATCCGGTAGAGGTTGCACATGCCCGCGCTATCGCACGTTCGTGTGACGGACGGAATTATTGGACGGGCGCGGCATTTGTTCTCTACTTGTTCCTCCCCTATGAACGAGCTCCCGACTGCCTATCCGTTGCGCGACTTGTTCGACGCGGCGGTGCGGCAGCGCAATATCCGTCTCTTCTGCCCGGTTTGTCGTCACGCTGTCGTTTTCGACGCTCACGCCTTGTGGTGGCATTTCAGCCGGCGCGGGTGGGGGGATCGTTTCAACGATGTGCGGAAACGATGCGTCTGCTCGATTTGCTGGATCAAGCAGGGGCGGGTAGGCAGGCCGGAACTGGCGCTGGTCGACGAGCCGCCGACCGAAACTCGGCTGCCACTGCCCAGTGAGATCGACTGGCAGCGCGAAGTGCGCCGGCGCCGTTGAGCTTCACCCTTTTGCCGGTTCGACCAGGCGCCGCGCCAGCGCCTGTTCGAGCGCATTCGCCAGTCTTTCGGGACGATAGGGCTTCATCAGCACGGTTCGGCCACGGCCACCGGCGGCGGATATCTCGTCGCTGTAACCCGTGGTGAGAATGACCGGCAGGTCCGGATGACATCGATCGAGCTCCTCGGCGAGCTCGGACCAATCGGTGTCGACGGACGCCGGTAAAAGGTAAAGCGCTCGAATCGGTTAACGCGGGACTGCGGCGATCGACTCGGGCGCGTTGGCGAGCACCGCCAGCATCGCCGTCCAGGCGGCAACGTTCTGGCGAAGCTGGGCGGGATCGACCTTGTCGAGCGTGTCGTCCGGCGTGTGGTGATAGTCGAAATAGCGCATGGCATCCTGGTTGAGGTCGACTGCGGCGATGCCGATCGGCGGCCAGCGGCCGAGGTCGGCACCGGCATTGGCAACGAGGGTGCCGCGGACAATGCCAAGCGGTGCCACCAGGCGGGTGATGCGATCGGCCAGCCCGGCATTGGCTGGGGCGAGGTTGAAATTGACCCTCCAGACACGATCCGCCCCGAAATCCGATTCGGCCACCAGCACGACATTGCCGTCGCCGCGGTGGCGCTCGAAATGATGGTCGCCGCCGAACACGCCGATTTCCTCGCCACCGAACAGGACGACGCGAATGGTTCGGCGCGGCTGGCCCGCCTGCATGATGCGATGGGCGGCAGCGATGGTGATTGCGATGCCGGCGCCGTTGTCGAAGGCGCCGGTGCCGAGATCCCAGCTATCGAGATGGCCGCCGATCACAGTGGTGCCGGCGGCAGGATCGCTGCCGGGGACTTCGGCGACGACATTGCCGGAAGGTCCGCGGCCGAGATTGCGCGGCGTCAGCACCAGCCTCATCCGCACCGGCCCGCGGCGAAGCAGCCGCTCCATCTGCTCGGCATCGGGAATCGAAAGTGCCGCGGCCGGGATCGGCGCGGCGCCATCGGACCAGTTCTGCACGCCGGTATGGGCGCCGCGGTGTGCACCGGTGCCGATCGAACGGATGACGATCGACGCCGCGCCCTTGCGCGAAGCGATCGAGGGACCCTGTCGGCGCGGCGCTCCGAACGGGCCATAGCCGGCGCCGTCCTGGGCAGGCCTCATGCTATGAGTGATAAACACGATGCGGTCGCGCACCGCGGCATTTGGGGCGGCCGCGAGTGCTTCGACGCTGTCGAAACCAATGACCTCGGCTTCCAGCCCTCGCGGCGGTGTCGAGCCACTATTGCCAAGCGCGGTGACGGTCATGCGCTGCGGCGCCGGTGAGATGATTTCGGCGCGCTCCTCGCCACGAACCCAGAGAGGCACGTCGAAAGATTCGACATGGATGTTGGCAAAGCCGAGCGCGGTCAGCCGCCGCACCGCCCATTCACGGCCGCGGGCCTCGGCCTCGGTGCCGGCGAGGCGCTGGCCGACCTCGGTGGTCAGGCCTTCGAGGATGTTCCAGGCCAGTTGGTCGCTAAGAGCCGCGTCGCGCAGCACGGCGGCTGGATCGGCGGCCATATCCGCAGGAGCCGGCTGGCCGGCCAAGGGCGGCGTCAGCAGGATCAGGCTGGATGCGAGCGCAGCGAGGGCAGAAAGGCGCATCGCTCGCGATTAGGTTCGGCTCGCTTGTTTGCCAATGGCGAGTGGTCTTACTAGGAAAGCCGCTTCCACGCAGGTTTGAAAGTCGCTCGCGCCGATGGCCGCACAGTACAGTTTTGTCATGAAAGGCCTGACCAAGGCCTTTCCGGGCGCGCCGAAACCGGTGCTCCACAACATCCACCTGCAATTCTATCCCGATGCCAAGATCGGCATCGTCGGCCCCAATGGCTCGGGTAAATCGACGCTGATGAAGATCATGGCCGGGCGCGACCGCGAATTCACCGGCGAAGCCTGGCCAGGGGAGGGGATCAGCGTCGGCTATCTTGAGCAGGAGCCACAGCTCGACCCGGCCCGGACGGTCAAGGAGAATGTCACCGACGGCGTCCGCGCCGTCGCCGACATGCTCGACCGCTTCAACGCGATCAGCGCGCTGATGGCCGATCCGCCCGCGGACGCCGATTTCGACGCGCTGATGGCCGAGATGGGCGAGCTGCAGGAGAAGATCGACGCGGTCGACGGCTGGACGCTCGACAACCAGCTCGAGATCGCGATGGACGCGTTGCGCTGCCCGCCGGGCGATGCCGAGGTCATCCAACTTTCGGGCGGCGAGAAAAGGCGCGTGGCGCTGACCCGGCTGCTGCTGGAAAAACCGGACATCCTGCTGCTCGACGAGCCGACCAACCATCTCGACGCCGAAAGCGTGCAATGGCTGGAAAAGCACCTGATCGATTATCCGGGCAACGTCATCCTCGTCACCCACGACCGCTATTTCCTCGACAAGGTCGTCTCATGGGTGCTCGAGCTCGATCGCGGCCGCTACTTTGTCTACGAAAGCAATTATTCCGGCTATCTCGAGAAAAAGGCGCAGCGGCTCGCGCAGGAGGAACGCGAGGAAGCCGGTCGCCAGAAAGCGATTAGCGAAGAGATCGAGTGGATCCGGCGTTCGCCCAAGGCACGGCAAGCCAAGTCCAAGGCACGAATCCGGGCGTTCGACGAATTGGTGACCGCGCAGGCCGAACGCGCACCCGGCAGGGCACAGATCCTGGTCCAGATGCCGGAGCGGCTGGGCGGCAACGTGATCGACGCGGTCAAGCTGACCAAGGCCTATGACGACAAATTGTTGTTCGAAGATCTGAGCTTCAGCCTGCCCCCGGGCGGGATCGTGGGCGTGATCGGCCCTAACGGCGCCGGCAAGACGACCCTGTTCAGGCTGATTACTGGAGTGGAACAGCCCGATGGCGGCGAGATCAAGGTCGGGCCGACCGTTCAGCTCGCTTATGTCGACCAGTCACGCGATCACCTGCAGCCAAACAAGTCGATCTGGGAGGAGATATCCGGCGGATTGGACATGTTCCGCTTCGGCAAGCACGAGCTTTCGACCCGGGCCTATGTCAGCGCCTTCAACTTCAAGGGCACCGACCAGCAGAAGAAGGTTGGCCAGCTATCGGGTGGCGAACGCAACCGGGTCCACCTCGCCAAGCTGCTAAAGGGAGGCGGCAACGTGCTGCTGCTCGACGAGCCGACCAACGATCTCGACGTCGAAACTTTGCGGGCGCTCGAGGATGCGCTGGAGAATTTCGCCGGCTGCGCGGCGATCATCAGCCACGACCGCTTCTTCCTCGACCGGCTGGCAACGCATATCCTCGCGTTCGAGGGAGACAGCCAGGTCGAATGGTTCGAGGGCAATTTCGAAGCGTATGAAGAGGACAAGCGACGGCGGCTGGGTCCCGAGGCGGACCGGCCGCATCGGATGACTTACCGCAAGCTGACGCGCTAACGCGGTGAGGTGTTCAGTTAGTTTATAATTAAACTGACGTCATCGTTGTTGCATTCACGACTACGCAGCCATTCTTTTTTGCGTCACCAGCGTGATCGACTCTCCAACAGGCGAATGATCGCTGGCACGTATTGAGCTAGCGTGCGCGGTCAGCGCGAAAGCAGTGGCCGGCTTCGATTCAGTTCCCTGGCCTTCCCCTCATATTCGTCGGCCATCAGAGTCAGCGTCTTGACCGTCGCCCCATCGGTGACCGTGCGCGCGAGGCGTCGGCAGCGCATCGCTTGGTGGCGAAGGCTATCCGCCTGGCGGTGGTCGGTGACATCGATGAGGATGTTGGCGGCGCCAATCAGTTGGCGCTCATCATCGAGGATCGGCGTGGGGAAGGGCGTGAAAACGACGCGCGTGCCATCTGGACGTTCCGCGACTGCGATCGCGCCGCGCACCTTGTTCTTCGTCTTGATCGCTATCGCCATCGGGCATTGGTCGTGCGGCAGCGGTTCACCGCCAAGCGTGTGCAACCGCCACGTGACACACCATCGGTCTTCCCCCGCCACCGGAGTTCGGCCGGCAAAATCGCTGCACGCACGGTTGAAGAAGGTCACCCATCCCTCGCCGTCGGTGAGGTAGATCGGCACCGTCATTTGCTCGATCAGGGCCTGAAGATCGCTATCGCGGTTACGAAAGGCCGTCGCCGCTTTCGCAACCAGTTCCTCGGTCACCGGGTTGCCGTCGACGAATTCGCTACTGAACATTCAATCACCCCAAATCCCGGGTGGATTCGCTCGGCGATCCAACCCATGCCTCTTGTAGAGGTTCCGAAAAGTTTAACATTCATCAATACTGTTGCCAACCTGCCACGGGATAATGCTTGGATAGGGGAGCCGCTGGCGGATATGTGAGAAGGCAAAGCGAGGAGCGTGGAGGAGGGAGGGACTATGGCCCGCTGGAACGCGCGCAAATCGCTGTCGAGCCATGAAGACGTCGCCGAAGAATACAAGCTCCAGCGGACGCTGAGCTGGGCTCATTTGGTCGCGCTGGGGGTCGGCGCGATCGTCGGCACGGGCATTTTGACGCTCACCGGCGTTGGCGCTGCAAAAGCGGGCCCGGCCGTGATCCTCTCGTTCGCCATCGCCGGCATCATCTGTGCCGCGGCGGCGCTTGCTTATGCCGAGATGGCAACAATGATTCCCGCTTCAGGCAGCGCTTATACCTACACCTATGTCGTACTTGGCGAGCTGCTCGCCTGGTTCGTGGGCTGGAGTCTGATTCTCGAATATTCACTGGTAGTGAGCGCGGTGGCGGTCGGCTGGTCCGGCTATGCAACCGGCTTTCTGGCCGGCCTCGGAGCGGGACTGCCCGAGGCGGTTACCCAGGGACCCGAACTGGGCGGCATCATCAACCTGCCCGCTATTTTAATCATCGCAATTGTCGCCGGACTGCTGGTTTACGGCGTGCGCGAGAGCGCTAATCTGAACGCGCTGCTGGTTATCGTGAAGATGGTGGCGTTAATCGTCTTCGTCGCGGTGGCCTTGCCTTATTTCAATCCCGATCATTTCGAGCCGTTCATGCCCTACGGTTTCCCGAAGAGCGGCCCGCCCGGCGCCGAGGTGGGGGTGATGGCCGCGGCCGCGATCATCTTCTTCGCTTTCTATGGCTTTGATGCGATCGCCACCGCTGCCGAGGAAACGCGCAACCCGGGCCGGGATCTTTCGATCGGCATTGTCGGCTCGATGATCCTGTGCATCATCATCTACATGGCGGTGGCGGCGGCGGCGATCGGAGCGCTCGCCTTCGTTCACTTCGCCGACAGTCCCGAGCCGCTGGCCCTGATCCTGCGCGAGATCGATCAGCCCGGGGCGGCGAGCTTCCTCGCCGCCTCGGCGGTGGTCGCCCTGCCCACCGTCATACTCGCTTTCTTCTATGGCCAGAGCCGCATCTTCTTCGTGATGGCGCGCGACGGTTTGCTGCCGCAGGCACTGGCGCGCGTCGCGCGCCGCGGCTCACCGGTCAGGATCACCCTATTCACCGCGGTGATCGTTGCGTTGCTGGCCGGCTTCATTCCGCTGGCTGACCTGGCGGCACTGGCCAATGCCGGCACGCTGACCGCCTTCGTCGCGGTGGCGTTGTGCATGCTGGTGATGCGCCGGCGCGAGCCCAACATGAAACGTGGCTTCCGAACGCCCTGGGCCTGGCCGGTCGGCCTGGTCGCGATCCTCGGCTGCCTTTATCTGTTCTACAGCCTGCCGCAGCGCACCCAGCTCTGGTTCCTGGGCGCGCATTTCGTCGGTTTCGTGATCTATTTCCTCTACGGCGCGCGCCGGAGCGTCGCGGCGCGCACATGATCCGCCGCTTGTTCGCACTCCTGCTGCTGATCATCGCAGTGCCGTCGCATGCGCAGTCAACGGCCGCGCCTGTTCGGGTCGCGCTCGAGACCAGTGCTGGGGCGATCATCGTCGAGCTTGACCTGGCGCGTGCGCCGATCACTGCCGGCAATTTCCTGCGTTACGTCGACGCGCGCCGGTTCGACGGTGTCGATTTCTACCGGGCGATGCGGGCCGGTACCGATGCGGGCCTGATCCAGGGGGGAATCCGCGATCCCCGCAGGCTGTTCCCGCCGATCGCGCACGAGCCGACGGGCCGGACCGGGCTTTCCCATGTCGAAGGCGCACTTTCGATGGCGCGGCTAGGACCCGAAACGGCAACCGCCGACTTCACGATCATGGTAGGCCGACTGACCTACCTCGACGCCGGACCGGGCTCGGGCGGAGACGGGCTCGGCTATGCCGTGTTCGGTCGGGTGGTGGAGGGCATGGACGTGGTCCGCCGCATCCTGGTCGCGCCGACCTCGCCGACCGAGGGGGAAGGGGCGATGCGGGGACAGATGCTGTCGCCGCGAATCCGGATTGTCAGGGCCCGGCGCGTCGCTCTGGCACGGTGAAACTCAAGCCGGCGAGAAGAGATTCGCCTCCTCGTCGAGCACGTGCAGTACGCCTTCCTCTATCGAGAAATAGGCGCCGTGCACGGTGAGCGAGTTTGCCCCCTCGCGCTCCGCCACCCAGGGAAAGGTGCGCAAGTTGCGGATCGAGAGGCAAACGCCGGCTTTTTCCATTTCGAGGAAGGCGGCACGATCCAAATGCAAGTGTCGACTACGAATCCGTTCGCGTGCAGGCCGGAGCATGTCGATCCAGTGGGCGATAAAATGGCCGGCGCCGTGTGGCGCATCGTCGAACTGGCCGGTCAGCGCAGCCGCGCAGCCGCCGCAAAAGCCGTGGCCCATCACCACGATTTCCTCTACTTCGAGCTGAGTTACCGCAAATTCCAGCGCCGCCGACACCCCATGATAGGCGCTGTCCGGCTGGTAGGGCGGAACGAGATTGGCGACGTTGCGCACGACGAAGATCTCGCCTGGGCGAGCATCGAAAATCTGGGCCGGATCGACCCGGCTGTCCGAGCAGGCGATGACCATCACCTTCGGGCTCTGACCCTCGGCCAGCTCGGCCCAGCGCCCGCGCTGCGCTTCCCAGCCATGGCGGCGAAAGCGCCGATGGCCCTCGATCAGATCCGAAAAACGCGTCACGCCAGTGCGGTTAGGTTGGGCGGGCAGGGGTGGCAAGCGCCACGGGGGATCGCTATCTCGCCCCTGTGAGCGAAGCCGACACGATCGCGCCCAGACAGCGCAAGCCGGACTGGATCCGGGTCAAGGCCCCGACCAGCGTCGGCTTCCTGGAGACGCGGCGGCTGATGCGCCAGCTGAACCTCGCCACCGTCTGTGAGGAAGCCGCCTGCCCGAACATCGGCGAATGCTGGAGCCGCAAGCACGCGACCGTGATGATCCTCGGCGATACCTGCACCCGCGCCTGCGCCTTTTGCAACGTCAAGACCGGCCTGCCTCGCCTGGTCGATCCGCTCGAGCCGGACCATGTCGGACGCGCCGCCGCCGAGCTTGGCCTCAGTCACATCGTCGTCACCTCGGTCGACCGCGACGACCTAGCCGATGGCGGCGCGATGCAATTCGTGCGGGTGATCGAGGCCGTGCGGCAGCATGCTCCGTCGACCACGATCGAGATCCTGACACCAGACTTTCGAAACAAGCCGGAGGAGGTGGTCGATCGGATCGTCGATGCCGGTCCGGACGTGTTCAACCACAATCTCGAGACGGTGCCGCGGCTCTATCCGACCATCCGTCCGGGCGCCCGCTATTATGCCTCGCTGCGGCTGCTCGAGCAGGTGAAGCGCCGCGAACCGACGATTTTCACCAAGTCGGGCCTGATGGTTGGCCTCGGCGAAGAGCGGCTCGAGGTTCATCAAGTGATGGACGATTTGCGCTCAGCCGACGTCGATTTCCTCACCATGGGTCAGTATTTGCAGCCGACGCCCAGGCACGCGCGGGTGGAAAGGTTCGTGCCGCCGGCGACCTTCGCCGCCTACGCTGCCATCGCTCGTGCAAAGGGTTTCCTGCTGGTCGCGGCCAGCCCGCTGACCCGCTCCAGCTATCATGCCGGTGACGATTTCGAGAAAATGCGGGCGGCGCGCGCGGCGCAGTTGGCACAAACGGATTAATGCCGCGCCATACCGAACAAAGGCGGCTGCCTTACTCGGCGGAACAATTGTTCGACATGGTGGCGGACGTGCGCAGCTATCCAGCCTTCCTGCCCTGGGTGGCAGCGGTGCGCATCCGATCCGACAGCCCGACCGAGATGATCGCCGACCTCGTCGTGGGATTTCGCGCGCTCAAAGAAACCTTCACTTCGCGCGTTCACAAAAGGCGGCCCGAGGAAATCGACATCGATTATATCGAGGGCCCGCTCAAATACTTGCACAACAACTGGAAATTCGAGCCGAACGGCAAGGGCGGGACGATGGTCGACTTCTGCGTCGATTTCGCCTTCCGCAGCCGGCTGTTCGAAACGATCGCCGGCCAGATGTTCGACCGGGCGACAAGGCGGATGATCGGCGCCTTCGAGGAGCGGGCGATCGCGCTTTACGGCGGCGGCGATCCCGGCCGTAACAGCTCGAGCGCGCATAACGCCGCCTGAAGCCGCACCCCGCTGCGCCCGAGGTCGCCGAAATCGCGGCGGTCGGCGACGATATGGTCGGGGTCAGCTCCGCGCTCGGCGCGGGCGAACACGACCGTCCCCACCGGCTTCATTTTCGAGCCCCCGGCAGGGCCGGCGATGCCGGTGATCGCCACCGCGACATCGGCGCCGCTGCGCGCGAGCGCCCCTTGCGCCATCGCCCAGGCGGCGGCGATCGAGACGCTGCCGAAGGTTTCAATCACTTCCTGGCTGACCCCCAGCAGCGCCATCTTGGTCTCGTCGGAATAAGTGACGAAGCCGGATTCGACGACGTCCGAGCTTCCCGGGATTTCGGTGAGGGCGGCTGACACCAGGCCCCCGGTGCAGCTCTCAGCGAGCGCCACGCGGCGGCCGGCAATGCGGTTCTCCTCTACCACCCGCGCCGCCAGCTCAACCAGTTCGGAAGGAAGCAGGCTCATGGCGTCACCGATGATGAGTGAACCGGTGGCTGGTTGACAAGCACTGTCGCCACCGCCTGTGCGGCGATGCCTTCGCGCCGGCCGGTGAAACCGAGACCGTCGGTGGTGGTCGCCTTGATGCTGACCGAGCCAACCGGCACCTGCAGGAGAGCGGCGATACGCCCGCGCATCGCCTCGCGATGCGGAGCGACCCGCGGCTCCTGGCAGATCAGGGTAGCGTCGACATGGAGTATGCGTCCGCCGGCTTGCATCACCATGTCGCGGACAGCTTCGACGAAATGAGACGAGGCCATGCCCCGCCAACGCGGATCGGATGACGCGAAATGGTCGCCAATGTCGCCGCCCGCGATCGTGCCGAGCAACGCATCGGCGAGCGCGTGGAGGAGGACGTCGGCGTCGCTATGACCGACCAGTCCTCGGTCGTACGGGATCGGGATGCCGCCGAGCCAGACCGCGTCTCCTTGGCCAAATGCGTGGACATCAAACCCGAAACCGGTGCGCGAAGTTGACGCCGGAACGATATGCGCTTCGGCCCTGCGGAAATCCGCCTCGTAGGTGATCTTCTCGAGGCGCTCGTCGCCGGCGACGGTGGCCACCGAGACGCCCGCAGCTCGCACCACCTGCGCATCGTCACTCGCCGCTTCGCCCCGCCAGGCGCGGTGAGCCTCGAGCAGAGTGTCGAAGCGAAAGGCTTGCGGGGTTTGCACCCGCACCAGCGTTTCGCGCGGGACCGCTTCGCCCAGCTCTTCATCCTGCTGCGCGAGGGTGTCGACCACCGGTAGAACCGGCACCGCCGCGTCGCTCGTCGCCAGCGCATCGAGCAGGCGCTCGACCACGCCGGCCGGTGTGAAGGGGCGGGCGCAATCGTGGACCAGCAGCATTTCCGGGGCTTGTCCGCCGGCGAGCGCTTCCAACCCGTTGCGGACCGACTGCTGCCGGGTCGCGCCGCCGGCGATTGGTGGAGGCAAGTCCAGGCCCTCGACGGCCGCGCGATATTCGGCCTCCTGGTCCGCGGCGATCACCACCCGCAGCTGATCGATCCGAGGATGCCGCAGGCCCTCGAGCGCGTGGACCAGCAGTGGGCGGCCAGCCAGGGGGCGATATTGTTTCGGCATCGAGGCGCCGCCGGCGCGGGCGCTGGCGCGCTGTCCCGTTCCGGCGGCCAGCAACAGAGCCGCAACCTGGTGGGAGCGCTGCATCGCCGCGCTCTTATCGTCCGCTCTGCTTGCCGGCCAGCAGCATCACTCCTATCTCGCCCATGCCATGACCCGCCTTGCGCCCATCATGATCGGCCCGGTCCGGATCGATGCGCCCGTCATCCTCGCGCCGATGACTGGGGTGACCGACATGCCGTTCCGGCGGATCGTCAAGCGCTATGGCACCGGCCTGACCGTCACCGAGATGATTGCCAGCCAGGCGGCGATACGCGAAACCCGCCAGTCGCTGCAGAAGGCGGCGTGGGACCCGGTCGAGGAGCCGGTATCGATGCAGCTGGCCGGTTGCACGCCGCGCGAAATGGCCGAGGCCGCGCGGCTCAACGAGGATCGCGGCGCCGCCATCATCGACATCAACATGGGCTGCCCGGTGAAGAAGATCGTCAATGGCGACGCGGGCTCGGCGCTGATGCGCGACCTGCCGCTTGCGGCCGACATCATTGAAGCAACGGTCAAGGCCGTCTCGGTGCCGGTGACGCTGAAGATGCGGATGGGGTGGGATCACGGCTCGCTGAACGCGCCCGAGCTGGCGCGGATCGCCGAGGATCTCGGGGTGCAGATGATCACCGTTCATGGCCGCACCCGCTGCCAGATGTACAAGGGCGAGGCGGACTGGCGCTTCGTGCGCAAGGTCAAGGAAGCGGTTTCGCTGCCGTTGATCGTCAACGGCGACATTGTCTCGCCGGAAAGCGCCGAGACAGCGCTGACCCAGTCGGGCGCCGACGGCGTGATGGTCGGGCGCGGCGCCTATGGCCGCCCCTGGCTGCTTCGCCAGATCATGCACCGCTTCGGCCTCGCGCCGCATTTGCACGAGCCCGGGCCCGAGGAGATTCATGCTCTGATCAGCGAGCATTACGAGGCGATGCTCGAACATTACGGCACCACCACCGGCGTCAATCTCGCGCGCAAGCATGTCGGCTGGTACACCAAGGGCCTGCCGGGTTCGGCCGAGTTCCGCAACGCGTTCAATCGCGTCGACGATCCGACGCAGGCGAAAGCGATGATCGACGCCTTCTTCGCGCCCTATTGCAGCCGCATCGCCGCCTGACCCTTTTTTGTCCCGTTCCGGCTCGCCCGGGTGGGTCAGCCGGGTTACTGTGTTTTTTGTGCCACATTGTTGTGATAGGGCCGCACAGTGAACGCGGAACCGGCGATTCTATTCGAGACGAAGTCCCGCTGGCGGCGGCGGCTGTGGGTCACAGCGCGGCGCAGTGGCCTGCCTGCGCTGGAAATGGCGTCGCTGCTCATTCTGATTGTCACCGTCATTGCCAGTTACTGGGTGCTGGCGAGGACAGGGTCCGGGACACCGATCACCCCCGCAACCGCGGCAACCCTGATGGTCCTGAACCTGGTGCCGGCGATGGCGCTGATGGTGCTGGGCGCACGACGGCTGGCGATCCGCCGCGCGGCGCGCAGTGAAATCGGCGGCAAGGGGCGGCTGCACGTGCGCCTGGCCGCTTTGTTTTCCCTGATCGCCGCCGTGCCGACGCTGCTGGTGGTGATCTTTGCCACCCTCCTGTTCCAGAGCGGCGCCAAGTTCTGGTTCTCGGACCAGGCGGCGACCGTGCTCGAGAGCGCGGAAAACGTCGCGGAAATCTATGCCCGCGAGCATCGCGATCGTCTGAAGCTCGATGTGCAGGTGATGGGCGGCGACGTCGTCGACCGGATTAATCGCTACGGCATCGTCAGCCAGGCGTTCCGCGACGATTTCCTCTACCAGACCGCAGCCCGCCAGCTCACGGAGACGGCCGTCCTGACGATGTCGCCGGACGGCCAGGTCCGCAGCGAAATCGAGGTCAATTTCGACAACCGGCCCCTGATGAGGCGCTTTCCACCTGAGGTGCTTCGGGGATTGCGCGCGGGCGAGCCGCGGCTAGCCGGGACGCGGGATCGGTTCGAAGCGATCGTCCGGCTCGATCCGCAAGCCGCGGTCTATTTCTACGGCTCGCGGGTGGTAAACGCGGCGGCGATCGCCGAGATGCGGCAGGCACAGGTGGCGGCCAGCGCCTATCAATCGACACTGGAGAGCGCCCGCAACCTCCAGATCCGGTTCAACGCGATCCTGTTGCTTGCCTCGCTGCTGATCGTCGCATTGGCGATCTGGACGGCCCTCAAGCTGGCCGATCGGCTGGTGAGGCCGGTCGGCGCGCTGGTGGCGGCAGCGCGGCGCGTCGCCGCCGGCGACCTGTCGGCGCGGGTACCGGAGTCGGAAGTGCGCGACGAGGTCGGCACGCTCGGCAATGCGTTCAACCGCATGACGAGTCGGCTTGAGGAGCAGACCGGGGCGCTGGTGACGGCCAATACCCAGATCGACAGCCGCCGCGCCTTTACCGAGGCGGTGCTGGCCGGGGTGAGCGCCGGCGTGATCTCGGTCGACGATCGTCACCTGGTGAAATTGATCAACAGCTCGGCCGAAGCGCTGCTCAAGACCGGCCGCAAGAGCCCGGTGGGGCGCAAGCTGGTCGAGCTTGCTCCCGAGCTCGATGCGCAGCTCCGCTCAGACGAGCGGGAAGGGGTGGTGCAGGTGTCGTCGCATGGCGAGGCGCGCACGCTGGCAGTGAAAACGGTGAAGGTGGAAGGCGGCTTCGTGCTGACTTTCGACGACATTACCGAACAATTGATCGATCAGAGACGCGCCGCCTGGTCCGATGTCGCCCGCCGGATCGCGCACGAGATCAAGAACCCGCTGACGCCGATCCAGTTGGCCGCCGAACGGTTGCAGCGACGTTATTCGAACGAGGTCAAGTCCGATCGCTCGATGTTCGAAAAACTAACCGGGACGATCGTCCGTCAAGTCGGCGACCTGCGGCAGATGGTCGACGAATTCTCATCGTTCGCACGCATGCCCAAGCCGGTGTTCCGCGAGGAAACGGTTACGGAAATCGCCCGCCAGGCCCTGTTCCTTCATGGCGTCGCCCACCCCGAGATTGAGTTCAAGCTCGACGCGCCCGACCCGTCGCCGACCCTGGTGTGCGACCGCCGGCTGCTCGGCCAGGCGCTGACCAACATCGTCAAGAACGGGGTCGAGGCGATCGAGCAGGGGAGTGCCGTGGAGGCGCGCGAGGACCGGGTCGGAATGCGCATCCAGGAGGAGGGCGAGACGCTGGTCATCGAGGTCAGCGATACCGGCATCGGGCTGCCGGCCGACAAGCGCCGACTCACCGAGCCCTACATGACGACGCGGGCGAAGGGCACCGGCCTTGGGCTGGCAATCGTCAAGAAAATCATCGAGGAGCATCATGGCGAAATCGCATTCGCCGATCGGCCGGGGGGCGGCACGCTCGTCCGGCTGACTTTCGACCGGGCGGCGCTCGCCCACCTCGCCGGCGCCGGCGAAAAGGCCCGCGAACAACTTCAACTAAGCGAATAGGGAATATGGCACTCGACATTCTCATCGTCGACGACGAGCAGGACATCAGGGACCTTGTTTCAGGCGTGCTGCAAGACGAGGGGTTCACGACCCGCACCGCCGCCGACAGCGACGGGGCGCTGCAGGCGATGGCCGACAGGCGCCCGTCGCTGACTCTGCTCGACGTCTGGCTGCAAGGATCGAAGCTCGACGGGCTGCAGCTCCTGGAAGAGATCAAGCGGCGCGATCCGACGCTGCCGGTGCTGATCATCTCGGGCCATGGCAATCTCGACACCGCCGTCGCGGCCGTCCGGCACGGCGCGGTCGATTTCATCGAGAAGCCGTTCGAGGCCGGCCATCTCCTCCATCTTGTCGGCCGTGCGACCGAGACCGAGCGGCTGCGGCGTGAGAACGAGGCTCTGCGCCAGCAAGTGGGCCACGAAATGCAGCTCACCGGCTCGAGCACCGCGATCAACAACGTCCGAGCAACGCTGAAACGCGTCGCGGCGACCGGCAGCCGAGTGCTGATTTCGGGACCCGCCGGGGTCGGCAAGGAGGTGGCGGCGCGATTATTGCACAGCTGGAGTCCACGTGAGCGCGGACCGTTCGTCGCCGTCACCGCTGCCCGCATGACCCCTGAGCGCGTCGAGGAAGAATTGTTCGGAGTGGAAGAATCGGGCCAGCTGACGCGGCCGGGGCTGCTCGAACAAGCGCATGGCGGCACCCTGTTCCTCGACGAGATCGCCGACATGCCGCTTTCGACCCAGGGCAAGATATTGCGCGTGCTGACCGACCAGAGCTTCACCCGGGTCGGCGGCCAGCGGACGGTCAAGGTCGACATGCGCGTCGTTTCCTCGACCGCGCGCAACCTCAATGAGGAGATCGCCGCCGGCCGGCTGCGCGAGGACCTCTATTACCGGTTGAACGTGGTGCCGGTGCACCTGCCGGCGCTCGCAGAGCGGCGCGAGGACATTCCCGAGCTGGTCGTCCATTTCGTTGCTCGTTACGCTGCCGAGCGGAGAGTGCCGACACCGGAGATTTCCGGCGAGGCGATGGCGGCGCTGCAGGCCTATGATTGGCCCGGCAACGTTCGGCAGCTGCGCAACGTCATTGAGCGCACGATCATACTCGCTCCTGGCGATCGCATCGGCTCGATCGACCTCGACATGCTGCCGCCGGAACTGCTCAGCGACCAGGCGCAGCTGACGCCGAGCGAGGCTGTGCGGGCGATCATGGGCACGCCGCTGCGCGAGGCTCGTGAGACGTTCGAGCGCGAATATCTGCGCGTCCAGATCCGGCGTTTTTCCGGCAATATTTCGCGCACGGCCAGCTTCATCGGCATGGAGCGCTCGGCCCTGCACCGCAAATTGAAAGCGCTCGGCATCGGCGATACCCGCGGCGAAAGCGAGTAAGCGACCCCCGCCGGTGGCGCGCTCGCGCGGCGCGTGATAAAGGCGCGCAGAGCAACCCCCGGGCGGGAGAGAGGGGATGGCCGACAAGGCCCAAAACCTGCAGGACATGTTTCTGAACACGCTGCGGCGGACCAAGACGCCGGTGACGATGTTCCTCGTCAAGGGCGTGAAGCTTCAGGGCATCATCACCTGGTTCGACAATTTCTCACTGCTACTGCGGCGGGATGGCCAGGCGCAGCTGATCTACAAGCACGCCATCTCGACGATCATGCCGGCCCAGCCGATCGATCTCGCCGACGTGCAGCAGGCGTTTTCCGAGCAGATGGACAAGAAGAAGCCGACGCTGCTGCAGGACGTCTTCCTCTCGGCAGTCGGGCGTGGCAGTGAACCGGTGACGATGTTCCTGGTCAACGGCGTGATGCTGCAAGGCGAGATTGCTGCGTTCGACCAGTTCTGCATGCTGCTCGAGCGCGATGGCCTGTGCCAGCTGGTCTACAAGCATGCCGTCTCGACGGTACAGCCGGATCATCCGCTGAACCTCGCCGAAGCCCCGGCCGAGCCAGCCGCCTGAATATTTCGAGCGATCCGGATTTCCGCCGCGGCGCGGCCGCCATCGTTGCGGTGCCAGACATGGCGAAAGGCAATGGCCGCGACATCGGTGCCCGCAACGCGGAAGCCGAGGGTCTCGCCGCGGCAATTGGTTTAATCGTAAAACAAGTCCTGACAATCAGGGTCAGGACGCCGCGTCCGGCGACCCTGTTCGGGCTGGGGCAGGTCGATCGAATCGCCAGCGCGGCAAGCGAGGCCGAGGCTGAGCTGGTGGTGGTGGACGGGGCGGTGACGCCGGTCCAGCAGAAGAATTTGGAAGACCGGGTCGGGGCCAAGGTGATCGACCGCACTGGCCTGATCCTGGAGATTTTCGGCGAGCGGGCGGCCACTGCCGAGGGGCGGTTGCAGGTTGAGCTGGCCCATCTCGATTATCAGCTCGGCCGGCTGGTGCGATCCTGGACCCATCTCGAACGGCAGCGCGGCGGCTTCGGCTTTCTCGGTGGCCCCGGCGAAACCCAGATCGAGACCGACCGGAGGCTGATTCGCGACCGCATCGCCAAGCTGCGGCGAGAGCTCGAGGCGGTGACCCGCACTCGCAGGCTCCACCGCCGGCGGCGGCAGCGGGCGCCGTGGCCGGTGATCGCACTGGTCGGCTACACCAATGCCGGCAAAAGCACCCTGTTCAACCGGCTTACCGGGTCTGCGGTGGCGGCCGAGGACCTATTGTTCGCAACGCTAGACCCGACAATGCGCGAGATTGCGCTGCCGGGAATCGAGAAAGCGGTACTCTCCGACACGGTCGGCTTCGTCTCGGAACTGCCGACGCAACTGGTGGCGGCTTTCCGGGCAACGCTCGAGGAAGTGGTCGAGGCCGACCTGCTGATCCACGTCCGCGACATTTCGCGCCCCGACAGCGAAGCCCAGCGCGCGGACGTCGAACGGCTGCTCGCCGAGATCGGCGCGCTCACCAATCGCGAGCGAATGATCGAGGCATGGAACAAGGTCGATGCGCTCGCGGCGGCGGAAGCCGAAGCGGCGTGCGCCGAGGCCGCGCGGCGCGAGGGCGCAGTGGTGATCTCGGCCAGGAGCGGGGAAGGGGTGGGTGACCTGCTCAATTTGGCGGCGTTCAGGCTACACCAGGGCCTTCGCCTGCATCGGATCGAGCTCTTGCCGTCGGAAGGCGAGGCGATCGCCTGGCTACATGCGCGCGGCGAAGTCGTCGACGAGGTACACAGCGGCCGCGGCTCGACCCTCGACGTGCGCCTCAGCGACGTCGATTGGGCGCGATTCAAGCGCCGTCGCGTGCCTCGCCAAGCTTAGCCTTTTGCCAGAGCTGCTCCATCCCATCTAGGTCCAGATTTTTCAGTGGTTTATCAGTCATTTTTTCCATCTGATGGAAGCGACTTTCGAAGCGCGCTACCGCCTTGCGCAGGGCGTCCTCGGGGTCGACGCCAAGATGACGGGCATAATTGACCACCGCGAATAGCAGATCGCCCAGTTCCGCTTCGCGTTCCACGGGGCCATCGGCGGCGAGTATTTCGTCCAGCTCTTCATCGATCTTGCGGCGAGGGCCTTGGGCGTCCGGCCAGTCGAACCCGACGCGGGCGGCGCGATGCTGGATCTTCTCGGCGCGGCGCAAGGCGGGGAGGGCGAGGGCGACGCCATGGAGCGTTCCGGCACCGGGCTTCTCGCGCTCGGCCGCCTTGAGCGCTTCCCAACCCGGGTTGGTGGCAGCGTTGCCGAAGATATGGGGATGACGGCGAATCATCTTGGCGCCGATCGCGGCGATCACGTCAGCGAGTGAAAAGGCGCCAGATTCCTCGGCGATGCGCGCGTGATAGACGACCTGGAGCTGGAGATCGCCGAGCTCTTCCTTCAGCGCCCCGAGGTCCTGGCGGCGAATGGCATCGGCCACCTCATAGGCTTCCTCGATTGTGTAGGGGGCGATCGTCTCGAACGTTTGGGCGCGATCCCATTCGCAGCCGTTCTCAGGATCGCGCAGCCGCGCCATGATGTCGACCAGGCGGGCGAGGGCCGCGCCGGAATCGGGCTCTCCCGGCTCAGCCATCAATAAGTCCGATAATATACATTATGTAAAATCAACCTAGGAGCGAAGCACGAGGGTGCGCCGCTCGACGCCCCAGCCCGAGAGAGTCGAAAGGAAATTCATGCCGAGCACGTTGAGGTTGCCGAAAGCGTCGGAAACGTGGACCGCGAGGTTGCGCCGCTCGATCGGGCCGAGCGTCACCCTATCGGCACGGCCGCGATCGACCATTACCACCCCATTGGCGGTCTGCACCATCGCCCGAAAGCCGCCGCTGGGCGTGATGCCGACGCGCCGCGCGGTATCGCGCGACAGGCTGGTCGTGGTGGCACCGCTATCTACCAGGAAGCGGACGGTTTCGCCATTGACCTCGGCGCTGACCCAGAAATGGCCGTCGGGTGCCTGGCGGATGCGCACCTCCCCTTCCCCGGTCTGCTCGATGCCGCCGCGCGTCTCGACGAGCACGCGATTGCCGAGCGCGAGAAACTCATCTTTCAGGGTGAAGACGATGAAGGCGGCACCGAAAATCAGTACCCAGCCGATGAACATCTTCAGCCCTTGAGCGACCGCGATCCGGCGTACCGCGAGGGCGCTGACGACCAGGATAAGTACGCCAATAAGATAAAGAAAATAAAGGGCTTGGTCGCCACTCTTCACAATTCTATCTCCAGTCCGTCATGGCCGGGATCGACTCCAGCCGGCAGCTCGGCCCGCAAGGTGGCATAGTCGAGGCTATTGTCCATGTGGGTCAAGACCGTGCGGCGCGGCCTAACCGCTTCGACCCATTCCAGCACCAGGGCAAGATGAGCATGGGTGGGATGGGGCTGGCGCCGCAACGCGCCCACCACCCACAGGTCGACGCCGCGATAGGCGGCGATCATCGATTCGGTCAGCTGATGACAATCGGTCGAATAAGCGAGCGAGCGGCCGGCAATCGAAAAACACAGGCCGGTGCTGGTCATCGGCCCGTGAGGCTGTTCGACCGATGCAATTTCGAATGGGCCGAGGTTGAGCCTCTGGGGCAGCGTCTCGCCTGCCAGGATCGGCGGATAGCCTTCTCCGCCCTCGAATGCATAAGCGAACCGCCCGCGCAGCGTCGCCAGCGTCGCCGCCTCGGCAAAGGCAGGGACCGGAGCCTGGGTGATCAGCCGGATTGCACGCAGATCGTCGAGCCCGTGACAATGGTCGGCGTGATCGTGGGTCCAGATGACGGCGTCGATGCTGGCGACCCGCGCTGCGAGCAATTGCTCGCGCAGGTCGGGGCTGGTGTCGACGAGGATCCGGTACCCTTCATGCTCGACCAGGACCGAGACGCGGCGCCGGCGGTTGCGCGGTTCCGCAGGATCGCATTGGCCCCAGTCATCACCGATGCGCGGCACGCCGAACGACGCGCCGCAGCCGAGCAGTCGCAGCTTCACTCGCCCGCCCTGGCGAATAGTCGCAGGTAATTAGCGGTGGTGGCGGCGGCGAGCTCTGCGAGCGTTTCACCGCGCAGCTCGGCGAGGAAGCGGGCGGTATCGGCGACGAAGGCGGGTTCGCACGTCTTGCCGCGGTGCGGCACCGGCGCGAGGAAAGGCGCGTCGGTCTCGATCAGCAGGCGCTCGAGCGGAATGTCCTTGGCCACCTGCTGCAGTCCGGCGGCATTCTTGAAGGTGACGATTCCCGAGAATGAAATCGATAGGCCCAGCGCGAGCAGGTCGCGCGCGAACCCGGCGGTACCGGTGAAACAATGAATCAGGACCGGGAAATCGCCCTTCCCCATCTCTTCGCTCAGGATCGCCGCCGTGTCGGCCTCGGCCTCGCGGGTGTGGACGATCAAGGGCAAGCGCGTTTCGCGCGAGGCGGCGATATGGGCGCGAAAGCTGTCGCGCTGCCGCGCCCGATCGGAATGGTCGTAATAATAATCGAGGCCGGTTTCGCCGATGCCGGCGACCTTCGGATGTTGCGCCTGATCGACCAGTTGCCGGGTGCCGATGTCGGCATGGGCGTCGGCTTCGTGAGGATGGATTCCGACCGACGCCATGACGTCATTCTCGCCCTCGGCGATTGCGATCACCTCGTCCCACTCGGAAGCGCGGGTCGAGATAGTGAGCATGTGACGCACGTCGGCTTCCCTCGCCCGCGCCAATACCGCCGGCAATTGCTCGGCAAGGCCCTGGTAATTGAGGTGACAGTGGCTGTCGGCAAACATCAGCCGCTCGGCTCCAGCCGGGGAAAGATCGGGTTTGGCAGCTTTACCCGGTAGTCCGAAGCGGCGAGCCGCCGGTAGCGCTCGCAATCTGCCAGCGCCGCATATCCCCTCTCCTCCTCGGGCACGCCCATCTGATCGAGCAGCTTCGCGGCCGAGGCCGGGATGACCGGGCTGATCGCGATGGTGAGGTCACGGATGGCGGCAAACAAGGTCGCAAGCACGCTGTTCATCCGCGCCGGGTCCTGCTTGCGCAGCGTCCATGGCGCCTGGCCGTCGATATATTGATTGCACGCGAACACCGCCTTGAGCCAGGCCTCGATCCCCTGGGTCAGCCGCAGCGCCTCGAAATGGTCCGGAAAGGCGTCGCCAACGGTTTCCCCGACCAGCGCCAGCAGCGCTTCATCGACCGTGTCCGGCCTTTCATTGGATGGTAAAATACCATCGCAATTCCTTGCGATGAAAGATAAAGTCCGTTGCGCGAGATTGCCGAAGCTGTTGGCAAGATCGGCGTTGACGCGATTGACAATCGCTTCGCTGCCGTAGCTGCCATCCTGGCCGAACGTCACTTCGCGGAGCAGGAAATAGCGCAGGGGGTCGACGCCGAACACGCGCACCAGCTCCTCGGGATCGACGACGTTGCCGACCGATTTCGACATCTTCTCGCCGCGTGAAAGCAGCCAGCCATGCCCGAACACCGAACGCGGCAGCTCGATCCCGGCCGACATCAGGAAAGCGGGCCAGTAAATGGCGTGGAAGCGAACCACGTCCTTGCCGATGACATGGAGATCGGCCGGCCAAAAATGTTCCCAGTCCGGCTCGTCGGGATAGCCGATGCCGGTGAGGTAGTTGGTCAGCGCATCGAGCCAGACATACATCACATGATCGGGGCTGCCGGGGACCTGCACCCCCCAGTCGAAGCTGGTGCGAGAGATCGAGAGGTCGGAAAGGCCGCCTTCGACGAAGCGCATCACCTCGTTGCGCCGCGTCTCGGGGCGGATGAATTCGGGATGGTGTCGGTAATGGTCGAGCAACCGGTCCTGGTAAGCGGAAAGCCGGAAGAACCAGCTCTCTTCGACGGTCCATTCGACCAGAGTGCCCTGCGGTGAGAGCTTCTCGCCGCTATCGGCAAGGATCAGCTCGCGCTCGTCATAATAGGCCTCGTCGCGAACCGAGTACCAACCTTCGTAATGGCCGAGATAGAGGTCGCCTCGATCCGCCATCTTCCGCCAGATCGCCTGGCTCGCTTTGTGGTGAGCCGGTTCGGTGGTGCGGATGAATCGGTCGAACGAGATGTTCAGCCTGTCGGCCATGGCGCGGAAATGCGCCGACATCTCCTCGGCGTAGGCGGCCGGATTCTTGCCGCTTTCACGCGCGGCCTGCGCCATTTTGAGGCCATGCTCGTCGGTGCCGGTGAGGAAGAAGACGTCGCGGCCCTTGAGGCGCTGGAAGCGGGCGATCGCGTCGGTGGCGACCGCCTCGTAGGCATGACCGATATGCGGGCGCCCGTTGGGATAGGAAATGGCGGTGGTGATGTAAAAGGGCGCGGTCATCGCCGAGGGGACTAGCCGCGCAAGAAAGGGCGATAAAGCCCCTCAGCCCCACCGGTCCTGCGGCTCTGCAAGCCTGGAAGGCGCCAGTTCGGCGACCAGCCCGGCGATGACGAAGGTGGTGCTCTGCGGTTCAAGCGAGTGCGCCCGCGCCTTGGCCGCCAGCTCGGAGGCCTGACGCCATAATGTGAGCGCCTGGTCGAGCGCGGCGCCGCGGCGCTTCTTCGCCTCGCCGGCGATGAAGGTCGGGACCCGCGCCAGCAGGGCTTCGTAGCGGGCCTGGTTGCTCTTGGTGGACATCGGCAAGGCGAGCGCCGAGCGCAGCCTATTGTCGCGATCGCCACGCTCCGCGAGCGAACGCAGCTCGCGGTCGATCGCGGCCCCATCGAGATGGCGCATCGCCAGCGCCGTTCCAGGCCGTCCTTCCCCTTCGCGTACCAATCGCGCGATCTCGCCTTCGTTCGCGTCGGGCAAGGCGGCCTGCAACGCCGATCGCATGTCGTCGTCGGCGAGCGGCCCCAGCCGCAGGAAGCGGCAACGCGAGCGGATCGTCGGCATGATCCGATCCGGCGCATGGCTGACAATGAGGAACACGGTGTGAGCGGGCGGCTCCTCGAGATTCTTGAGCAGGGCATTGGCGGCGCCGGCCTCGAGGACCTCGGCGCCATCGATTACCACCGCGCGCCATTTCGAAATCGACGGATGGGTGGCGAACAGGCGCTGCAGGCTGCGCACCTGGTCGATCTTGATGCCGCGCGCCAGCTCACCGCCCTCTTCCTTCGGCAGGCGAGCAAGCAGGGTGAAATCGGGATGGCTCTCGGCCGCGACCAAGCTTGCCGCCGGGTGCTTTTCGGGCACCTCCAAAGCGGGCAGCGCCGCGACCGCCGGGTCGCCGTCGGCCAGCAGCCGCAGCGCCGCCTGAAGGGCGAAAAGCGCCTTGCCGACGCCCGCCGGTCCGGTGATCAGCCAGGCATGATGCATGCGGCTGCCGTCGAGCTGGGCGCGAAACTCGGCGATCGCTTGCTGGTGGCCGAAGATCGAAGTCAAAACAGATCCTCCAGCGCCGCCACTAGCCTTTCGGTGACCTGCTCCTGGGAGCCGTTGCAATCGACTAACCGGAACCTCTCCGGAGCCTCGGCCGCGAGCTGCCCGAACGCGGCGGCGATCCGCGCATGGAAGGCCTCGGCCCGCATCCCGAAGCGATCGCTTCCTTCGCCATCGCGGTGACTTGTCCGCCGTGCCGATTCGGCGGCATCGAGGCGAAGAAGCAAGGTGCGGTCCGGGAGCAGGCCGCCGCTGCCGATGCGATGGAGCTTGCGGACCGACTCGAGCCCGACGTCGCCGACGATACCCTGGTAGGCAAGCGAGGAATCGATGAAACGGTCGCAAACCACCCAGTCGCCGCGCGTCAGAGCCGGCCGGATGGTTCGATCGACGTGATCGGAGCGCGCAGCGGCGAACAGCAGCGCCTCGGCCGCCGCCGACCAGCGATCTTCCTCGCCCTTCAGCAAGAGGCCCCGGATCGCCTCGGCACCGGCGCTGCCGCCGGGCTCGCGGGTCTCTACGACGCTGAAGCCAAGGCGCCTGAGCGCCTCGGCTAGCCGGGCGCACTGGGTCGATTTGCCGACTCCCACCCCGCCTTCGAGCGAGATGAAGCGCCCGGTCACGGCGTCATTCGAGACCGAAAAGGTGTTTGAGGCCGGCCCAGACCCGGGCGAGAATGCCGGCCTCGCCGACCGCTTGCTCGGCCATCAGCTCGGTGGCCTGCGGCGGCAGGCCGGCGCCGCGGATTTCTAGCCGGGCAACAGGCTGACCGGCGCTGACCGGGGCCCTCACCGGCCCCCGGTAGACGATATGCGCGCTCATCCGCCCGGTCCAGCCGACCGGGACCGTGACCGCGACGCCCTGCGGCGAGACCAGGCCGACCAACGAGCTATTGCCGAGCTGCACGCGGGCCTGGCCGGCGCGCTGGCCCGGCGCCAGCAGCCGATGGGCGCGCCAGGCGTCGAAGCCCCATTGCATGAAACGCACCGATTCCTCGATGCGCTGGTTGAAACCGGTCAGGCCCGCGACAACCATGACCAGCCGGCGGCCGCCGCGCTCGGCCGAGCCGGTAAAGCTGAAACCCGCTTCCTCGGTATGACCGGTCTTGAGGCCGTCGGCCCCGGCGATGCGTCCGAACAGGGGATTGCGGTTCGGCTGGGTGATCGGGTCGCCCGAGTCCATCGTCCGGCCCCAGGTGAATTCGCGCCGGCCATAATAGTCCCGGTACAGGCGCGGGTGACGGCGGATGGTCGCTGCGGCCAGCGCCGCGAGGTCGCGCGCGGTTGTGTAGGTCCGACCCTGGTCGGGCCAGCCGACCGGGTTGCCCCAGCGCGAGTTGGCGAGCCCGAGCGCGCGCGACTGCCGGTTCATCAGCGCGACGAACCCGGCCTCGGTGCCGGAGACGCACTCGGCGAGCACGACGGTAGCGTCATTGCCCGAAAGCGTGATGATGCCGTGCAGCAGGTTGCCCACCGACACGCGCTGCCCGGGCGAAAGGAACATCGTTGAGCCGGCCTGCGGGCCATGCCAGCGTTGCCAGGTCTCGGGCCGCACCTGGCACATCCGTTCGAGCCGCAGCTCGCCCCGTTCGACCAGGTCGAACACGACGTGGGTGGTCATCATCTTGGCCATCGAGGCGGGCGGGATCCGCCGGTCGGCCTGGCGCGAGAACAGGATCGCGCCCGACGAAAGGTCGACCATGTAGGCGATCGGCGCGGGCGATTCGAAGGCTTGTGCCTGGGCCGGCGTGGCGGGCGCCAGTGACAGTCCGGCTGCGGCCAATGACAGCCGGCGCAGGATCGCTGCGAACAAACCTATACTCCTATTGCGAGATCGAATCGGCCAGCAGGCCCACCGTCAGCGCGTAGAAGTTCGAGCAATTATAGTCGAGGATCACGCGATAATTGTTGGTCAGCAGATAAGCGGTGCTGCCCGGCCCGTCTGGCTCGATCAGGCTGGCCATCGCCTCCCCCGGCAGCGAATTGGCGACGCCGAGATTGCGCCATTCGCGGGCGGTCAGCCAGCGGCTGTGACGATCGAATACGCGCGGGCAGCGCGGCGAGCGCAGCCGGTTGCGCAACGCGCTACGATCGAGATCGGCCGGAACCCGGACCGCGGTGCCCCAGCGCAGGCCGGGCCGCCAGCCGGCATTGCGCAGATAATTGGCGATGGAGGCGAGCGCATCCAGCTCGCTGCGCCAGATATCGGCGCGGCCGTCGCCGTCGCCGTCGACCGCCACGCGCATATAGACGCTAGGCAGAAATTGCGGCTGGCCGGTCGCGCCCGCCCAGCTGCCGACCAGTTGCGAGCGCGGGAAGCCCCGCTCGACCATGCGCAAGGTGGCAATGAACTCGTCGCTGAACAGCCGCCGCCGCCGGCCCTCATAGGCCAGGCTGGCGAGCGAATTGAGCAGGTCGAAACTGCCGGTCAGGCTGCCATAGCTGGTTTCCTTGCCCCAGATCGCCACCAGCACCGAGGGCTGCACGCCAAAACGGCGTTCGATCGCGTTCAGGCGCTCGATATTTTCGGCGTAGCGCATCCGGCCGCGATTGATCAGGCCGGAGGTCAGGTGACGCGCCCGGTAGGGAGCGAAAGGCGGATTGGCATTGCCGCCAGCCAGGCCCCCCGGTTGCGCCCGGTCGAGCTCGATCGTCCGAAAGGAGAATTCCAGGGTCGGGAAGACGCGATCGATCGTCGACCGTGCAATGCCCGCTCGTTCCGCCTCGAGGCGCAGCTGCGGCAGGAACGCTTCGAAGCCCTGCTGGCTGAAGCCCCCTGACTGGGCAGCCGCCGGGCTTGCGAAGCCGAGCGGAAACGGCGCCGCCGATGAATGAACGTCAGGGCCCAGCCTTGCCGCCGGCACCCCCGCCATCAGCCCGAACACGGCCAATCCACTCGCCAAACGCATTTTTGGGCCTCGTCCCCCTGTTCCCTATATGACATCAGCTTTCGCTGGTGTGAAAGCCCGTCCACGCTGGCGTTCGCCTGATGTACGGAACGGTTGGGCGATGTGGAGAGGTGGCCGAGTGGTTTAAGGCAGCGGTCTTGAAAACCGCCGTGGGTTCATGCCCACCGTGGGTTCGAATCCCACCCTCTCCGCCATCATCGCGGCCCTCCCTTGGGAGGGGGCCGCGATGATGGCCAAGGGCCGGGTAGTACCCACCCGGGTTCGAGCCGAAGCCGCGCGCCAGCGCGGCTGAGACCATGAGCGAAGCTCATAATCCCACCCTCTCCGCCACCGGCTCAATAGGACGACAAAATCTGGATCAAGTATTTAGCTTGTGATACAAACGCTTGGGGGAATCAATCGATGAAGACGATGTTGCGGGCGCTGGCCCTGTTCGCGGCCACCCTGGCCTTATTCGTCACGCCGGCGCGTGCCGAATGGTTGCGGGG
>JBQTJR010000077.1:0-8443 GCA_052386895.1 Sphingosinicella sp.
CCTGCACTTGCGCCGCCATTTCCGGCGCGCGGCGATAATGGATGGCGACACCGGCCGGCTTGTCCTCGACCAGCAGGCCGTCGGCCGCCGCGGCGATGCCGCGGGCCTCGCGGCGAACCTCGTCGAAACCGATCGGGATGCTCAAGGGCAGGCGGGTGCCCCCGGGCAGCCGCAACTCGAGCCCGTGCGAACCGGAGAACGCGATCCCGGACAAGGGCACGTGCCGCTCCAGATCGTCGAGCGAGCGGCCGCTGACGATGGCGAGGCGGCCGCCCAGCTGCGCGCGGATGCGCTCGAGCAGAGGGGCCAGCCCCGGTTCTACCCGGATCGAATCCGGCGTCTCGGCCAACTCGACCAGGGTGCCGTCGAAGTCGAGGAACAGAGCGGCCCCTGCGAGCAGGTGAGCGGGCGGCGAGGGGAGACCGGCCATAGTGGGCGCGATGGCAATGCCGCCGCGAAATCACAAGCGAAGCGGCTCAGCCGATCACCTCGTTGCGGCCGAGGCCCCAGAGATGATCGGAGCGGATGAAGCCGCCGCGTTCGCCGGTGTCGAGCCGGCACCAGCCGTTCGCGCAACGCGACAGGCGGCCGACGACGCCGGGCTCGACCCGCCAGGAAACCGGCGAGCGCTCGTCGGGCTCGATGTGCAAGGGCCTGACGCCATTGCCGCGGACGATCGCGGTGCGGCGATCGCTAAGCAAGGTGACCAGCATCCAGCCGGTGGTGCCGTCCGGATCGCGGATGCGTCGCCATTCTCGGTAGACGGTCAACACCCGCACCGGCAGATCGCGGCGCACGTAGAGCCATGTGCCGGGATAGTTGCGCCCCGGGCCGGTGCGCATCATCGCCCGGCCGGAATCGATCGAGGCCCAGTAAGGCGGCTGACGGCGAGGCTGCGCGTCGAGTGCGGCCGCGAAGCAGGCACCGACAGTCAACGCGGCAAATACAGGCTTACGCACGGATGCGGTCAGTAGCCCGTCTGAATCCGTTCGACGAGTTGCTTCACGGTCGGCACGAAACCGTTCGAGTAGAAGGGATCGCTGCGGAAGCGGAAGGCGGAGTGGCCGGCGAACATCAGATTGTGATCGACCGGGCCGCCATGGGCGATTTCCTGCAGCGTCTTCTGGATGCAGAAGCTGCGCGGATCGGCGAGCCGGCCGGTGCTGTTTTTCTCATTATCGGCCCATGACGAGAAGCCGCATTGCGACAGGCAGCCCATGCACTCGGCCTGGTCCTTGCGGATGACGTGCTTTTCCTCGGGGGTCGTGAACACCAGGGTCTCGTCGGGCGTCTTGATCGCCTCGGTATAACCTTGCGCGAACCATTCGCGGGCGTGCAGCAGATCGCCCTTGGTCACCCAGAAATTCTTCTTGCCGGCGACGCCGACATCGAGCGGGAACTTGTGGTCGCCCAACGGCTCCTTGGTGAAGGCGATCTGGCGCTGCGAGCGCGCCTCGAGCGCGCGCAGGAAGGGGTTGCGCACCGCCGAGGAATAGAAGCCGGTCGGCGAGAAGCGATGCAGCAGCACGTCGCCTTCCTCGAGCGTCATCAGCCGCTGCTTCCACTCTTCGGGGATCGGGCTTTCCTTGGTGAGCAGGGGCCTCGTCCCGAATTGGAAGACGATCTGGCCGAGCTCCTGATTGTCGATCCAGTGTTCCCATTCTTTCAGGTTCCAGACGCCGCCGGCCATCACAATCGGCAGCGAATCGGCGATGCCGCCTTCGCGCATCGTCTCCCGCAAGGCCTTCACCCGAGGATAGGGATCTTCGGGCTTCAACGGGTCCTCGGCATTGGACAGGCCGTTATGGCCGCCGGCGAGCCAGGGATCCTCGTAGACCACCGCGGCGAGCCATTCGGCGGCTTTGGAGTAAGCGCGCTTCCACAAAGCGCGGAAGGCACGGGCCGAGCTGATGATCGGCAGGTAATTGACGCCGTAGGAGGCCGCGATCTCGGAGAGCTGGTAGGGCATGCCGGCGCCGCAGGTGACCCCGGACACCAGCCCCTTGGTGCGTTCGAGCACGCCGTGCAGGACCCGTTTCGCGCCGCCCATTTCCCACAGCACGTTGATGTTGATCGCGCCCTTGCCGCTGGCGATTTCGTAGGCGCGCTGAACCTGCTGCGCCGCGCCGTCGATCGCATACTGGATCAATTCCTCGTGGCGCTCGCGGCGGGTGAGCGCGTGATAGACCTGAGGGATGATCCGCCCTTCAGGATCGTAGCTGTCGGCGTTGACCGCGGAGACGGTGCCGATGCCGCCGGCGGCCGCCCAGGCGCCCGAGCTCATGTGATTGGTCGCCGAAACGCCCTTGCCGCCTTCGATCAGGGGAAGCACCTCGCGGCCCGCATAGAGGATAGGGCTGATACCCTTGAACATCAGGTCTCCAGGGACGGGATGAGCGGCGGCTATAGCCTCTAGCGCGAATTGGGGCAAAATCATGATTGCGTCCTTCGACAAGCTCAGGCTGAACCGGCGAAGGCGCCAGGCCGCCCGATCGCCTCGGCATAGAGGCGGGCGTAGGCCGCGATCATCTCTTGCTCGTCAAATTCGGCGGCGGCGCGCTCGCGATTGGCCTGGCCGAGCGCGCGCCGCAGCCCCGGCTGGTCGATCAGGCTGGCGAGCGCGGCGGCGAGGCCGGCTTCGTCCTCCGGCGCAACCAGCAGCGGCCGATTGTCCTCGGCGACCAACAGCGGCACGTCGCCGACCGCGGTGGCAGCGACCGGCAGGCCGGCCGCCATCGCTTCCAACAACGAGATCGGCGCCTGCTCGCTGTCCGACGACAGAGCGAAAATGTCGAAATGGCCGATCCAGCGGGCCGTGTCGGCGAGGAAACCCGGCATCAGCACGCGCGACGCGATGCCGGCTTCGCGCGCCGCGGCGGCGATCCGCTCGCTTTCCGGCCCCTCGCCGACGATCACCAGCCGGGCGTTGTCGCGGCTTGCGGCCGCAAGCGCGCGCACCAGCCGCGGCAATTTCTTGACGGCGCGCAGGCCGGCGACGGTTCCGACCACCACCTCGCCCGGGCGGCGGGCAAAGCCGGGAATCGCATCGGCCTCGGGCGCGGCGGCGAAGCGGGCGATGGGCACGCCATTGGCTATGCGTACGATCCGCTCCACCGGCTGGTGCCAGGCCTGGCGCGCGATCCGTTCCAGACGCTGCGACGGCACCACCAGCCGGAACGCTCCCGGCAGGCCGAGCCGGCGGTAGAGGTTGCGGCGCGGCAGCAGCGCGAGCGCCTCGTCCTCGTTGAAGCCATCCTCGTGATGGACAAGCGGCGGAAGGTCGAGGGCCCTGGCGAAGATGCGCCGCGCCATCACGGCGTCGAACGCGCCCCAATTGTAAGTGAGCACGAGGTCGAAGCGCCGCAGATAGCGCGCCAGGCGCCCTAGCCGCAGCGGCGACGGCTGGCCGGTAAGTGGCGGCGCATCGTCGGGAAAATCGGCCGTCACGCCCGGATCTAGCGCGGCACCCGCCTCGAGCCGGCCCGGCATCGCGCTCAGGAAGGTGTGCTCGGCGGCGTCGCCGAACGCGTTGATCAGCCGGACCGAGCGCGCTTCCTTGCCGCCGAGTGAAAAGGTCGAATGGCAGTGAAGGATGCGAATGGTCATGCCTTCGGGTCCCGCTCCCGCGGGATCGCGCCAGCCCGCTCCCCCTCCCAGCCTCCCAACGACAGGTTATGCTCTGGGAGGCTGGGAGGGGGAGCGGGCCGGCGCAGCATCAACCACAGACTCAGGCGGCCGGCTGGGCTCGCCTGCGGCGTCGCCCGTCTTCGACTCCGACCGCCTGCGAGCGCTGCGCGGGCGCGCTTTCATCCAGCACCCGGGTCAGCAGCCGGTCGATCGCGTCGCGCGATTCCTTCTCGTCGAGCGTCGGCGCGTGGCCGACTCGCGGCACGGTGACAATTTCGAGCAGCGGATGGACCGCCTGCATCCGCTCGACGGTAGCGAGGCTGAGCAGGTCGGACCGCGCGCCGCGCAGCAGCAGAGTCGGGGTCGAGGCGAGACGCGTGAAGGCCGGCCACAGGTCGAAGCCGGCACTGCCCGAAGACGGCCGGAACGGCTCGGCGATGCGCATGTCGTAATCGAGCACGACGCGGCCGGCCGGAGTCAGCTTGCACAGCCTTTTGGCATAGACCAGCCAGTCATCGAGGTCCCAATCCGGGTAGCGCTCGTGCTGGCCCTCGGCGAGCGCGCGGGCGGCGTGCAGCCAGGTCGGCCAATTCTGGGGTCGGCCGACATAGGACAAGATGAACTCGATGCCGCGCGCCTCCAGCTCGGGGCCGATGTCGTTCAAGAGCGCGCCGGCGATGCGCTTAGCATCGTTGAGCGCGAGCAGCATGGTGACGAGCCCGCCCAGCGAGGTGCCGAACAGGATGAATTTCTTGAGGCCGAGCTCGGCGACCAGCGCCTCGATGTCCGCGACGTAGGACATCGGTACGTAGCTCGACGCATCCCTGGCATAGCCGCTATCGCCGCGGCCGCGCAGCTCGACGCAGATCAGCCGCCAGTCACCGGCGAGCCGGTCGGCGACCCCCTCGAAATCCCGAGCATTGCGGGTGAGGCCGGGAATGCAGACGATCGGCGGCCGGCTCGTATCGCCGGCATAGTCCCGGTAATGGAGCCGCAGGTCATCGCTCGATGACCAATAGCCGTCGGACCAATCCGCCATGAACCACCCCTCACGCTTGCCTCTCCCTATCGACTGATGGCCGTGCCTGCGCAACCCGCGCGCTATGCGCCCGATCCGGCGATACTGACGCTGGGGCCGGCGTTCTACGACGAGGTCGTACCGGCCGAGTTTCCGCAGGCGATCCCGCGGTGGCGCAACGACCGCGCCGCGGCGAGCGTCGGTCTCGACGGCTTGAGCGACGAGGCCTGGATCGGTCATTTCGCGCGGTTCGAGCCGCTGCCGGACAATCTCGCAATGCCGCTGGCGCTCAAATATCACGGCCACCAATTCAGGGTGTACAACCCGGAGATCGGCGACGGGCGCGGCTTCCTGTTCGCGCAAATGCGCGATTCCCGCGGGCGACTGCTGGACCTCGGCACCAAGGGCTCAGGGAAAACCCCTTACAGCCGGTTCGGCGACGGCCAGCTGACGCTGAAGGGCGCGGTGCGCGAGCTGCTTGCGACCGAGATGCTGGAGGCGCTCGGGGCGAACACCAGCAAGACCTTTTCGCTGATCGAGACCGGCGAGGCGCTGGAGCGCAGCGACGAGCCCTCGCCGACCCGAAGCGCGGTGCTGGTCCGCCTCAGCCACGGCCACATCCGCATCGGCACCTTCCAGCGGCTCGCTTATTTCGAGGAGATCGAAAACCTGCGCGCGCTGACCCGATACTGCCTGCGCCATTTTTTCGGCGACGCCGCAACCGGCGACGACGCCGGCAATGCGGCGGCCTTGGTCGACCTGGCGACGGCCCGGACGGTGCAACTGGCCGCGTCGTACATCGCCGCCGGCTTCGTCCATGGCGTGCTCAACAGCGACAATATCAACGTCACCGGCGAGAGCTTCGATTACGGGCCGTGGCGCTGGACGCCTCACTGGGAAGGCGGTTTCACCGCGGCCTATTTCGACCATGCCGGGCTCTATGCGTTCGGCCGCCAGCCCGAGGCGATCCACTGGGACCTGGTGCAGCTTGCGCTGGCGCTGCGGGGACAAGCGCCGGCCGAGGCGCTGACGCCGGCGCTGCAGGAATTTCCCAATCGCTTCCAGCTTGCCCTGCGCGATGCGCTGTTCCGGCGGCTGGGAATCGTCGCCGGCGAGCTGGAGCACGACCTGGAGCTGGTGCATGCGCTCGAAACGGCGCTGGCGGCGAAGACGGTGACGATCGACCGCTTCTTCTTCGACTGGCGCGGCGGCACGCTGCGCGGTGCCAGGGACCCCGCCTATGATGGCGAAGCGTTCAACGCGTTCCGTGACGCGATCGACGGCCGACAGGCGGTGCCGGGGGCGCTCGACCATGACTATTGGCGCGACGAGGCGCCCTGTTCGATGCACATCGACGAAGTGGAAGCGATCTGGAGCCGGATCGACGAGGCCGACGACTGGTCGGGATTGTATGGCAAGATCGCCGCGGCGCGGCGGATGGGCGAGGCGCATTCCGTAGCGGCAGCGGCTTGAAAATTCCGCACCCGACGGCACAACAGCGCTAATGTCGGAAACCCTCACCTCCACCGAGCCGGCGACGGGCGCGGAGCTGTGGACCGGCAGCAGCGGCGACGTCGATGCCGAGGTCGAAAAGGCGCGCCAGTCCTGGGCGGCGTGGGCGGCGAAGCCGCTCGCCGTGCGCGCCGAGACGCTGCGGCGCTTCGCCAACAATGTCCGCGCCAATATCGATCCGTTCACTGACCTGATCGCGCGCGAGACCGGCAAGCCGCTGTGGGAATCGCGGACCGAGGTCGAGGCGGTGATCAACAAGGTCGACCTGTCGGTGGCGGCCTTTGCCGAACGCACGCCGCAGCGGCGGCTGGAGGGCGCGCTGGCAACAAGGGTGGCGGTACGCCACAAGCCGCACGGGGTGCTGGCCGTGCTGGGGCCGTACAATTTCCCGGCGCACCTGCCCAACGGCCACATCGTACCGGCGTTGATCGCGGGCAACGCGGTGGTGTTCAAGCCCAGCGAGAAGACACCGGCGGTCGGCGAATATCTGTGCAATCTCTATCACCAAGCCGGCGTTCCGGAGGGCGTGGTGTGCTGCGTCCAGGGTGGGCCGGAGACCGGCCAGGCGCTGACCGTCCATGCCGGCATCGACGGCCTCCTGTTCACCGGCTCGGCGCGGGTCGGGCTGGGGATCGCGCGCCAGTTTGCCGAAACGCCGCACAAGATCCTGGCGCTGGAAATGGGCGGCAACAACCCGCTGGTGGTGTGGGAAGCGAAGGATTTGCACGCGGCGGCGGCGATCGCGGTGCAATCGGCCTATCTCTCCGCCGGCCAGCGCTGCACCGCGGCGCGGCGGCTCATCGTCGAGGACGGGCAGCACGAAGCGCTGATCGAGGCGGTCGCCGGCCTCGTCGACCGGCTGATCGTCGATCATCCGCACGCGACGCCGGCGCCGTACATGGGACCGGTAATCGACAACGAGGCGGCCGACCGGCTGCAGGAAGCGTTTCTCGACAAGATGGGACGGGGCGGCCGCGCGATCCGCCGGCTCGACCGCAAGAGCGATGATCTGCCCTTCCTCACCCCCGGCCTGATCGACGTCACCGAGATCAACCCGCGCACCGACACCGAATTGTTCGGGCCGGTGCTGCAGGTCGTCCGGGTGCCCGATTTCGACAGCGCGATCGCCGAGGCCAATGCCACCCGCTACGGCCTGTCGGCCTCCCTGGTCGGCGGCAGCCCGGAGCAATATGACAAGTTCTGGGCGGGCGTCCGCGCCGGCATCGTCAACTGGAACAGCCCGACCAACGGCGCACCGTCGAAGGCGCCATTCGGCGGCATCGGCCTCTCCGGCAATCACCGACCGAGCGCCTGGTACGCGGCCGATTATTGCGCCTACCCGGTGACCAGCACCGAGGCGGAATCGGCGCGCGCGACGATCGGCGTCGGGCTCGCAGACCCGGCCGCGGCAACGCAGATCGAGGGCTGAGAATCAGGATGTTCGAGCTGACAGCTCGAATTGCGATCTACGACCTGATCGAAAAATACAAAAAAGCTCCACGTCGACCACGCGGACCAATTCGATAGGCGAAATTTACTTCAGGATCGTCGACAAATTCCATGCATGCTTTGTTGCGTTTTTCATGTTCCACAAAAGCAATGAGACCGCCTACCGCGTACTTACACTCCTCATGCGAACAATCGATGTCCGAGACGGCAGCCTTCATTTGCTTTTTCAGATTTTTCAATGTGGCCGCATACCAAGCTCGTTTGAATTCAAAACTATAGGAATACTTCTTTCCGAGCATCCAAAGATCAGCTCGCCCTGGTACATGGGACGGTCTCCCCCGGCTGCCTGTTTTCCTGGATTTGGTCGTCTCAAATTCGTTCAGTGTGAGGAACCCGGCTCTCGCTGCTGCAGCGGTAAGGAAACCTACCGCAGCCACCTCATGGTATTCGAATGGTGAGTAATCACGTAGCCTTAAGTGCTTTCCGTACAGTTTATCGGATTCTCTAATCCACCTTCCCCAATCCATCGCTAGCTCGCTACGCCACCGCCCATCCTGTTTTACGCATTCGTATGCCATCATGAGATCTAACTACAGTGGATGCCTAATGAAAAGTCGTTTCCCAGCTCCGCGTGGCCATCTCATCCGCCCTGCGGCTCGATCGACGTGGATAACGACTGCAGCCCGGCGGCCGCCTCGGCAAGCCGCCTGAAGTCGGCCAGGGTTAGCTTGCCCGCGACCAGGTCTTCGTAGTCGATGCCCGCGCGCGCGAGCAGCATCGCTGCGAACTCCTTTTCAGAATCCTCGGTTCGTTTGATAGGCATGCAGAGTCCCCTTC
>JBQTJR010000078.1:0-13308 GCA_052386895.1 Sphingosinicella sp.
GGAAGCGAGTCAGCTCGTTGCCAGCAAGCTGCGCGCGGCTGGTGAAGCGCACGGTGCGCGGGTTTATCGTCACGCCGTTGCGATACATTTCATAGTGCAGGTGCGGACCGGTCGAGAGACCGGTCGAGCCAACATAGCCGATCACCTGGCCCCGCCGTACCCGCGTGCCCGGGCTGACGACGATTCGGCTCATGTGCGAGTAAGACGTGGCGATTCCGGCATTGTGCGAGAGCCGTACCTGCCGGCCATAGCCGCCGGCCCAGCCGGCGCCAGTGACCCGGCCATCGGCTGCGGCGAGGATCGGCGTGCCGTACGCGGCGCGGAAATCGAGGCCGCGGTGCATGCGCGAGTAACCGAGGATCGGGTGCATCCTGAGGCCATAGTTGGACGTAACGCGGCCCGGAACCGGCTGCTGCAGGCCGCCGCTTTCGCGGCCAACGCCGGCGGCTTCGAACCATTGCGTGCGGCCGTCGCTGTCCCACGGCATCATCTGCAAGTCGCGCCCGCTCGGCCGCTTGAGGCCGGCATAGAGCAGGGGCCCGGTCTCCGTCTCGCCGGTGGCGGCGCGGCGGTGCTCGATGATGATGTCGAACCGGTCGTCTGAATTGAGCGCGGACGGGATGGCGATCTGGCTGTTGAGCGCCCGGATATAGGCTTCGACGTGTCGCGCCGGCACGCCGGCGGCGCGGGCCGAGCGATAAAGGCTGGACCCGACGCGGCCCTGGATCCTGAGCGGCGTTTCGTCGACCGCGATCGGAACGGCGGTGACATTGAAACCTTCGCCCACGCGCGCCAGCTCGATGCGCAGGTCGAAACGGGCACGGAAGCGCAGTTGCTCTAGCGGGCGCGGGACCGTGCGATTGGGCCGTCTTCCGAGCGTGATGTCGACCGACGTCCCGGCGCGAATGTCGCCGAGCAGTACCGCTCCGCCAATCATCGTCGCCACCTCGTCGGCCTGCGCGCCCGACACGCCGGCGCGCTGCAACATGCGGGCGAACCTGTCGCCGCGTCCCAGCGTCGCTCTCAGGTTGAGGATTGGACGCTCGGGCGTCTCCGTCAGCGGCTCGACCGCTGCGGTGGGTGCCATTCGTCGGCCGCTATCGCCGCCCAGCGCGAGCGGGGCGAAGGCCAGTGCCTGCGCCTGCTCATATTCGGCATCGCCCAAGGGCGGGCCGGCCATCGCCGGCAGCGGCTCCCAGGTCGGGCCGAGCAGCCAGGCGGCGTAGCAAAGACCAAGGCAGGTGGCGAAGCCGCGGAACCATTCGCGCGAGCCGATGCGGTGGCCGAGGTCGACCGCGAGGTCAAAATCGGGAAGCAGCTGCGGCGACGTCGGGGCACGGCGCGACGGATCGCGCAAAGCAAGCGCGGCGGCACCGCCGGATGCACCAGTGACGTCAGCGAAACGATACAAGGCCGGATAACCCCGCGCGCCCTAAAAACCCCCCGCCGCGCTCCCGCTTGGCAGGTAGCAAGGCTAGTAGGTGCCAGAAGTTAAAGTCAATTTACGGACCCGGGCAGCCCGGGACGGCTGCGATGAAGCGGACTTTGCTGCCGACGAAGCGAGCCCGATCGCCCTTGTTGCGCTTTTTGGAGCGTACGCCATCTAAGGTTGAAAGATGCTAAAGGCGATCCTCGGCCCAACCAATACCGGCAAGACCCATCTCGCGGTCGAGCGGATGGCGGCGCATTCATCGGGCGTGATCGGCTTCCCGCTACGGCTGCTGGCGCGCGAAATCTACGACCGCGTCGCAGCCTTGAAGGGGACCCAGCAGGTCGCGCTGCTCACCGGCGAGGAAAAAATCCTGCCGCCGCAGGCGCGTTGGTTTCTCAGCACGGCGGAATCGATGCCGGCCAGCAAGCAGCGCGAATTCGCCTTCGTCGCGGTCGACGAGGCGCAGCTCGGCGCCGATCCGGAACGCGGCCACGTGTTCACCGATCGGCTACTGCGGGCGCGTGGCCGCGAGGAGACCCTTATCCTCGGCTCGGAAAGCCTGGCGCCGATGGTGCGCCAGCTGCTGCCCGATGCCGAAATCGTCGGCCGACCGCGTTTCTCGACCCTGAGCTATGCCGGGCCCGCCAAGCTGTCGCGGCTGCCGCCGCGCTCGGCGATCGTCGCTTTCTCCGCCGAGCAGGTTTACGCGGTCGCGGAAATGCTGCGCCGCATGCGCGGCGGCGCGGCGGTAGTGATGGGCGCCTTGAGCCCGCGCACCCGCAACGCCCAAGTGGCGATGTACCAAGCCGGCGACGTCGATTACCTCGTTGCCACCGATGCGATCGGCATGGGGCTCAACATGGACGTCGGCCATGTTGCCTTCGCCGGTTTGAGCAAGTTCGACGGCAACCGCCGACGGAGGCTGACGGTGGCGGAAATGGCCCAGATCGCGGGCCGCGCCGGTCGTCACCAGCGCGACGGCACGTTCGGCTCGCTGACCATCGAGGGTGAGCCGCTCGCCGAGTTCCGTCCCGAGGAAATCGAGGCGATCGAGTCGCACGAGTTCGCGCCGCTTGACCATCTCTTCTGGCGAGAGAGCGAGCTCGATTGCGCGAGCGTCGATTCGCTGATCCGCTCCCTCGAGCGGCGGCCGGACCGGGCCGGTCTGCGCGCCGCGCCGGAAGCGACCGACCTGGCCGTACTCAAACTGCTCGCCGAGGAACCGAAGGTGCAGGCGTTGCGGGGCAAGGAGGCCGTGGCAAGGCTATGGCAGGCTTGCGGCTTGCCCGATTTCCGCAAGACCGAGCCGCAGCAACACAGCCGGCTGGTGGCGCGCATCTTCAGCCACCTAAGCGAAGGCGACGGCCGGGTGCCGACCGCCTGGTTCGCGGCCGAGGTGGCACGGCTGGACGATGTGCAGGGCGACATCGATGCCCTCGCCGATCGCCTCGCCGGGGTGCGGACCTGGGCCTACGTTGCGCACCGGTCCGACTGGGTGGCCGAGCCGGCCGAGCTGGCCGAAAGGACGATGGCGGTGGAAGAGCGGCTTTCCGATGCTCTCCACCAGCGCCTGACCCAGCGCTTCGTCGATCGCCGCACCTCGGTGCTGATGCGCGACCTGGGGCGCAAGGGCGCAGGCGAGTTCCCGGTGATCATCGACGAACAGGGGGAAGTGAGCGTCGGCACCTTCGCGATCGGCCGGCTGCTAGGCTTTGCGTTCGAAGTCGATCCGGCCGCGCGCCACTCCGACCGCAAGATGCTGCTGGCGACCGCTGAGCGGCGGCTGGCCGGTGAATATGAAAGGCGCGCCGCCGCGCTGTCGGCCGATTCCGACCAGCATTTCGCGCTCCACACCGAGATGGGGCGGCCGGTGGCGATTCACTGGCGCGGTCACGAGGTGGCGCGGCTAGCGCCTGGCAAGAACCTGCTGTCGCCGCAGGTGCGACTAGATCGCCGCATCGATTCGGTGTCGCGGCGAGGCCGCGAGGCAGTGATGACAAGGCTGCAGGACTGGATAAGGGGTCGGGTCGAGCAGGCGCTGTCGCCGCTGCGACGGGCCGGAGCGGCGGCGCGCGATCCGGCGGCACCTGCCGCGATTCGTTCGCTGCTGGCCATGATCGTCGATCGCGGCGGTGTCCTGCCGCGCGACGACGCTGGCAAGGCGCTGACCGATCTCGATCGCGCGCAGCGCCGCAGCATCGCCAAGTTTGGCATCCGCATCGGCGCGCTCGACCTGTTCATGCCGGCGGCATTGAAGCCCGAGGCATTGCGCTGGCGAGCAGCGTTGGCCGTCGCGGCGGCCGGCGAGACGATGCCGGCCTTGCCGCCGGGGTCGAGCCCGGTGGTGGCGAATCCAGGCGGGCTCGAGCGCGAGATTTGGTCGCGGCTTGGATTCCGGCCGGCGGGCCCGCAGCTTATCCGGGTCGATATCGCCGAGCGGATGGCGCGGCGCGCGCACGAAGCCCGCGCCAAGGGTGAATCGGTGCCGATCGACGCCGGCTTGGTGACCTCGCTGGGGCTGAACGCGGAGGCGGTAGCGAAACTGATGCGCGACCTTGGCTTTCGCCGCCCTCAGGGCGAACAAGAATGGGTGTGGCACGGCCGCACCCGGCCACGTCGACGTGGAGAGCAACCCGCTTCAACCGCCTTTGCCGCGCTCGCCCGCTTGCGCGACCGGGTGCCGGAGCGTGGCTGACACCCTTCGGCCCGACAAGTTCCTGCGGTTCGCGCGCATCGTCAGAACGCGTGCACGGGCGCAGGCGCTGGCAGAACAGGGCCGGATCCGCCTGTCTGGGCGGCTGGTCGACAAGGCGCACGCACCGGTTCGCGTCGGCGAGGTCTTGAGTTTTGCCCATCGTGGGCGCGTGCGTGTGATCCGGGTCGAACAGCTGCCGCAACGGCGGGGTTCCCCCGAGCAGAGCCGACGGGTCTATTGCGAATTGACGAGCGAAGGGTCGGCCTCTTAGAGCCCCATTCGAGGAGAAAAGGTCAATGACCTACGTCGTCACCGACGCCTGCATCCGATGCAAATATATGGATTGCGTCGAGGTGTGTCCGGTCGACTGTTTCTACGAAGGCGAGAATATGCTCGTCATCAATCCCAGCGAATGCATCGATTGCGGCGTGTGCGAGCCGGAATGCCCGGCCGAGGCGATCTTGCCTGATACCGAGACCGGGCTGGAGAAATGGCTCGAGCTCAATGCCACCTACTCGGCCGACTGGCCGAACATCACGCGCAAGAAGGAATCGCCGGCCGACGCGGACGAACATAAGGGCGAGGAGGGCAAGTTCGAGAAGTATTTCTCCGCCCAGGGCGGTAGCGGCGACTGAATCCGCGCTCCGGGCGCAGCTAACAGGCGGCCCTTTGTCTCGCTCACCGCGGCGGAAAGTCTGGATTTCCAGTCGAATCGGTGCTACAGAATAAGGCGCGAAGCAGGCGCCTGTGCGCCCGCAAACGGTGTTCAACAGCGAATTGCCGCATCATCGGATCAGGGCTTCGGCGTCTTTCGGCGCGGATGCGTAGCTAGTCCAATGCGGCCACTAGGAAGGCTTCAATAGATGGCAACGAAAGCTTTGAGCTTCGACGTTGGTGATTATGTCGTTTATCCCAAGCATGGCGTCGGCCGTGTAATTGACCTGCAGAGCACGGACATCGCTGGCATGCGGCTCGAACTTTATGTGCTCCGGTTCGAGAAAGAAAAAATGACGCTGCGCGTCCCGACCAACAAGGCGGAGAGCGTCGGCATGCGCAAGCTGTCGTCGGACAAGACGATGCAGGAGGCGCTGGCCACGCTGAAGGGCAAGCCGCGGATCAAGCGGACGATGTGGTCGCGTCGGGCCCAGGAATACGAGGCCAAGATCAATTCCGGTGACCTGGTGTCGATTGCCGAGGTTGTGCGGGACCTGTTCCGCCCTGACGACGCGCCCGAGCAGAGCTATTCGGAGCGGCAGATATTCGAGGCGGCCTCGACCCGGCTCGCGCGCGAGTTGGCGGCGATGGAAGAGCTCGACGAGAAAGCGGCGCTTGCCAAGATCCTTGACATCCTCAACAAGGCCGCGACGATCCATCATCGCCAGAAGGAAGACGCCTGAACGGTCTCTTGATGGCGTGACCACGAAGAAGGCGGTCTTGATGGCCGCCTTTTTTGTTGCACCCGGATGATCGCGTCTGTATTAGGTGCATAATACAGCACGGAGAACTGACATGCGTTATCCGATCCTTATCGCCGCCTTGCTGGTCGGCGCCTGCTCGATTGGCGACAGTGACGACGAGGGACCGCGCGCCGAGCGCGCTTTCCCGGTCGGCGCGTTCCAGGCGGTGGAGGTCGACGGGTCGCACGATGTGATCGTCACGCCGGGCGCGGAGCCGGCGGTGCGCGCGGAAGGCGACGCCCGCTCGATCGAGCGGATGGAGATTCGCGTCGAGGATGGCGTGCTCAAGATCGGCTCGCGCTCCAACCGCAACATCTTCCGTTTCCGAGGCCATCGCGGCGTCACTGTCCATGTCACCGCGCCGGCGCTGACCGGCGCCTCGATCGCCGGCTCGGGCGACATTCGCATTCAGTCCGCTCAGACCGAGAATTTCACCGCCTCGATCGCCGGCTCGGGCGATATCGAGATTGTCAGCCTGCAGGCGCGACGCGCGCGCCTGTCGATCGCCGGGTCGGGCGGCATCCGCGCGGTCGGCCGCGCCGAGGAAGTCGAGACCGCGATCGCTGGCTCCGGCGACCTCAATCTCGGCGGACTGGAGACGCAACGCGCGTCGGTCTCGGTCGCTGGGTCGGGCGACATCGAGCTCAACGCGTCGCAATCGGTGACCGGCTCGATCATGGGCTCGGGCGACATCCGCGTGCAAGGCAGCGCGAGCTGCGACGTCCGCCGGATGGGTTCTGGCCGCATCTACTGCGCCAACCGCGTCGAACCGGAGTCCGACGAAACCAATTGACGAACAAGCTTTTGCGGTCATCGATGGCCACATGACTCGTTTGCTTTTCATGATCGCCGGCCTTTTCACGGTCGCGGCGCCGGCGGCCGCCGCGGAACGCCGCTTCGCGGTGACCGATTTCGACCGAGTGGTGGTCGAAGGCCCCTATGTTGTCCGCTTGGTCACCGGCCGGCCTTCGGCGGCGACCGCCACCGGCCCTCGCGCGGCGGTCGACCGGCTGTCGCTCGACGTCACCGGGCAGACCTTGCGCATTCGCCGCAATCGCAACCAGTGGGTCGGCGCCACCGGGGTGCAGGGACCGGTTACCATCGAGCTGGCGACGCGGACCCTGCGCGGCGCCCGCCTGATCGGGCCCTCCGAGCTGACGATCGATCGCGTTGCGGGGCTACGTGTCGATCTCTCGGTCGAAGGCAGCGGCCGCATGAACGTCGCCGGCATTGCCGCCGACAACCTCACTTTCGGCCTGTTCGGCTCCGGGCGGCTGGAGCTGGCCGGTCGCTCGGGCACGGTGCGCGCGGATATCCAGGGCAGCGGCGACGTTGTCGCGCCGCAGCTGCGCGCCGAGACCCTGACCATCACGTCGACGACAAGCGGAAACGTGACACTGACTGCGGTGCGCTCGGCCACGGTAAACGCGCTTGGCCTGGGGACGATCTCGGTCGCTGGCCGGTCCGCCTGCACCGTGCGAGGGCCGGGCGCCGACCTGGTGCGCTGCGGCCAGCCTTCTCGCTAGGCTAGCCCACCAGGCCACTGGCCACGGCCAGGCCGAGAAACACCAGAAACCCCATCGAATCGGTGATCATCGTCACGAACACCGATGACGCGACCGCCGGATCGGCGCCAAACCGCTCGAGGGTGAGAGGCACCAGCACTCCAACCAGGCCGGCAAAGACGATATTGCCGAGCATCGCCGCCGCGATTACCGCACCGAGCAAGGGATTGGCGAACGCCAGCGAGACGCCGAGCCCGATCACCACGGCCACGGTTGCGCCGTTGAGCAAGGCTACCCGAATCTCGCGCAGCACCGCCCGCCATCGATTGGACTGGGTCAGCTGATTGGTGGCGAGCGCGCGAACCGTCACGGCCAGCGTCTGGGTGCCGGCATTGCCGCCGACGCCGGCAACAATCGGCATCAGCACTGCCAGCGACACCATCTTCGCGATCGCGCCTTCGAAAAGGCTGATCACGGTCGAAGCGACCAGGGCCGTGCCGAGATTGGCGATCAGCCAGCGGACCCGGCTCTTGTAGCTATCGACCACCGGCTCGTTGATGTCGCCTTCGACCCCGGCGCCGGATAGCAGCAGCGCGTCCTCGCTCGCCTCCTCCTGGATGATGTGGACGATATCGTCGGCGGTAATCATGCCGACCAGCCTTCCTGACTGGTCGACCACCGCCGCCGACACCAAAGCGTATTTCTGAAAACGCAGCGCCACTTCCTCCTGGTCCATATCGACCGGGATCAGGGTCTGCTCGCGCTGCATGACGTCGGCGATCGGGATTCGCCGCGGCGTTCTCAGGATCCAGGAGAGCAGGCAGGTCCCGATCGGGTGGTGCGCCGGGTCGACCACGAAGATCTCGAAGAAATCGGTGGCAAGGTCTTCGCCCGAGCGCAGGAAGTCGATCACCCGGCCGACATTCCAATGTTCGGGGACCGCAACCGCGTCGCGGCGCATCAGCCGGCCGGCCGATTCCTCCGGGTAGGACAAGGCCTCTTCGATCGCGGCGCGATCATCGGGATCGAGCGCGCGCAGCACCGCGCGCTGATCCTCTTCTTCCATGTCCTCGATGATCGCGACCGCGTCGTCGGTCTCGAGCTCGCCGGCGAACTCGGCCACTTCGTGAGGCTCGAGGATTTCCAGCAGCTCCTCGCGCACCCACTCGTTCATCTCGGCAAGGACGTCGCCGTCGAGTTGTCCGGCGAGCGCGGTGGCGAGTGCCCGTCTCTCTTCGCTGTCGACCAGCTCGAACAGGTCGGCAAGGTCGGCCGGGTGCAACGGCTCGACCAGCGCCCGCGCCCCTTCGCTGTCGCCGGCCTCGACCCGATCCATCACCTGGCGGACGAATTCGGGCTTCAGGCGGTCGTCGCGGTCGAGCCGGCTTTCCGCTGGCGGCCGCTCGGTTTCTGCAGCGGGAGCTTCGAGTTCGCTGTCGCTCATCTCGCTCCTCCCGGTGTCTTGAACCGTGCCTGCCTCCTAGGACGCCGCCTCCAGGCTGTCGAGGCGGGGTGGCGCCGAACCTGGCAGCGGCCTAAGGCGCATGCGCGGAGGTCGAACGATGGCGGACGAACGCAATACCCTGGTGTTCAACCTCGACAGCGGCGGCGACGTGCTCATCCGGCTGCGCGCCGATCTCGCACCCGGCCATGTCGACCGCATCCGCGAACTGGCCGAGCAGGGCTTTTACGATGGCGTTGTCTTCCATCGCGTCATCGACGGCTTCATGGCGCAGGGCGGCGACCCAAGCGGTAGCGGTATGGGCGGGTCGGACAAACCCAATCTCAAGGCCGAATTCAGCGCCGAGCCGCATGTCCGCGGCACGGCCTCGATGGCCCGCGCCAACGATCCGGACAGTGCCAATAGCCAGTTCTTCATCTGCTTCGACGATTGCCGCTTTCTCGACCGGCAATACACCGTGTGGGGCAATGTCGTCGAAGGCATGGAGCATGTCGACGCGCTGCCCAAAGGCGAGCCGCCGCGCACGCCGGGGAAAATCGTCAAGGCGCGGCTTGAGCCGTAGACAGCACGACGTGCGGCTTGTCACCGTGATAACCGGCGCCTCGGCCGGCATTGGCGCCGAGTTCGTCCGGCAATGCGCCGAGCGCGGCGATGTGCTGGTGCTGGCGGCGCGCCGCCGCGACCGGATGGACGCGCTGGTCCGCGAGACGGGCGCGCGCGCCCACGTCATTGCCATCGACCTGGCACAAGCGGGCGCGGCCGCGAGCCTGATCTGCCAGATCGAGGCAGAGGGGATGGCGGTCGACTTGCTGATCAACAATGCCGGCTTCGGCCTGGCCGGGCGCTTCTCTTCGCTGCCGCTCGAGCGGCAGCGCGAAATGCTCGACCTCAACATCGCCGCGCTCGTCGAACTGTCGCACCTTGTGTTGCCCGGGATGCTGGAACGAGGCCGCGGCTCGATTCTCAATGTCGCCTCGACCGCTGCCTTTCTGCCGGGCCCGTTCATGGCGGTTTATTATGCGTCGAAGGCCTTCGTGCTGTCATTCAGCCAGGCGCTGCACGAGGAATACAAGGACAAGGGCATCAAGGTAGGTGCGCTCTGCCCCGGTCCGACCGCGACCGAGTTCGGCGCCGTTGCCGGTTCAACCAGCCCGGTGCTGGAGCGCCATTCGGTCACGCCCGCACCGGTGGTCAAGGCGGCGCTGGAGGGAATGACGCGCAACCGGCCGGTAATTGTCCCGGGGATCGGCAACAAGGCGGCGGCCCTGCTTGGTCCGCGCCTGCCGAAAGGAATGGTGCGGCGGGCGGTGAGCCGGCTCAACCGAGGCCGCAAGAACTAGGCTTTCAGGCGCTCATCCGAACTCGCTGACCAGCCAGTCGTGGAAGTGCCGGACCGGCTGCCGGTTCAGCGATGAGCGCCGGCAGGCGAACCAATAGGCATAGGGGCTTTCCGCAGCGACATCGAACAGCCGCACCAGCCGGTCGTCCTGTGCTCCCTCGAGATGCATTTCGAGCATGAAGGCGACTCCGAGCCCCTGCGCGGCCGCGTCGAGGATCAGCTGGCCGGAATCGAAATGATCGACCGCGGCCGGCTCCAGACCCGGCAGGTTCGCAGCCTCGCGCCAGTAATCGAACGCGTCGGGTAGGTCGCTGTGCACCAGCACCGTCGCTTCGGCGAGTTGAGCCGGGTCAGTGAGTGGGCGCGCGCCTTCCAGCAATTTGCGGGTTCCAATCGCGACCACCCTGTTGCGCGACAGCCGTCGCGCGAACAACGGTGCCTCGACGTCTCGCGCCAGCGTGATTGCCGCGTCGACGCCGTCATCGAGCCGCTCGAGCGCATGCGGCCTGGTGTCGATGTCGAGGTGAAGGTCCGGGTGGAGCACGCGCAGCCGCGGCAGCCGTGGCATCAACTGGTGCGAAGCGAACAGCGGCATCGCGGCCAGGCGAAGCCGCATCAAGGAGCCGCGCCCCGTGGCACGTTCGAGAGAGGTCCGCAGGCCGTCGAGCAGCGGCGCCAATTCACCTAGCAGCCGCTCGCCGGCCGCGTTCAGCCGCACCGACTGATGGTGCCGACCGAACAAGGGAAAGCCGAGCCATTGTTCCAGCCCCTGGACGCGGCGGGTCAGCGCCGGCGAGGACAAGGCCAGCGACGAGGCTGCCGCCTTCACCGAGCCGCATTGCGCGACCGCGACGAACGCTTCCAGTTTCGACAAGGGCGGCAGGCGTTTCAACGTTGGCCTCGCAAGTGCAGCATCTGCACTCATAGCCGCTTTCTTCGCACTTGCACAATATTGTGTGCAGGTGCGAAAGGGATCCCGCCTTTCGAGGCATCCTCTCCTAAAACTCCCACGGGCCGGCCTTGCGCCGGCCCTTCTTTTTTCAGCTCTCGGCAGGCGGGTTTGAACCTCGCACTGGACGAGTCGTTCAGCGGCAATAAGGGAGCGGCGGGAGGCCCGGATGGCGCAAGCGAAAAAGAAGCCGAAGACGCTGCAGGTCGCGACGATGCGGCCCGAGGACAGCGGCCGCGGCATCGCCCGGATGTCGCGAACCGCGATGACCGAGCTTGGCCTTGCCGAAGGTGACGTCGTCGAGATCACGGGCAAGCGCGCGACCGCGGCGCGGGCGGTGGGGCCTTATCCAGAAGACGAGGGAATCGAGATTATCCGTCTCGACGGCTTGCAGCGCGCCAACGCCGAGGTACCCCATGGTGGCGAAGTCGAGATCCGCAAGGCCGAGGCGAAGGCGGCGCAGCGGGTGGTGTTCGCGCCGGCGGTGCGCAACCTGCGGCTGCGCGGCTCCACCCAGGCGCTCAAGCGCAGCTTCGGCATGAAGCCGATCGTCGCCGGCGACGTCGTCGCCACCACCGGCCAGCAGCAGATCACCCGCGGCGACATTCCGCCCGAATTGCGGGCGATGCTGACCGCACCCGCTTTTGCGTTGCAGGAAATCCGCCTGGTGGTGGTGTCGACCGTACCGAAGGGCATCGTGCTGATCGACGCCAACACCGAGGTCGAGCTGAAATCGGAATATACCGAGGTGCAGGAGCCGCGGCGCGCCGATGTCACCTACGACGATATTGGCGGCATCGGCTCTACCATCGACCAGCTTCGCGAGATGGTCGAGCTGCCATTGCGCTACCCGCAAATCTTCGAGCGGCTCGGCGTCGATCCGCCCAAGGGCGTGCTGCTGCACGGACCGCCCGGGACCGGCAAGACACGGCTGGCGCGCGCGGTGGCGAACGAAAGCGAGGCCGCGTTCTTCCATATCGCGGGGCCGGAGATCATGGGCTCGGCCTATGGCGAATCGGAGAAAAGGCTGCGCGAGCTGTTCGAGGAAGCGGCCAAGGCGGCACCGTCGATAATCTTCATCGACGAGATCGATTCGATCGCCCCCAAGCGCGGGCAGGTTACCGGCGAAACGGAGAAGAGGCTGGTGGCGCAGCTGCTGGCGCTGATGGACGGGCTCGAGCCGCGGCAAAACCTGGTGGTGATCGCGGCCACCAACCGGCCCGAGGCGATCGACGAGGCGCTGCGCCGCCCGGGCCGGTTCGATCGCGAGATCGTCATCGGCGTGCCCGACGAGCGCGGCCGCCGCGAGATACTGGCTATCCACACCCGCGGCATGCCGCTTGCCGAGGGTGTCGACCTCACCGAACTAGCGCGCAAGACCTACGGCTTCGTCGGTGCCGACCTCGCCGCGCTAACGCGCGAGGCGGCGATCGAGGCAATCCGCCGGATCATGCCCGAGCTGAATCTCGCCGACGGTACCATCCCACCGGCGGTGCTGGAAAAATTGTCGGTTACCCGCAGCGATTTCCAGGAGGCGCTAAAGCGGGTGCAGCCGTCGGCGATGCGGGAGGTGATGGTGCAGATGCCAACGACGCGCTGGGACGATGTCGGCGGCGTGGACGACGCGCGCGAGCGGTTGCGCGAGGGCATCGAGCTGCCGTTAAAGCACCCCGAATCGTTCCGCCGGCTGGGCATCCGGCCGGCCAAGGGATTCCTGCTTTACGGCCCGCCCGGCACCGGCAAGACCTTGCTAGCAAAGGCTACGGCGCGCGAAGCCGAGGCCAATTTCATCGCGACCAAGTCCTCGGACCTCTTGTCGAAATGGTATGGCGAGAGCGAACAGCAGATCGCACGGCTATTCTCGCGCGCGCGTCAAGTGGCGCCGACCGTGGTCTTCATCGACGAGCTCGACAGCCTGGTGCCGGCACGCGGCGGCGGGCTCGGCGAGCCGCAGGTGACCGAGCGAGTGGTCAACACCATCCTTGCAGAAATGGACGGGCTCGAGGAACTGCAGTCGGTCGTGGTGATAGGCGCCACCAACCGGCCGAACCTGATCGACCCGGCCTTGCTTCGCCCCGGCCGCTTCGACGAACTGGTCTACGTCCCGGTGCCGGACCTGAAGGGCCGGCGCCACATTCTCGGTATCCACACGCGGCGCATGCCACTCGACAAGGATGTCGACCTCGACCGGCTGGCCGAGCGCACCGAACGCTTCACCGGCGCCGATCTTGAGGATTTGGTGCGCAGGGCGGGCCTGTTCGCGCTGCGCGACTCGATCAAGGCGAGCAAGGTGTCGATGGACGAGTTCGAGCGGGCGCTGGAAGAAACACGCGCCTCGGTCACGCCCGAAATGGAGCGCGAATATGAGCAGATTCAGGAGAATCTGAAGCAGGAAGCGCGCAGCGCCAGCGGCATCGGCTTCATCCAGCCTGGCATGCTCACGCCGCGCGGCTCGAAGCCTTGAGGTTG